>JBKOVG010000450.1:0-6715 GCA_046723845.1 Candidatus Methylomirabilota bacterium | reverse complement strand
TGTTCAGTATTCAGTCGGTTGGAGCCAGTGCCATCCGGTGCGGTGCCATGCAGCCTTGGGTCGGTGGAAAGCGAAAGGGGACGGAAGAGATATGAAAATGCTCAGAATGTTCCTCGCTGCGGCAGCGTTCCTGCTACTGGGTGGACCGTTCAGCGCCCAGGCCGACATCGTCTATGAGTGGAAAGGCGCCTGCGTCACCAGCTGCACGGGTCAGGCGACCTTCCGTGCGGTCACCACCGATGCCTACATCCCAGGTCAGGTGGTGCTCGGTCCCGCACCCGGAGTATTGCTCGAAGCCCTCTACTCCGATAACAACACCTCATTCGACTTCGCCATGTTCCCATTCAACCTCGAATTCTTCGTGTTCCCTAACATGCCACCCAATAGTAGCGGGGCCTTAAACGGCGAGATCTTGTGGGGACAGGACGATTTTCGGTCGAATCAAGGAGTCTGGAGGATCTTGGGCGAGGGAATTCCTGGCGGTGGCTTGGGCTGTCCGGGCTTCCCGGACAACGTCGGACTGTGTACGTACCAAGCCACAGGTGACAACGGGATCTGGACTCGGGTGCCAGAGGCGTCCACGCTCGCTCTGCTTGGAGTTGGCGTAGCTGGGCTGATTTTCCGCCATCGCCGAAAGGTAGTCTTTGCTAGGGGGTAACCACTACTACCTCCCACTCTCGCTAGGTAGCACTGCAGGTGGCACCTGGAATGTCACCGGTCAAGGTCGCCACCAGGTTCCGGGCAATCGCCTCGTCGGCGTGGGCGTAGCTGATGAAGACGTCGGCGAGCGGAGCCGGCTCGACGGGGGCCGCGGGCGATGGTGCCGCGCTCAGCTTTCCGTTCCTGGTTCTCTCGTCCCACGACCTCGCACGATGATCTTCGCCGCCGAGCCTGCGCGCGCGAGCACCGGGAGGACGTCAGACCACACGGCCCTGGCGCCGGGCCAGCAACCGCGACAGCTTGCCGAGCCGCAGGAAGATCGGGTCGAAGAGCGCGAGGTGCACCTTGAAGCCGATGGCCCCCACCGCGGCGGCCAGGCTCCGCAGCCCCACGTCGCGGAACGTCGTCCCCCAGCGGATCAAGCGGACCAGGTGCGGCGCCACTATCGACGCCGCGACGAAGAACAGCAGGACGCCGAGGCTTCCCACGGTCACCAGCTTGACGTCGTAGTAGACCTGCCATGTCCGAAAGAGTCCGACCATCGCGGCGAGCACGATCACGATGCCAGCGACGGTGAGCGGCGGCCACAGCATCCACACCTTGCCCGGCGTGAAGCTCCCGATGCGCAGCTGCTTCGTCAGGTCGTCGTAGCCGGGCCCCGGTTGGAGCGCCGGCTCGATCCGCAGGAACCCCCAGCCGTCCTTCGGCGGCACCGCCGCCGGAAACTCTTTTAGAGTCTGGCAGCCGAACTCGGCCTGGCGATAGCCGCTCGTCATCAGGGCGGAGGCCTCGACCTCGGTGAAGGAGTCGAGGTCGGTACGGATCGCCGAGATGAGACGCTGCGCGGCGCCAGTTGTCGTACTTGGGCTTGAGTCCGGATCGTCCGCGGGGTGTACGAAGAGCTCGTCGAGATGGCGGGGCCGGTGCCCGTGACCGTCGGCGACCTTCGAGTACAGCGCGGACTCGTAGAGCTCGCCCAGCCGGCGGGTCGTCGTGTAGCCCGGCTGGAAAGAACATGCGCAGGTTGGCCCAGATGCTGGCGAAGACCCGGCAGCGGATGTTGGTCTGTACGCCGGCGAGGAAGTCCCGTTCCACCCGCTTCACGATGTCGACGTAGTCCTCGCGTTTCACCTGGCCGTCCGGCGTCTGCTCGAGCAGCCGCTTGACCTCCAGGTAGTAGTGGGCGCCGACGATCGACCCGCCCGACACGCACGAGAGCACCTCGACTTGGCGGAGGATGTCGCGCTCCGCGAGATGGGCCAGCACGCCGATGTGGAACAGCGATGCGCGAAAGCCGCCGCCCGAAAGCCCCAGTCCGACCTTGCCTCGCACCACCCGGTCCACGCCCGGCGCGAGCTCGCCGAGATAGTCGCGGAGCGCCCCGGAGGCCCGCTCGCGCAGCTCGCCAGCCGGGAAGGGCCACGGCGAGGTCCACCCTGGGCGGCCCTGCAGGTGCTCGACGAGGTCGGCCTGCGTCTGGATGAGCGCGGCGAACTGGGTCATGGTGGACTCGATCTCCCACGGCGGCAAGATGTCGGCCGGAGGATTCTGGCTCGCCAGCCCGACCGCGGTGTTGAACTCGCGGAGCGCGGCCAGTGCCTCCTTGTACTCACCCAGACCGACGTGCGCCTCGGCGCGCGTGGTGTAGAACCACCACTCGGTCTTCAGGTAGTCGTTCCCCGGCCGGGCGGGCAGCGTGGGCAGCAGCTGCGCGAGCCCCGCGCGAATCTGGCGGGCCCGGCCCAGCTGATCGTCGACGCTCTCCCAGCCCTGCCCCGTCTTGCTGGCCTCGACGGCGGCTTCGCGCGCCAGCAGCTCGAGCACGAACGCGGCGTTGATCGCCGTGTAGCCCTGATCGCTCTCCGGGCCCATCGCGTAGCCCTGCAGGTAGTACCCGCAGGCTCGCGCGAGATCGGCGGACTGTCCCTGCACCTGCCACATGCGCTTGTACACGGCCCCGCGCAGACCAAGGCTCTCCTGCAACTCGGGCCCCGCGGGCTTGGAGCCATCGACCTCGTCGAGGATCTCCAGGGCCCGCTTGAAGCGATCCGCCGCCGGCAGATCCGGGTCCTTGTACGTGCAGAGGGCGTGGCGCTGACCGACCTTGATCGCACTGGCCTTCGCGCGCAGCGTGGGATCGTTGCCCATGGCGCGGATCCGCCCGTACAGCCGCCGGGCGTACCCGAACTCGTTGTTATTCTTGAGTCGCTCGGCCAGCCGGTAGGCGTCGAGCGCGGCCGCGGCTCGGCCTCGCAGGATCAGCTGTGCCTCGTTGACGTCAGGGAGTCGCTGCTCGTCACGTACGGCGCGGGGAGAGGGAGAGGTTCATCTGTCTTCCTCCAGACACCCAGGGGTCGCGGTGTCAGGGTTTTCCCGAAGGCCCTGAAGGCCCGCACGTACGAGACTCGCGCGGCGCCGCGAGGATACTCCGGCGCTGGCGCGGCCACGTCAAGGTCGACGCGCATCCGGCTTGGCCAGCGGTCCCCGAGTGCGCTATATAGGGAAGCGCCGATCCGCCCGCTGTCGCAGGAGGGGAGCCATATGACCGACACTAAGCGGTGCTTCGTCCTCATGGGATTCGGGACCAAGGTCGACTACAGGACCAACCGCTCGCTCGATCTCGACAAGACCTACAAGATCATCCGATCGGCCATCACCGACGCGGGCCTCGAATGCATCCGCGCCGACGACATCGTGCATTCAGGGGTGATCGACAAGCCGATGTACGAGTACCTCCTGAACGCGGACGTGGCCATCGCCGACCTGTCGACGTCGAACGAGAACGCCATCTACGAGCTGGGTGTGCGCCACGCGCTGAAGCCCCATACGACCATCGTCATCGCCGAGAAGCAGTTCAAGTTCCCCTTCGACCTCGGGCACCTGCTCATCCGCCCCTACGAGCATCTGGGCACCGGCATCGACTTCGAGGAGGCCGAGCGGCTCAAGAACGATCTCACGAAGGCGATCAAGACCATCGTGCAGGCCAACGACACGGACAGCCCGGTCTACACTTTCCTGCCGGGCCTGCGCCCACCGGAGCTCGGGGCGAGCCCGGTCGCGCCCGCGGCGCCGGCCCCTGCTTCGGCGCCGACGGCCCGGGACGAGACGTTCACCGTGCTTCTGGACGCCTTTCACGAGGCGCGCAAGGCCGGCAACTTCACGCTCGCCAAGCAGATCCTCGAGCGTCTGCGCAGCAGCAGCCCCGACGATCCGTATCTCGTGCAGCAGCTCGCCCTGGCCACCTACAAGAGCAAGCAGCCGAACGCGGTGGACGCGCTGAAGGCCGCGCGCGAGATCCTACTGAAGCTCGAGCCGAGGGGCTGCGGTGATCCCGAGACCCTGGGCCTGTGGGGCGCGATCCACAAGCGGCTGTGGGAGGAGACCGGCGATCGCGCCGCGCTCGACGAGGGCATCCGCGGCTATGAGCGCGGCTTCTACATGAAGGGCGACTACTACACGGGCATCAACTACGCGTTCATGCTCGACGACCGGGCGCACCGGGCTGACGATGCGGCGGAGGCGACGTGCGATCGCGTGCTCGCGCGGCGTGTCCGGCGTCAGCTGCTCGGCATCGTCGAGGCCGCCCTGGAGGCGCTGCCGCGGCGCGCCGACGGGCAGCCGCAGGACCCGCACGAGGCGTACTGGCTGCGGGCGACGCGGGTGGAAGCGCTGATGGGGTTGGGCGATCCCAAGTTCGAGGCCGCGCGCGCCGAGCTGTTCGCAGCGCCGCCCGAGACCTGGATGATCCAGTCGACGCAGGACCAGCTCGACAAGCTGGGCGCCCTGCTGCAGCCGGGCCCCCAACAGTAGCGGTTGAGGTCGTTCAGCGGTAGCCGAGGACGCGGCCAGTCGAAGCACACCAGCGTGCCGCCCATCGAGAGCGTGACGAAGGCCGCGCACAGCTCGCGGCTGCCGTCCGCTACGCTGGTCGACTCGATCTCACCCGGCTCCGAGAGCTTGAAGGACCCGCAGCGCGCGGTGGGCGTCTCGACCACGTAGAGCGTGCGCTCGTCGGGCGACAGCCCGATGCCGTTGGGGCGCTCCGGGCGGAAAGTTGGCCGAGAAGCTGACGGCCGTCACCCCGCGCACGGACGCGTACCTGCTCCTCTACCACGGCGGGCTCTCCCCGCACGCCGTCTGGCGCACGTGAGTGGCCTTGGGTCGGCCGCCGGCTGGCGCGACCGTCATTCGAATGAGCTCTGATCACCCGACTGATTGGCATCGGTTCGGAAGGATAGCGCGGTTCGGCACCGACGGCCGAGCTCGCCGCAGCGGGTTGGCGCGAGCGCTACGATGAGTGGAGATGAAAATGATCTCCGGATTGCGAAGGATCAAGGCGTTCGGTTGGGCCCGGCCACTCGTGTGCATGATGCTCATCTTCGCTGCCCCCCAGACCGGTCAGGCGGAGCAGCAGGCCAAGGGCCTGCCCGGGGTGGCCGCGCCCAGAAGCGCGGTGGCCGAGCTACAGGATGCCCTCGGACACGCCACCGAGCGGCTCCAGGCCATGGACGAAGCGGGGGTGCTGGGTCACGTGTCGGAGCGCTACCGATCGGGCTCGCTCACCAAGGCGTCGATTCGCGAGCAGCTCCACACGCTTTTTGCGGTCTACGACTCGCTGCGGGCGAAGGTGCAGATCGACGAGGCGCGGGCGGTGGGCGAGGAGGTGTGGGTGTATTCGACGGGCGAGGTCTCGGGGCGCGTGAGAGGCCTCGGGATGTGGATGCCGATCTTCTCCTGGAAGCAAGAGCCGGAGGTGGCCCGACGTGAGCAGGGCATCTGGCGGCTCTACGGCGACCAGAAGTAAGGCGGCGCTCCTAGACCTCGGCCGGAGCCTGGGAGACCAGGACCTGCGCGATCTCCTGCAGAGTGCCCGGCACGTCCGTGCCCATAGCGGTGAGAAGATCGTGGGCGTCGGCTGCGCTCATCACCACCGATTCGAGACCAGCGGGGTCATTGTGCTGCTCCCGCATCCAGCGAGCCTGCTCGGGCGTGGTGGTGAGCCAGAGCAGTGGATCCGGCAAATACTCCACCTGCACGGCGAGGACCTCGCCCTGGGCGAGGAGTGCGTCGTAGAAGGCGCGAGCCGCCGCGGGCAACGCGTCATGGTGCCTGAGCACTTCCCGCAGGGTGACGATGCGAGGCGTGGGAACGGCGGCCACGGGCTGAGACTTGCGGCCGGCCGAGAATCTCTCGAAGCAGAGCAAGAGCGCGCTGATCACGCCCAGGACCATGAGTCTTTTCACGGGAGTACCCCTCCTTGCCTCCTCGTGATAGCAAGACCAGGGCCATGGATCTTGCGCCCATACAATCAACGAGTTTCGAGGCAGCGCTCCTGGGCTCGGCTGATCGGTTGACGGAAAGGGGCAGGGGAGGTGACCACGCCGGAAATCGGGCTGGGCGTGAGCCTCGCGGCTCGACTATGCTGAACGTCCCATGTTTACGCGGTGGCCGATCCTCCCAGGACTCGTTCTCGTGCTCGGGCTGCTCTCGACGGCCCCCGCGCAAGCCGCGTCGCCCACCGAGACCATGGTGACCTTCTTCGACCAGGCCAATGCCTCGCTGTCGGAGGCGACGGCGGATTCGGAGCCGGTGTCGTGGCCACGCTGGATCATCGGCCACATGGGGGATGAGCGAGCCACGCCCGAACCGAGCCTGCCCGTGAGGAACGAGCGGGACTGATCGCAGTCGACCGGTCCGGACAGCAGAAAGGCCGGGAGGTCTCCCGGCCTTTCGCGTGCTCCGGATGAGGGTCCGGTGCTAGCTGACGTCGGTCGCCACCACCTGGTTGCCACCACGCTCGCCCGCTTCCTTCAGCCGGGCCTGCGCGCGAGCCAGAAGCACCGTCTCGTTGTGACCGTCTCGCGGGAAGGACACGAGGCCCATGGAGAGGGTGACTCGGCGAGGCGCGGCCACCGGATCGGGCTGGAAGGAGACGTTCTCGATATGCGAGCGGATCCGCTCGACCACTCGGGCGGCGTCGGCGTCCGGGGTGTTCAGCAGGAGGATGGCGATGCCGTCACGCGTGTGAGCCACGACATCGGTGGAGCGCAGGAAC
>JBKOVG010000136.1:0-27610 GCA_046723845.1 Candidatus Methylomirabilota bacterium | reverse complement strand
GAGCTGGCCTTCCTTCACGAGGTCGCCGCGCTCCACGTAGATCTTCCGGATGTAGCCGGAGACCTTCGAGAAGAGCGCGGCCTGCTTGATGGGCAGGATGTCCGCGGTGAAGGAGAGCTTGACCTCGATGGTGCGCCGCTGGGGAGCCACGATGCCCACGAGCGGGTCGGGACGGGTGCGGGTCGCCCCGCGGGCTTGCTGGGTGCGCGCCCAGAAGATGGCGAAGCCGCCCACGCTCACGAGAAGGACGGCGATGACCACCCCGACGCGATAGCGTCTCAGGAGGCCCATCAGCACTGGGCAGCCGGAAGGGGACAGGTCATCGCGAATGGTGCCCGCCATATTCTATGGACGGCCCCAAAGAGTCAAGCTCGCGATTCTCCTGTGTTAAGCTGACATCCATGGCTGCGGTGACGCGACCCTCCAAGGTGGGGCGCTGGTCGGAACCTGCCCTGCGTGTCCTGCGTGAGCGCTACCTGATTCGCCGCGACGGGGAGGTCGCCGAGACGCCCGAGGAGATGTGCTGGCGCGTGGCCATGGCCATCGCGCGCGCCGAGGAGCGCTTCGGCCGGAGCCCGGCGGGGGTGGCCGAGGTGGCCGCAGCCTTCTACGACATGATGGTCGAGGGGCAGTTCCTGCCCAACTCGCCCACCCTCATGAACGCGGGAAAGGACAACCATCTCCAGTACTCCGCCTGCTATGTCCTCCCCGTGGGCGACTCCATGCCCGAGATCTTCGACTCGGTCAAGGCGGCCGCCATCATCCACCAGTCGGGCGGGGGTACCGGGTTCGCCTTCTCGCGGCTCCGTCCCAAGAACGACATCGTGCGCTCCACGGGCGGGCGCGCCTCCGGGCCGGTGTCCTTCCTTCGCGTCTTCAACGCCGCCACCGAGGCGGTGAAGCAGGGGGGGACGCGGCGCGGCGCCAACATGGGCATCCTGCGCGTGGACCATCCGGACATCCTCGAGTTCATCGAGTGCAAGATGGACGGCGGGGTGACGAACTTCAACATCTCGGTGGCCATCACCGACACCTTCATGGCCGCCCTCGAGTCGGGCGGGGAGTACGACTTGATCAATCCGCGCTCGGGGGAGGTCACGGGCCGGCTCTCCGCCCGCGACGTCTTCGATCGCATCGTGCATGCGGCGTGGCGGACCGGCGATCCGGGCCTCGTCTTCATCGACCGCATCAACGCGAGCCCGGCCAATCCCATCCCCGAGCTGGGCCAGATCGAGGCGACGAATCCCTGCGGCGAGCAGCCGCTGCTGCCGAACGAGGCCTGCAATCTCGGCTCGCTCAACGTGGCCCAGTTCGCGCGGGTGCGCGACGGCCGGTGGTCGATCGACTGGGAGGAGCTGGAGCGCGTGGTGCGGCTGGCCGTGCGCTTCCTCGACGACGTGATCGAGGTGAATCCGTATCCGCTCCCCGAGATCGACGAGACGGTGAAGGCCAATCGCCGGATCGGTCTGGGTGTCATGGGCTGGGCGGATCTCCTCTTCGCCCTCGAGATCCCCTACGACAGCCAGGAGGCGCTGGACCTGGCCGACCGCCTGAGCGCCTTCGTGGAATCGAAGGGGCACGATCAGTCGGCGCGCCTCGCCGAGGAGCGTGGGGCGTTTCCCAACTGGTCCCGCTCCATCTACGGCCGCGGCCGGCCGCTGCGGAACTCCACCGTCACGACCATCGCTCCCACCGGCACCATCTCCATGATCGCCGGATGCTCCTCGGGGATCGAGCCGGTGTTCGCGCTGGCCTTCGAACACCGGGTGAGGAGCGGCGACCTGGAGCGGGTGCTCCGGTTCGTTAGCCAGAGCTTCGAGCGGCTCGGCCGCGAGCGCGGCTTCTACTCCGACGCCCTCATGACCGAGGTCGCGCGGCACGGCTCGCTGCAGGGGATTCCCGGCGTGCCCGAGGAGGCGCGGGCGGTGTTCAAGACGGCGCACGAGATCCACTGGAGCTGGCACGTGCGCCACCAGACGGCTTTCCAGCGTCACACGGACAACGGCGTCTCGAAGACGATCAATCTCCCCACGGAGGCCGGCGAGGGTGACGTGGCCGAGGCCTATCTCCTCGCGTGGCGGGAAGGCTGTCTCGGCATCACCGTCTTCCGCGACGGCTGCAAGGGCGAGCAGGTCCTGACCGCTGGGCTCGCCGACTCGGGCCTCGCCGGAGGACCGGGAAGCGCGTTGCCGGATCGCGTGGTCAAGCCGCGTCCGCACAGCCTCTCCGGAGTGACCTACCGGATGGAAACGCCGATCGGCACCGCCTTCATCACCGTCAACGAGACGCCCGGCGGCGACCCCTTCGAGGTGTTCGTCCAGGTCGGCAAGGGTGGCTCGGACACCATGGCGGTGGCGGAGGCCCTGGGGCGGCTGATCTCGCTCGTGCTGAGGCTGCCCTCGCCACTGTCCGCCCAGCGCCGGTTCGAGGAGGTCATCAGCCAGCTCTCGCGCATCGGCGGCGGGCAGCCCACGGGCTTCGGTGCGGCCAAGGTCCTGTCGCTGCCCGATGCCCTCGCCCGCACCCTCGGCGAGCACATCGGCCTCGAGCGCGGCGAGGAGTCGGCGGCCACGTCGTCGGCCCGCGGGAGCCGGCGCCGCGTGGGCGATCTCTGCAAGGAGTGCGGACAGGCGACCTTCGTCTACGAGGAAGGCTGCAAGAAGTGTCTCTCCTGCGGCTTCAACGAGTGCTGAGGGCGGGCCATGTTCAGCGGCGGTGACTACCACGAAGTGGCGAGGTGGCTCGAGAACTTCGTCAACTCCCACGCCAAGCGCGAGGATCCTCGCGCAGAGGCGGTGCTCGACGCGGAGGGCCCTCGCGAAGGGGTGAACTACGGCGTGCGCGTGCGCTTCGGCGAGCGCCTCTCCTCCGAGATCGAGCTCAGCTACGCCGACGTGGCGGCCCGCCGAGGCAGCCTCGCCTGGGACCAGGCGCTCGCCGAGCGCGTGCGCAGTCTCGCCCGCGAGCTCGTCGCGTCCGAACGCAGCGTGGCCCGTCCCGCCTAGCGGTGACCCGCGGGCGACGCCTGCCTCGCTGGCTCGCCCCGGGCGACTGGAACGCATTCTTCGGCCTCGCCCTCGACAACACCACTCAGCTCGTCATCCTCTCGAGCCTCCTCATCGGCGTCTTCAAGTTCCCCCCCGACCTCGTGCTCCACCGCATGATCCCGGGCACGGCGGCGGGCGTGCTGATCGGCGATCTGGTCTATACCGCCTTCGCCATCCGACTGATGCGGCGCACCGGGCGCGACGATGTGACGGCCATGCCCTTCGGGATCGACACGCCGTCGCTGTTCGGGCTCGTCTTCGGCGTGCTAGGGCCGGCCATGCTCCTCACCGGCGATCCCGTGCTCGCCTGGAAGATCGGCATGACCGTCACCGTGGCCATGGGCGCGCTGAAGCTCGTGCTCTCCTTCGCGGGCGACCACGTGCGGCAGCTCGTGCCCCGGCCGGCCCTCCTGGGATCCCTCGCGGGCGTCGCCGCCCTCCTGATCGCCTTCCTGCCGGCGCTCAAGGTCTTCGCGGATCCGCTCGTGGGCCTGATCTCGCTCACCATCGTGCTCGCGGCCCTGCTCGGCCAGGTCCGGCTCCCCTGGGGAATCCCGGGAGCCTTCGCGGCGGTCCTGGCCGGGAGCCTGATCTTCTGGATCCGCGCGGCCGCGGGAGCGGGCTCGGCGTCACTCGCCGCGCCGGCCGCCTCGCTCGTGCTCGCCATCCCGTGGCCGACGCTCAGCTGGGTGCCCGTGATCAGCGAGGCGCTGCCGTATCTGTCGCTGGCCGTGCCCTTCGCCCTGGCGACGGTGATCGGCGGCATCGACAACACGGAGTCGGCCATCGCCGCGGGCGACGAGTATCGCGCGCGCGACATCCTGCTCACCGAGGCGGTGGCGACCATGGCCGCCGGCATGTGCGGCGGCGTCATCCAGAACACACCGTACATCGGCCACCCCGCGTACAAGGCCATGGGCGCGCGGTCCGGCTACACCCTGGCCACCGCGCTCGTCGTCGGGGTGGGGGCGGGGGTGGGGCTGATCTCCGCGCTGGTGAGCGTGGTGCCGGAGGCGGCGGTGGCGCCCATCCTCGTCTTCATCGGGCTCGAGATCACCGCCCAGGCCTTCATCGCCTCTCCGGCCGGATACGCGCCCGCCATCGTCATCTCGTTCATCCCGGCCACCGCCGCCTTGCTGCTCATCGAGGTGAACCAGTTCCTGGCCGCCGCGGGCCGGAAGGTGTCCGAGCTGTCCGCCCAGGATCAGTCGGCCTTCACCACCCTCCTCGTGCTCGGCAACGGCTTCGTGGTCACCGCACTCCTCTGGGGATGGGCGCTCGTCTCGATCATCGACGGGCGGCTCGGCCGCGCAGCCGCCGTCTTTGTCGGCTGCGCTGCGGCCACGCTGTTCGGGCTGATGCACTCCCCCCGGCCGAGCGGTGCGGTGTTCTGGCCGTGGCGGGCGGGACAGAGCGAGCCGATGCTCCTGGCTGCGGCGTATGGGGTGGGGGCGGCCGTGCTGCTGCTCCTCGCCCGGCGGCGCGCGAGGGACTAGCGGCCGAGGAGAGCGAGCATCTCGGCGTCGCTCTTGAACTTGTCCTCCTCGACGCCCGCCTTGGTCGCGCGGGCGCGCTCCTCCTCCTCGATCCGGAGGACCTCCGGATACGTGACGTATGCGATCCCCGCCTGGGTCAGCTTGTCGAGGACCGCGGTGACCACGGCCTCCGCCTCCGAGACGGAGCGCTTGGGGGCGGACGCGAGGCCGGTGAGCACGCGCTTGATGCCCGTCTCCGCGTCGAGCCGCGCACGGCCGACGACGCCGTCGCTGGCCCGTCGGGCCCAGCCCACGACGTAGACCCCGGCGATCGGGTGTTGCGTCTGGGGATCCCAGACCTGGTAGGCGGCGCCCGCGTCCTGACCCGCCTCCGGCGCCGTCACGTAGAGGCCGTCCTTGTAGGGGAGACCGAAGCGCTCGTCCACACGATCGCCCACGGCGAAGACCACCGTATCGCATGGGATGAACGAGAGCTGCCCGGTGCCTACCGCGTTGATCCGGTCCCCCTTGCGCTCGAGCCGGTTCTCCTCGACCTCGAGCCCGCCGACGCGCCCGTTCTCTGCCACCACGCGCTTGGGCGAGGCGAGGAAGCGGAAGCGCAGGCGCGCCCGCGCCCGCTCGCCGGGCTCGGTCTGATCGGCCAGCGCCTTGTGGAGCTCGTCCGGGTTCTGCCCGGCTGCTTCCAGCCGGGGCCGCACGCGCTCGATCTCCTGCCGGTGGGCCTCGCGGTCGAAGGCGTCCTCGACGTCCTCGAATTCCTTGTCGTCGTACGCCTTCTCGAAGGGCCCGCGGCGGGCGATCGCGATGATCTCGTCGCAGTCGCAGTAGTGCGAGCAGTAGTTCGCGATGTCGACCATCACGTTGCCCACACCCACGATGGCAACGCGGCGCCCCATGGGGAACTCGCGCTCGGAGAAGGGAGGCAGGCGGTTGTAGTGATAGACGAGGTCCTTGGCGTGATAGACGCCGGGCAGCCGCTCGCCCTCCACCCCCAGGTACTTCGTCCCCTGCGCGCCGTGGGCGAACACGAGGGCGTCGAAACCCAGGCGCTGCAGGTCGGCGACGGTGAGCGCTCCGTCCGAGCCCACGGTCACGTGCCCGAGGTAGGTGACGCGGGGATCGCTCAGGATCTTCTGGAACTGACGCCGCAGCCCGCCCTTCATCTTGTACTTGTCGAGGAAGATGCCGTACTCGGCGAGCCCGCCCGGTTTGATGTCGCGGTTGAGGAGGAGGACGCGGCAGCCCGCGGCGGCGAGGGCCCGGGTGGCGAAGAGCCCGGCCGGGCCCGCCCCGATCACTGCCACGACGTGCACGGGCTCGTCTGCCATACGAGGGGGAAAGATAGCACACGAGTCCACGGCCGGAATGCGCGATCCCGCTTGACCGTCCGACAAGGCGAATGCTACACGTGAGTGCGCATTGCGGGCGGTCCACGGCATCACTGACCGAGGAGGCAGCGGCATGATGAGGAAGCTCACGAAGTCATCGCTCGTCCTGGCGCTCGGCGTGCTCGCGCTGGCCGGGATGGCGTATGGCCAGGCGCCATGGCAGGCGCCGCCCGAGGAGAAAGCGAAAAAGAATCCCTTGCCGGCGGATGCGAAGATCGTGGATCAGGGGCAGAAGGTCGCCCAGATCAACTGCGCCACCTGCCACGGTGCCAAGGGCAAGGGCGATGGCGTGGCCGCGGCTGCGCTCAGCCCCAAGCCGGCGGACTGGACGTCGAAGAAGATCCAGGACGAGTCGGACGGTGAGCTCTTCTGGAAGATCAGCACGGGACGAGGCGCCATGCCGTCCTGGAAGCATCTCCCGGAGAACGATCGCTGGGCGCTCGTCCGCTACATCCACTCGCTGGGAGGAAAGTAGACGAGGTGCTCCCGGGCCGACCCCCGACGACGGGAGCGCCGACGGGGTGTCCGGCGCCGTTCGACTTTCGTGCTGCTGATCACCGGATGGGGACATCTGCTCGACCCGCTGCGGCTCCGCGAGAGCGGCGTCGATCTGATGCTGGTCAAGCCCTTCCGCCTCGAGCCCGTGATTTCTATGGTGGTCGACGCCGTCCGCCTACGGCGCGCCGGCTAGTCGTCCCTCCACTTTCCCTTTCTTTTCTATCGTTTGCATGGCGCCACCTGCGAGCGCCGGCGATGTCCTTCAGGCGATGGTGCGGAGCATCCCCTGTGCAATACTGAGGAAGGATGATGTATGTGGGAGCCTCCGCAGTGATGACCCGGCAGGAGCGCCGGGCCAGGCCAAGCCCACTGCCACGCTTCCCCTCCTCGGAGAACCATGGCGAATAGAGCAGGGCAGTGGAAGGTCCCGGACCCTGTCAATCCGTCGTCGACCTGGAGCCCGCGCTCGGTCAAGTGGGCGTGGCTCGAGTTCGTGATGCCGTTGTTCGCCCTCGCCCTGCTCCTCGTGTTCTTCAAGCCGGAGTACGTTCCGCGCATGTTTCTTGAGAACGCGACGTCGCCGCAGGCGTGGGTGGCGTGGGCCTTCCTGGGCGCGGCGGGCGGCGTGCTCACCTTCTCCGGGCTCCTCGTGGTCTTCTTCCTGCTGTATTCGCCCGTGTATCTCGCGGGCAAGCTGCCGCTGCTCACGGGAAGGGGCGGCTGGACGGACATGCGCGAAATCCGCTTCTACGGTCTCTGCTTCGTCATCCTCTTCGTGCTGCTGGGGCTCCTCCTGTGGGACTGGCGGTGGTTCGTGGCCGCCTTCCTGATCGTGGCCGGCTTCGCCCCCGCGCTCTGGCGGCTGCTCGTGTGACCCCATGAGTTGACAGGCCCCGGGCCGCTGGCTATCCTTGGGCAGCATATGGATGAAATCGCGGTCTTGGTGCTCAACTACACGTATGAGCCGCTGCATTTCACCAACGCCCGGCGGGCCGTCACTCTCCTCCTCGCCGGCAAGGCCGAAAGCGTCGAGTCCTCTCCCCGGGTCGTCCGCTCGCCCTCGCGGGTGTTTCCACTGCCGTCGGTGATCCGGCTCGCCGCCTACATCCGCAAGCCCTTCCTGGAACGGGTCGCCTTCAACAAGAAAAACATCCTGCGTCGCGACGGCTACACCTGCCAGTATTGCAGCCGTCGAGGCGAGAAGCTCACCGTGGATCACGTCATGCCGCGCTCGCGGGGCGGCCAGACCACCTGGACCAACGTGGTGGCGGCCTGCCTCCGCTGCAATCTCTTCAAGGGGAACCGGACGCTGGAGGAGGCTCGATTGCGGCTCATCCGCGAGCCCGTGCACCCCCAGTTCCTCTTCTCCGTGCACCTCATGCGGCATCCCCACGCGACGAGCTTCCTCGACTCGTGGCGGAAGTATCTCGTCGCGGTTCCGACCAGCCCCTGAGCAAGTCCTTCCGGCTGTCCTCCGAGTTCGAGCCGGCGGGTGACCAGCCGCGGGCCATCGCTCGCCTGAGCGAGCTCCTCGCCGAGGGCCATCCCCACACCGTCCTCCTCGGCATCACGGGCAGCGGCAAGACCTTCTCGCTCGCCAACGTCATCACCCGGCTCGGCCGGCCCGCCCTCGTGATCTCGCCCAACAAGACCCTGGCCGCTCAGCTCTACGGGGAGTTCAAGTCCTTCTTCCCCACCAGCGCCGTCGAGTACTTCGTGTCGTACTACGACTACTACCAGCCCGAGGCCTACATCCCGCAGTCGGACACCTACATCGAGAAGGACGCCCTGGTGAACGACGAGATCGACCGGATGCGGCACTCCGCCACCACCTCACTCTTCGAGCGGCGGGACATCGTGGTGGTCGCCTCCGTGTCCTGCATCTACGGCATCGGGGCGCCCGAGACGTACCAGGGCATGCACGTGGGTCTGGAGGCGGGGCAGACCATCGAGCGTGACGTGCTCATCCGGAGCCTGGTCGCCATCCAGTACGAGCGGAACGACGTCGACTTCCGGCGCGGGACCTTCCGGGTGCGGGGCGACGTGGTGGAGATCTTCCCCGCCGCCGCGGAGTCGGAGGCCCTGCGCGTGGAGCTATGGGGCGACCAGGTGGAGAAGCTCTCCACCCTCGATCCCCTCCGCGGGCTGACCACGGGCTCGGTGGCGAGCGTGCGCATCTATCCGGCCAGCCACTACGTCACGCCAGCCGACCAGCTGGAGCGGGCGGTGGCGGGCATCATGGACGAGCTGGGGGAGCGGCTCCGCTTCCTCAAGGGGAAGAACCGCCTCCTCGAGGCGCAGCGCCTCGAGCAGCGCACCCTCTTCGACATGGAGATGCTGCGCGAGATCGGCTACTGCCACGGCATCGAGAACTACTCCCGCCATCTCTCGGGACGGAAGCCCGGGCAGAACCCGCCGACCCTGATGGACTACCTGCCCAAGGACGCCGTGGTGATCATCGACGAGTCCCACGTCACTGTGCCCCAGATCCGCGGCATGTATCCCGGGGACCGCTCTCGCAAGGAGGCCCTCGTCGAATACGGCTTCCGCCTCCCCTCGGCCTTCGACAATCGTCCGCTCACCTTCGAGGAGTTCACGGCCATGGTGCCGCAGACCCTCTACGTCTCGGCGACGCCGGGCCCGTACGAACTGGACCTCGCCGGTGGTCACCGCGCGGGGCCGGGTCAGTCATGGCAGGGCGGGGCGGTGGCCGAGCAGATCATCCGGCCCACCGGCCTCATGGACCCGAAGATCACCGTGAAGCCGGCGGGGCTCCAGGTAGACGATCTGATGGCCGAGGTGCGGGCGCGCGCCGAGCGCGGGGAGCGCGTGCTCATCACCACCCTGACCAAACGGATGGCCGAGGACCTCTCGGAGTACTACCAGCAGAGCGGGCTGCGCGTGCGCTACCTCCACTCCGACATCGACACTCTGGACCGGGTGGCGGTGATCCGCGAGCTGCGCATGGGCAAGTACGACGCCCTCATCGGGATCAACCTCCTCCGCGAGGGGCTCGATCTCCCCGAGGTGTCCCTGGTCGCCATCCTCGACGCGGACAAGGAGGGCTATCTCCGCTCTGCGACCTCGCTGATCCAGACGGCGGGCCGGGCGGCCCGGCACGTCAACGGCGAGGTGATCATGTACGCGGACAGCGTCACGGGCTCGATGCGCGAGGCCATCGCAGAGACGGAGCGCCGGCGCGTCGTCCAGCAGGCGTACAATGAAGAGCACGGCATCACGCCGGAATCGGTGAAGCGCGGCATGAAAGACCTCCTCGACAGCGTGCCCGAGCGGGACTACTACACGGTGGACGTGCCCGAGCAGACGCTGCCCACCTGGGAGAGCCCCGAGGCGCTCCAGGGACACATCGCCGAGCTGGAAGGGGCGATGAAGGAGGCGGCGCGGCGCCTCGACTTCGAGCGGGCGGCCGAGCTGCGTGACCGCATCAAGGCGCTCAAGAAGGTCGAGCTGGGCGTCCGCTGAGAGGCCTCGCGCGCTGACATGATCATCAAGTGGACACTCGTCTTCTTTGCGGCCCTCTCGGTTGCCCTCGTGGTGCTGACCAAGGTGATCGCCTTCCTGAACCCGCCCCGGCCGGGCCGGCCGCGGCCGCCCGTGCTGCGCCGGCTGAACCGGATGCTGCGGTGGACCGTGCTCATCCCCGCCGCGATCGGGCTGGCCGTGCTCGTGGTGACGCTGTGGCTGGGCGCGTAGCGGCCGTCGATCTCACCCCGAAGCTCGCCCAGCTTCCCGACCGGCCCGGCGTCTATCTCTACAAAGACGCCAAGGGTCAGATCATCTACGTGGGGAAGGCGGCCTCCCTTCGGGGGCGGGTACGCTCCTACTTCCAGGACTCGCGGCCGCGCGACGCGAAGACGGACGCCCTCGTCGGCCAGATCCACGATCTCGAGTTCATCGTCACCAGCAACGAGCTGGAAGCGCTCATCCTCGAGTCGAACCTCGTCAAGCGGCACCGCCCCCGCTACAACATCATCCTGCGCGACGACAAGCACTACCCCTTCCTCAAGCTCACCACCAACGAGGAGTATCCGCGGCTGGTGGTGGCCCGTCGCGTCCAGCAGGACGGCGCCGCCTACTTCGGGCCCTTCTATCCCGCCACCGCCATGCGGGAAACCCTTCGCCTCGTGCGCCAGCTCTTCCCCCTGCGGACCTGCCGCATCACCATCGACGGCACGAAGGCGCGGCCGTGTCTGCAGTACTACATCCATCGCTGCAACGCGCCCTGCACGGCCCTGGAGACGCGCGAGGGTTACGCCCAGACCGTGCGCGACGTGGAGCGCTTCCTGGAGGGGAAGAACGACGGCCTCGCTCAGGAGCTGACGGCCCAGATGGAGGCGGCGGCCGCCGAGGAGAAGTTCGAGATCGCCGCGAGGCTCCGCGACCGCGTGCAGGCGCTGAACACCGTGCGCGAGCGCCAGAAGATCATCTCCACCGAGGACAGCGACCAGGACATCGTGGGCCTCGTGCGGCAGGGGCCGGACGCCTGCGTGCAGCTCTTCTTCGTCCGGCGGGGCCGGCTCCTCGGCCGCGAGTCGTTCTTCTTCGACCGGCTGGGCAGCGCGAGCGAGGGCGACGTCCTCTCCGCCTTCCTCCGCCAGTTCTACGCGCGCGAGGTCGTGCCCCCTCCCGAGATCCTGCTCTCCGCCGAGGTGCCCGAGGCTGTCCTCATCCAGGAGTGGCTCAGCGCGCGCCGGGGCGGGCGGGTGGAGCTGGCCGCGCCGCAGCGGGGACGGAAGCGCGACCTCGTGGTCATGGCGGAGGAGAACGCGGTGCTGGCCCTGCAGAGCCATCTCCTCTCGCGGGGCAACCGGACGCAGGCCGTGCTCGACGAGCTGCAGCGGACCCTGGGCCTGCCCGAGCCGCCGCACCGCATCGAAGCCTTCGACATCTCGACCTTCCAGGGGGGCGAGACGGTCGCTTCCCTGGTGGTGTGGCAGGACGGCGAGATGAAGAAGGACGACTACAAGCGTTATCGCATCCGCACCGTGACGGGCACAGACGATTTCGCGGCCATGCACGAGGCGGTGAGCCGGCGCTACGGGCGCGCCCTGGAGACGGACGGCGCCCTGCCCGATCTCGTCCTCCTCGACGGCGGGCGCGGCCAGCTCGGCGCCGGCCTCAAGGCCCTCGAGGCCCTGGGCCTCGACTACCTCCCCATGGTGTCGCTGGCCAAGCGCGCCGAGGAAGTCTACACGCCCGATCGCCTCGAGCCTCTCGTCCTCGATCTCACGTCGCCCGCGCTGCAGGCGCTCCAGAAGATCCGCGACGAGGCGCATCGCTTCGCCATCACCTATCACAAGAAGCTGCGCACCCGGCGCACCATCAGCTCCGTGCTGGATCAGATCCCCGGGGTGGGACCCGCCCTGCGCACGAGCCTCCTCAAGACGCTGGGATCGGCGAAGGCCGTGCGCGAGGCGTCGGTGGGGCAGCTCGCTGCGGTGCCCAAGGTCTCCCCCCGGCTCGCCGAGCGCATTCACGACTTTTTTCATCCTGCCCCTGCGGATCCGGAACCGTCCGGGACGGAACCGGGTTAGACTCGTCGACATCCTTTGCGAAAGGAGGTGACCCGATGAAGAAGATCCTGATGGCGCTGGCGCTGGTGCTGGCGACCGCAGGTGCGGCGCTGGCGAATCAGTGCCCGCTGCTGATCAAGCAGATCGAGGACGCGACGGCCGGCAAGACCGACGACGCGTCCAAGAAGGCTCAGGCGCTCGCCAAGGAAGCGAAGGCGCTCCACGATTCCGGCAAGCATGCCGAGTCCGTCGCCAAGGCCGACGAGGCCGCGGCCGCAATCGGCCTCACGCTGAAGAAGAAGTAGCCTCAGCCTGCCCGCCCCGGGGGCTTTTCCTCCGGCCCCCGGGGGCCTTTCTTGCTCCTGTCTCCTAAGTGTGGGAAAATCAGCGCGAATATGGCCACCGACGACCGCGCAGACCGCTATCCATTCCGTGAGATCGAAGCGAAGTGGCAGCGCGCATGGCAGGAGAGTGGCCAGTTCCGCGTGACGGAAGATCCCACGCGCCCGAAGTACTACTGCCTCGAGATGTTCCCGTATCCCTCCGGCCGCATCCACATGGGCCACGTCCGCGTGTACACGATCGGCGATCTCATCGCGCGCTTCAAATGGATGCGCGGCTTCAACGTGCTCCATCCCATGGGTTGGGACGCCTTCGGCCTGCCCGCGGAGAACGCGGCCATCGACAATGGCGTGCATCCCGCGGTGTGGACGCACGAGAACATCGCCAACATGAAGACACAGCTCAAACGCCTCGGCATGTCCTACGACTGGGACCGCGAGCTCGCCACCTGCGATCCCTCCTACTACCGGTGGGAGCAGCTCGTCTTCATCCGCATGTTCGAGCGCGGCCTCGCCTACAAGCAGCGCTCCAAGGTGAACTGGTGCCCGTCCTGTCAGACGATCCTCGCCAATGAGCAGGTGGAGAACGGGCGGTGCTGGCGCTGCGACTCCGAGGTGATGACCAAGGAGGTCGAGGGCTGGTTCTTCAAGATCACCGACTACGCGGAGGAGCTGCTCGCGTGGACGGACCGGCTCCCCGGCTGGCCCGAGCGCGTGCTCGTGATGCAGCGCAACTGGATCGGGCGCAGCGAGGGCGCGGAGTTCGAGCTGCCCGTGGCGGGCCGCGACGGTCTCGGCATTACCATCTTCACTACGCGCCCCGACACCTCCTTCGGCATGACGTACGCAGTGCTCGCCCCCGAGCATCCGCTGGTGGACCGGCTCGTGTCGGATCCCGGGGAAGCCGAGCAGGTGCGGGTCTTCCGCCAGGAGGTCGGACGCGAGTCGGAGATCGAGCGCCTTGCCGCCGATCGCCCGAAGCGCGGCCTCCGCCTCAAGGCGCGCGCCGTCAATCCCTTCACGGGGAAAGAGATCCCCCTTTTCCTCGCCGACTACGTCCTCATGGGCTACGGCACCGGCGCGATCATGGCCGTGCCCGGCGAGGACCAGCGCGACTGGGACTTCGCCAAGCAGCACGGCCTCGACATCATCGCCACCGTGCAGCGCCCCACGGACTGGCAGGAGACGCAGGCCTACACGGGCGACGGGGTGAAGATCAACTCCGGCTTCCTCGATGGTCTCTCCGTCGAGGCGGCGAAGCGGAAGGCCATCGACTGGCTGGTGGAGAAGAAGATCGGCCGCTCCAAGGTCAACTACCGGCTGCGCGACTGGGGGATCAGCCGGCAGCGCTACTGGGGCGCCCCCATCCCGATTCTCTACTGCGAGCGCTGCGGCATGGTCCCCGAGAAGATCGAAAACCTGCCCGTGGTGCTTCCCGAGGACGTGCAGATCAGCGGCAAGGGCGGCTCGCCCCTCGCCGAGGTCGCCACCTTCGTCCACGCCACCTGTCCCAAGTGCGGCGGGCGCGCCCGGCGCGACACCGACACTATGGACACCTTCGTGGAGTCCGCCTGGTACTTCCTCCGCTACTGCTCACCTCGCTACGAGGGTGGCATGTTCGAGCGGAAGGCTGCCGAGTACTGGATGCCCGTCGACCAGTACATCGGCGGCGTCGAGCACGCGGTGCTGCATCTCCTCTACGCGCGCTTCTACATCAAGGTGCTGCGCGACCTCGGCATGATCACCCTCGACGAGCCCTTCGCCGCCCAGCTCTCCCAGGGCATGGTCATCAAGGACGGGGCGAAGATGTCCAAGTCCAAGGGGAATGTGGTCGACCCCGACGACATGATCCACCGCTTCGGCGCAGACGCCACCCGGCTCTTCACGCTCTTCGCGGCACCGCCTGAGCGCGACCTCGAGTGGACGGAGAGCGGCGTCGAGGGCGCCGCGCGGTTCCTCAACCGCCTCTGGCGCTTCGTTCATGCCCACGCGGGCGAGATCAGGGGTGGGGGAGCGGCGCCGTCGGCGGGACTCTCCGAGGCCGGACGAGCCTTCCGCCGGGTGATTCACGAGACGATCAGCCGGGTCACGTCCGATGTTGAGCGGGACTTCCACTTCAACACGGCGATCAGCGCGGTCATGGAGCTGGTCAACGCTCTCCACGACTTCGAGCGCGACTCCCTCGATCGCGCCGCCCGCGAGGAGCGCGGAGCTCTGCTGCGGGAGGCGGTGGAGGTAACGCTGCGCCTCCTTGGTCCCGTCGCTCCCCACTTCACGGAGGAGCTCTGGCAGGGACTCGGGCACGGGCGGAGCCTCTTCACCGAGCCCTGGCCCACCGTGGACGAGGCGGCGCTGGTCAAGGAGCAGGTGACGGTAGTGGTCCAGGTGGACGGCAAGGTGCGGAGCCGCCTCACCGTGGACGTGGCCGCGCCCGAGCAGGCGGTGCGGGAGCAGGCCCTCGCCGAGGACAAGATCCGCCCGTGGCTCGACGGACGCCAGGTCGCCAAGGTGGTGGTCGTGCCCGGACGCCTCGTGAACATCGTGACGCGGGCATGAGCCGGCTGTTCACGCGCGCCCTCCTGGTGGTCCTCGTCCTGTCGTCGGTCACCGGCTGCGGCTACACCCTCCAGGGCAATCTCCCCGATCACCTCAAGACGGTGTCCGTCCCCGTCTTCAAGAACCGCAGCTCGGAGGCGGGGGCGGAGAGCACGATCACCGCGGCCGTGGTCAATGCCTTCACCACCAACGGACGGCTTCGCGTGGTGCCGCTCGACCGAGCGGATTCCGTCCTCGAGGGCGAGATCACCAGCTACACCGTCCAGTCGCTCACCTACGACAGCAAGCTCAACCTGCGCTCCTATCAGCTCACCGTGAGCATGGACGTGCGCTTCCGCGACCTGAAGCGGAGCGAGCTCCTCTGGCAGCAGAACGGCCTCACGGAGCAAGTCTCCTTCGACGTGGCCGGCCAGGTCTCGGACACGATCAGCCGCGAAGAGGGTGCCGTGAAACAGGCGGCCCTCGAGATCGGGCGGAAAGTGGTCAATCACGCGGTCGACCGCTTCTAGTGCAGTACTCGGCCTGGCTCCGCCAGATCGACCAGGGGCAGGTCGCCCCCGTCGTCCTCCTCCACGGTCCTGAGGCCTTCCTCGTGGAAGAAGCGGTGGCCCGCCTCACCCGCGCGGTGTGTCCCGATCCCGCCCTGCTCGCCATGAGCCGTGATGTCCTCGAGGCGCGCGAGGCGGGCGCGGACGGCATCGTGCGTGCCGCGGAGACCCTGCCGTGGGGGACACCGAAGCGGCTCGTCGTCGCCCGCGGTGTCGAGAGCTTCGGCCCCAAGCAGGCCGAGCCGCTCATCGAGTACCTGCGCTCGCCGAATCCCAGCACCGTCCTCGTGCTATCCGTCCTCCCGCCGCTAGCGCCGTCACACTGGCTTGCGAAGGCGGTGGCGCCCGCTTCCGTGGTGGAACTGCCGCAGCTGGCCGGGCGCGCGCTCGCGTCCTGGCTCCGCGCCCGCGCTTCCTCCGAAGGCTATGAGCTGGGCGACGACGCGGCGCAGCTCCTGATCACTCTGGTCGGCGACGACCCCGCCGCCCTCGCGGGCGAGGTGGCCAAGGCCGCGGTGGGCGCGGGAGCAGAGAACCGACGGGTGGGCGTGCCGGAGGTGCGCGCGGTGGTGGGCGAGCATCGCTTGCGCGAGGTCTTCGAGCTCACGCGTGCCGTCGAGCAGAAGGATGCCGCGGTGGCGCTGCCGATGCTGGAGCGCCTCCTCGCGGGAGGCGAAGAGCCGCTCCGCCTCCTCGCCATCCTCGCCGGCCAGATGAGGCGTCAGCCCGCGTCCGCGGCCCCGGCCCGGCTGCTCCGCTGCTGGCAGGCCGAGCGCCGGCTCAAGATGGGAGGACCGCCGCGTCCGGAGCTCGCGCTCCTCGTCGCGGATCTGTGCCGCGCGTGAAGGCGCTCCTCGCCGCCGGCGTCCTTCTCGTCGCCGCGGTGCTTCTCCCCGGACGAGCCGACGCCTTGACGGCCGGCGCCTCCTCTCTCGCGGTGGATCTTCCCGCCGGTGTGCCCCTCGCGGGCTATGGCAGCACACCACGACGGGCGTGGATTCCCGACGTGGCTGGGCGCCTCCCGTACGCGTTCTGGTTCAATCCTTCCACGGGCGTCCACGATCCGCTCCGGCTGCGCGCCCTCGCCCTGGAAGGCGACGGCGTGCGCGTGCTCTGGCTCTCCGCGGACCTCGTGGGCACGGACCCCACGCTGGTGTCGGAGCTGAGCGCGCGGCTCACGCGGCCGGGCGGCTCACCGGGCGTGGTGGTCATCTCGGCCAGCCACACGCACTCCGGTCCCGGCGCCTTCGCGCACTCCGCCTTCTGGGGATTCCTCGCCGCCGACCGGGAATCGCCGGTGGTGCGCCGCGGCCTGCTCGACGGCATGGAGCGGGTGGCCCGCGAGGCGCTCCAGCGTCGAGCGCCCGCGAAGGTGGTGGGGGGGAAGACCACGGTCACCGGCATCGCCACGAGCCGTCTCGACCAGCCGCTCGATCCCGAGCTGGGTGTCCTGAAGGTCACGAGCCTCGACGGCCGCCCTCTCGCCCTCGTCTGGAACTACGCGATCCACGGGACGGCGCTCGGGCACGGCAACTTCCAGCTCTCGGGCGATCTCATGGGCCAGGCCTCGGCGCGGCTCGAGCGGGAGACCGGAGTGCCCACCCTCTTCGTTAACGGGGCTGCGGGCGACGTGAGTCCCAGCGTGAAAGGCTGGCCCGCGGTGGAGAGCATCGGCTCCGCGCTCGCCACCTCCGCGCTGGCCACGTGGAGGGCGCTCCCCGCGGGGCGCGACGAGGCCCTGGACGTGGTGGGGAGCCGCGTCTCGCTCCCCGATCCGGCCCTGTCCGTGCGCAACTGCCTCGGGCGCTGGATGCCCGGGGGCGTGCGCATCGGCTTCGGCCGCGTCATGCCGACCTCCGCCGGGCTCACCGCGGTCCGGATCGGCGAGACGGCGTGGGTGACCGTGCCCGGCGAGCTCCAGACGCGCCTCGGCCTCGACGTGAAGTCCGCGGGCTACGGCCGTTTCGAGCAGACCTTCGTGGCGGGGTACAGCAACGACTACCTCGGATACTTCCTCACCCGCCAGGCCTACGCGCACCCGAGCTATGTGGCGTGCGGCAGCTTCTACGGCGAGCGGGGAGGGGAGATCATGCGCGATGCCGCGGTGGAGCTACTGCGCCGGCTGTCCGCGATGAGGCAGCACGGCTGATGCGCGGATCAGCGGGCGAGAGAGCGGGCGAGCGACGACTTCTTGCGGGCGGCGGTGTTGGGGTGGATCACCCCGCGGCTCACCGCCCGATCGAGCTCGCGGATGGCCGCGTGCACGTCCTCCGCGGCCTTGGGAGCCTTGCCGGCGACGCTGGCGCGCGCCGTCTTCACCGCCGAGCGGATGGCGCTCCGCACCGCCCGGTTGCGCAGGCGCCGCTTCTCGTTCTGCTTGATCCGCTTCCTGGCGGAGCTGGTATTGGCCACGACAACCGTCCTCCTGTGACAGGGGATGTGATCGACGACGCCCGGGGCGACATACGACCGTACCGTCCGGGTGCGCGACTGTCAAGGATTATGTCCCCGTGAGCGACACACAGCGCGCGCTCCATCACGGCGTGGTGCGCGCGGTGGGCGCCATCGGCGCCGCCACCCTCGTGAGCCGGGTCCTGGGCTTCGCGCGCGATATGGTGGTCGCCCGCGCCTTCGGCGCGGGCCCGGTCACCGACGCCTTCTTCGTCGCCTTCCGCATTCCGAACCTGCTCCGCCGTCTCCTCGCGGAGGGCGCGCTTTCCACCGCTATTATTCCCGTGTTCACCGAGTCGCTCCATCGGGGCGGGCGCGCCGAGTTCGTGCGCATCGTGCGGGCGGTGAGCGGGGTGGCGGTGGTGGTCCTGTGCGTCGTCTCCGGCCTCGGCATGCTCCTCGCACCGTGGATCGTGCGCGTCATGGCGCCGGGCTGGACGGCCGATCCGCCCTTGGTGGCGCTCGCCGGATCACTCACCCGCCTCATGTTTCCTTACCTCCTGCTCGTGGGGCTGGCGGCTCTCGCCATGGGCGCGCTGAATGCCCAGCACCGCTTCTTCACGGCCGCGCTGGGGCCCGCCGTCGTGAACCTCGCCATGATCCTCGCCGTGCTCGGCCTGGCCGGGCGGATGTCGCCGCCGATCTACTCGCTCGCGGTGGGCGTGCTCGTGGGGGGAGCGGGGCAGTTCCTCGTGCAGCTCCCCGAGCTGACGCGGCTCGGGGTGCCCCTCTATCCCTCGGGTGAGTGGACACATCCCGCCGTACGCACCATCGCCGCGCGCCTGTGGCCCGCGGTGTTCGCGCTGGCCGCGGTGCAGGTGACGGTGCTCGTGAACACGCTGCTCGCCTCGCTCCTCCCGCAGGGCACGGTGTCGTATCTCTACTACGCCGATCGCGTCATGGAGTTTCCCCTCGGCGTGTTCGGCATCGCCCTGGCCACCGCGGTACTTCCCGGCATGGCAGGCCAGGCCGCGCGCGGCGAGCATCGCGGTCTCACGGAGACGCTCGGCTTCGCCCTGCGCCTCTCCGCCTTCATCGCCGTCCCCGCCGCGGTGGGACTCCTTGCCCTCGGCCATCCCATCGTCCGCCTGCTCTTCCAGCGCGGCGAGTTCAGCGCGGGCGATGCCCTCGCGACCACCCAGGCTCTCGCGGGCTACGCGGTCGGGCTTCCCGCCTTCTCCGCCACGCGCATCGCCGCGCAAACCTTCTACGCCCTCGGCGACACGCGCACCCCGCTGTGGGCGGGCCTCGCCTCCGTGGCGGCCAACGTCGCCCTCGCCGTGGCCCTCATGTGGCCGCTCCAGCACGCGGGGCTCGCCCTGGCGTCCTCGCTCTCCGCGTACGTGAACCTGCTCCTCCTGGGCTGGCTCCTGCGTCGGCGACTCGGGCGCATGGGCGGGCGCGCGATGCTCATCTCGCTCGCGCGCACGTGCCTCGCCTCCGCCGCGCTGTGGCTCTGGTGCGCGCTCGTGCGCGGCCGGCTGGGCGCCGGGTGGGAAGGCGCGCTGTACACGGTAGGCGCGCTCGTCGTCGGCGCGCTCGTGTACGCGGCGGCGGCCGCCGTCGTGCGCGCACCGGAGCTTCGCGCGCTCGTCGACATGCTGCGGCGCCGGCACTCCTTGCCGGGGGCGGGGAGCGGGTGATAGACTTCGTCATGCTTCTGCGGTGTGTGGGGTACGCCCCGGTCACGGCCTCGGCAGGACGGAACGGCCGGCACCGGGGCGTCGTTGTGTTCAGGCCCCGGAGAGACTGATGGACGGACTCCGCGAGTTCCTCGCCGCCCTGCAGACCGAGCGGGGCGCCTCCCCCCATACCCTCGCGGCCTATCGCCGAGACCTCGCAGGATTCACGGCGTTTCTCTCCCGGCGCGGGCGCGCCATCGGGGCGGTGAGGCTCGGCGACCTGAGCGAGTACCTGGCCGAGCTGCGCCGGCGCGGACTCGGCGCCCGCAGCGCGGCGCGACATCTGTCGGCCGTGCGCGGCCTCTATCGCTTCCTCCTCGCTGCGGGCGAGATCCGTCGCGATCCCACCGAGCATCTGGAGTCGCCTCGTCCGCCCCGTCGGCTGCCGCGCACGCTCTCCGTCGAGGACGCGGCGGCCCTCGTCGAGTCGCCCGATCTCTCCGCGCCGGAAGGGCTGCGGGATCGCGCCATGCTGGAGCTCCTCTACGCCTCGGGGCTGCGCGCCTCCGAGTGCCTGGCGCTCCGGCTCGAGGATCTCAACATCGCGGCAGGCTACGTCACCGCCACCGGCAAGGGCAATCGCCAGCGGCTCGTGCCCGTGGGAGCACAGGCGCTCAAGTGGGTGGAGCGATACGCCCTCACCTCGCGCCCCGCCTTCGTGAAGCGGGGCGATCCGGGAGCCCTCTTCGTCAATCGCTACGGCCGACCCCTGTCGCGGCAGGCGCTCTGGATGATGATCAAGCGGGCGGGCCGGCGCGCGGGCGTGCGGAGCACGGTGTCGCCGCACACCTTGCGGCATTCCTTCGCGAGCCACCTGCTCGAGCGCGGGGCCGATCTGCGCTCCGTCCAGGCCATGCTCGGGCACGCCGACATCGCCACCACGCAGATCTATACTCACCTCCCGTCCTCCGCAGTGCGGGCCATGTATCGCAAGTTCCACCCGCGCGCGGTGAGCCGGGCGAGCTAGCGCGATGGCCAAGGCCGGCCACGGCTATCCACAGGTGGTGGCGCGCGCGGCCGATCTCATGAACCCGCGCGTCGTCACGGCGCCCGCTCGCGGCTCCATCGATCGCGTCCTCGCCTCCGCCCGCTCCGCCCGGGCCGCGATCGTGACCGACGGTGCAAACATGGCGGCGCGCGCGGCCGACCTGGAGCGGGCGCGCGAGTGGGAGCTCGGGCGCCGGCCATGGACCGACGTGGCCTGGGCGAATGTGCCCGCGCTCTCTGTGAGCGCCGACGAGATCTCGGCGCGACGGCTCCTGCGATCGGGGGCGTCGATCGTGCTCGTGCGAGATGGCCGACGCGTGGTGGGCACGATCCAGCGGACGGCGGAGGCCGGCCCGTCGCTCGCCGGCAAGCTCGAGCGGCTGCAGGGCGCCGCCGCCGAGGCGCGACTCTGGCTCCTCCGCGCAGCGGGCAAGGTGGGTGAGGCGCACGGTCATGCCGTCTACGCGGCGGGCGGCGTCGTCCGCGATCTGGTGCAGGGACGTGACGCCGATCAGATGGCCGATCTCGACCTCATGGTGGAAGAGGACGGCCTCGCCTTCGCCCGGCGCCTCGCTGACGAGATCGGAGGACATCTCGTCCTACACGCGGCCTTCGGCACCGCGTCGATCGAGGGCGGAGCCACTCCCGACGGGACGCGTCTTCCCAGGGTGGACATCGCCACCGCTCGCCGGGAGCGCTACGGGCGGCCGGGCGCCCTGCCGGAGGTGGGCCCGGCCGGCATCGACGAGGACCTGGGGCGCCGCGACTTCTCCGTCAACGCCATGGCCATAACCCTGGCGCCCTCGGCGTGGGGGCGGCTTCATGATCCCCACGGCGGGGCCGACGACGTGCTTGCCGGGCGGCTCCGCGTCCTCCACCCGCTCGCCCTCGTCGAGGATCCCACGCGCATCTGGCGAGGCGCGCGCTACGCGGCGCGACTCGGGCTCCGCCCCGACGCGGGCTTCCGGCGCGCGCTGGCCCTTGCCCGTGAGCTTGCGCCGTATCCCGCGCTGTCCGGGCAGCGCCTCCTCGCCGAGCTTGAGCTGGTCATGGACGAGCGCGAGCCGTGGCGTACCCTCGCCCTCCTCCTCGAGTGGGGAGCGCTCCGGCTCTGGGACCCCGCGTATCGCGTCACCGCGGCGTCCCGCCGGCGACTCGGCGATCTCCGCGCGCTCCTCTCCTGGGCGCGCGAGAGCGGCATCACCGTGGATGCCGTCGAGGTCGCGCTGCTCACCCTGCTCTTCGACCAGTCGCGTCCCGTGGCGGAGCGCTGCCTCCGCCGGCTCGCCGTGGCGAGCGGGCTCGCGGCCAGGGTCGATCCCACGGGAGCGCGTGGGCTGGCTCGGCGCCTCGCCGCGCTGAGGCCGCGGCGGTCGAGCCGCGTCGCCGAGCTGCTCCGGCCTGCGCGCGAGACGACGGTGCTCGGCGCGTGGCTGGCCAGCGGACGGGCAGGGCGGCGGGAGATCGAGTGGTACCTGCGCGAGGGGCGCACCATGCGGGCGCTATCCTCGGGCGAGGACGTGGTGGCGGCGGGAGTGCCGCGGGGGCCGCTCGTCGGCCAGGCCCTGGGACTCCTGCGTGATTTGAGGCTCGACGGGCGCGTGCGGACGCTGGACGACGAGCGTGCGGCCGTCGGCGACTGGATGAGGGCGCTGTCGATGAAAGGAGACCTTCGGTGACGCCGAAATTCATCTTCGTGACGGGCGGTGTGGTCTCGTCCCTGGGCAAGGGGCTGGCCGCCGCCTCCATCGGCTCGTTGCTCGAGGCGCGGGGCTTCCGCGTCACCCTGCTCAAGATGGATCCCTACATCAACGTGGACGCGGGGACCATGAGCCCGTACCAGCACGGTGAGGTCTACGTGACCGACGACGGGGGCGAGACCGACCTCGACCTCGGCCACTACGAGCGCTTCACGGGCGCGCGCATGACGCGCGACAACAACATCACCACGGGCAAGGTCTACGGCACCGTCATCGAGAAGGAGCGCCGGGGCGACTACCTCGGCCGCACCGTGCAGGTCATCCCTCACATCACCGACCAGATCAAGGCTTCCATCCGCAAGGTGGCCGAGGGCGTGGACGTGGTCATCGTGGAGATCGGCGGCACGGTGGGCGACATCGAGGGCCTGCCCTTCTTGGAGGCCGTCCGCCAGTTCAAGAAGGACGTGGGCAAGGACAACGTGATCTACGTCCACCTCACCCTCGTCCCCTTCATCAACGCGGCGGGCGAGCTCAAGACCAAGGCAACCCAGCACTCCGTCAAGGAGCTCCGGGCCATCGGTATCCAGCCCGACGTGCTCCTGTGCCGCACGGACAAGGAGCATCCGCTCACCCCCGGCATCAAGTCCAAGATCGCGCTCTTCTGCGACGTCGAGGAGGACGCGGTGGTGGCGGCCCGCGACGTGGACACCATCTACGAGGTGCCGCTGGCCTTCCACGAGCAAGGGCTCGACGAGAGCGTGTGCAAGCTCCTCGGGCTGCCCGCACGGCCCGCCGATCTCTCACGCTGGGACGAGATCGTCCGCCGGGTGAAGGCGCCACGGAGCCGCGTGCGCATCGGCATCGTGGGCAAGTACATCGAGGTGAAAGACTCCTACAAGAGCCTCTACGAGGCCCTCGCCCATGGCGGCATCGCCCACGAGGTGGCGGTGGACGTCGTCTGGCTGGACGCCGAGCGGCTCGAGCGCGAGGGGCTGACCGGCCACGTCGAGGGGCTCGACGGCATCCTCGTGCCCGGCGGCTTCGGCGATCGCGGCATCGAGGGGAAGATCCAGGCCATCCGCTACGCGCGCGAGCGTCAGGTGCCGTACTTCGGGATCTGCCTCGGCATGCAGTGCGCGGTGATCGAGTACGCGCGCCACGTGTGCGGGCTCGAGGGGGCGAACTCCACGGAGTTCACCCCGCGCCCGGCCCACAACGTGATCGATCTCCTGCCCGAGCAGCGGAACATCACCGACAAGGGCGGGACCATGCGTCTCGGCCTCTATCCCGTCGTTCTCGCCGAGGGCAGCGACGCCTCGCGAGCGTACGGGGAGGGGGCGATCCAGGAGCGCCACCGCCACCGTTACGAGGTCAACAACGACTACCTGCCCACCCTGGAGAAGAACGGGCTCAAGATCTCCGGGATCTGGGCGGAGAAGCAGCTGGTGGAGATCATCGAGCTCGACGGCCACCCCTGGTTCGTGGCGGGGCAGTTCCATCCCGAGTTCCGCTCCAAGCCCTGGGCGCCCCATCCGCTGTTCGCGGCCTTCGTGCGCGCCGCCATGGATCACCAGGCGGGCGCATGACGTCGAGCCCGGCCACGCGCGCCGTCCCCGTCGCCGGGCTCACCATCGGCGGCGGCGCGCCGCTGGCCCTGATCGGCGGTCCCTGCGCCATCGAGGACGAGCGTCACGCCCTCATGATGGCGGAGCGGCTGCAGCGCATCACCAGTGACGCCCGCGTCCCCTTCATCTACAAGTCCTCCTACGACAAGGCCAACCGCTCCTCGGTGCACTCGTATCGTGGTCCCGGCCTGAAGGAGGGGCTGCGCATTCTCGCCCGGGTCAAGGAGACGACGGGGCTCCCCGTGCTCTCCGACGTCCACGAGGTGGTCGAGGTCGAGCCCGCCGCCGAGGTGCTCGATGTGCTGCAGGTCCCCGCCTTCCTCTGCCGCCAGACCGATCTCCTCCTGGCCTGCGGCCGGACGCACCGGCCCGTGAACGTCAAGAAGGGACAGTTCCTCGCGCCTCGCGACATGGGCAACGTGGTGACGAAAATCCGCACCACGGGCAACGAGGCCATCCTCCTCACGGAGCGCGGCACGTCCTTTGGCTACAACAACCTCGTAGTGGATTTCCGCGGGCTGCCCATCATGCGCGGCTTCGGCTATCCGGTGGTCTTCGACGCGACCCATTCCGTGCAGCTCCCGGGCGGGGCAGGGGACCGCTCGGGCGGCGAGCGCCAGTACGTACAGGCGCTGGCCCGGGCCGCCGTCTCCGTGGGAGTGGACGCTCTCTTCATGGAGATCCACGAGGATCCGGACCGGACCATGCCGGACGGCCGCCCGCTCTCCGATGGGCCGAACATGCTCCGCCTCGACGACCTGCCGCGGCTGCTCGACGAGATCGCCGCCATCGTCGCCGGCCTCGGAGGCTCGGGGGCATGACGGGGCGCGAGCGTCTCCTCGCCATGGCCGACCGCGTGCTGCGGCTCGAGGCCGAGAGCATCGCCGCCCTGCGGGAGAGGCTCGACGACCGTTTCGTGCAGGCGGTGGAGCTCGTGCGCGGCTGCTGCGGTCGCGTCATCGTCACCGGCATGGGCAAATCCGGCATCATCGGGCGCAAGATCGCGGCGACCCTGGCCAGCACGGGCACGCCCGCCTACTTCCTCCATCCCGCGGAAGGCGTGCACGGCGACATCGGGATGATGGCGCGCGGCGACGTGGTCCTCGCCCTGTCCAACTCGGGGGAGACGGACGAGGTGCTCGCGGTGCTGCCCGCTATCAAGCGCCTTGCCGTGCCCCTGATCCTCCTCACGGGGAGCCCGGGCTCCACGCTGGCCCGGCAGGCCGACGTGGTCCTCGACGTGGGCGTCAGCGAGGAGGCGTGCCCCATGAACCTCGCGCCCACCTCCAGCACCACCGCCGCCCTCGCCATGGGCGATGCGCTGGCCATGGCGCTCCTCGACGTGCGCGGACTCCGGGCGGAGGACTACGCGGCGCTGCATCCGCGCGGCGCTCTCGGCTGGCAGTCGCTCTTCCGCGTACGGGATCTCATGCACGTGGGCGATGCCGTGCCGGTGGTCACGGAGACGGCGACCATGAAGGAAGCGATCGAGGAGATGAGCGCCAAGCGGCTCGGCATGACCACGGTGGTGGACGGCGCGGGCCGGCTGATCGGCGTGATCACCGACGGCGACCTGCGCCGCCAGCAGCTCGCTCACGGCTCGCTCCTCGATCGACGCGCGGGGGAGTGTATGACCGCCGACCCGAAGTGCGTGGGCGCCGACGATCTCGCCACACGTGCCCTCGCCCTCATGGAAGGGGTCATGACCAGCCTCGTCATCACCGACGAGCGCGGGCGGCCCGCCGGCGTGATCCACATTCACGACATCCTGCGGGCCAAGATCCTGTAGCGTGCCCGCGACTCGGCAGGCGCCCGCCCGGGCCGCGCGCATCCGCCTCCTCGTGCTCGACGTCGACGGCGTCCTCACCGACGGCACGCTGGTCTACGGTCCCTCCGGCGAAGAGACGAAGCAATTCCACGTGCGCGACGGCCTCGCCCTGCAGCTCGCCCGAAGAGCGGGTATCGAGATCGCCATCCTCTCCGGACGCGCCTCGGCGGCGGTGACGCGGCGGATGAGCGAGCTCGGCATCGTGGAGGTGCATCAGGGAGTGGCCGACAAGCAGGCCGCGTTGCTCGCCATGCTCCGACGGCTCGGTATCGGGGCGCGGGAGACGGCGGTGATGGGTGACGATCTCCCCGACCTCGTGGTCATGAATCTCGCCGGCCTCGCCCTGGCGCCGTCCGATGCCGCCCCGGAGACGCGCCGAGCCGCGGCCTGGATCTCACGCGCGCCCGGAGGCCGGGGGGCCGTCCGGGAGGCCGTGGAGATGCTCCTTCGCTCGCGGAAGGCCTGGCCTCCACGCAAATAGCTGTCGCGGCTTAGCCGTCCCTGCCCGTTTCTTGTTTACCTCCTCTTGAACCGTGTGCTAACGTGGTACCGATATTGCATATGGACAGGATCGCTGCCGGCATCGCCCTGGGAGTCGTGCTCTTCGTGACCATCGTGGTGGGCGTGCTCATCGTCAGAGGGCATCGCTCGTCCGGGCCGCGCGAAGTGGCCATGTCGTCGCAGGCGGATCAGGCGCTCAAGGAGGTTCACCTGCAGGAAGACGCGAAGAGCGGGACCTACCGCTGGAGCCTCGATGCCGAGCGCGCGGAGTCTCTTCCTGACAGCGGCAAGACGTCACTCTGGAAGGTAACGATCGGTGTCCAGGACACCGATCGGACGTGGAAGGTCACCAGCGAAGAGGGCGATCTCATCAAGGACACCAAGGACGTCGAGCTGCGCGGCAACGTGGTGCTCACCTCGAGTGAAGGCCTGCGGGTGGAGACGTCGGTGCTGCGCTGGAACAATGCCGAGGGCCGCGCGTGGACTGATCAGCCCGTCACCATCTACAAGGGCAGCGGGGTGGTGACAGGATTCGGCCTGGAGACGCGACCCTCGGAGGAAGTCACGCTGATCCGCGGACGCGTGAGGGCCACCTTCGGCGGCGCCGAGAGCTCGACCCCGACCGCGTCCAAGACTCCCAAGGTCCTGCCGGCCCGCCCCGCCGGCAAGGAAGCCTCACGCTCGGACGCCGAGCCGGCGGGGCGGCGGAGCTGATGAAGGACCTGATCATTCCCGGCCTCGTCGTGCTGTTCCTGGTCGGCGCCGCGGGTCCCGACGTGGGAGCGCAGGGGAGCAGCGTGCCCGCGCGACCGCGGGCGAGCACACCCGCGCCCAAGTCTCCCCCCGCGGGCGACCAGGCCAAGGGCGACGACAAGAACGCCCCCGTCATCGTGGACGCCGACAGCCTCGACAGCTTCCAGAAGCAGGGCCTGGCCATCTTCAAGGGCAACGTGATCGCGCGCCAGAACAACTCCGTCCACTACGCCGACAAGATGGAGGTGTACACGGACTCCAAGACGGACCGGGTGGAGCGGGTGGTGTCGACGGGCAACGTGCGCATCATCACCCGCGATTGCCGCATGGGCACCGCGGAGCGCGCGGAGTACTACGACGCCGAGCAGCGCGTGGTGCTCATCGGGAACGCGCGGGTCTGGCGCGATGCGGACATCGTCACGGGCGACCGCATCACCATCTTCATCGCTGAGGACCGGAGCATCGTGGAGGGCGGGAAGCAGGAGCGGGTCAAGGCCATCTTCTACCAGAACCAGAACAAGCCCAAATCAGAGATCAAGTTCGGCCCGGCGGGGCCGATATGTCCGTGAGATGGAAGGACTGATCGCCCAGGGTTTGCTCAAGCGCTTCCGGAACCGCCTCGTGGTGGACCGGGTCAGCCTGGACATCCACCGGGGCGAGGTGGTGGGCCTGCTC
>JBKOVG010000156.1:0-8432 GCA_046723845.1 Candidatus Methylomirabilota bacterium | reverse complement strand
CCGCGAGCTGCCCGACACCGACATCATCTTCGGCCGCGTCCACGCCGACAACTTCCACCTCGCTAAGCAGATCGTCTACTACCATTCCATCGGGGCCGGGGTGGACAACATCCTCACCGCCGAGCTCGTCAATCACGCGGTGCCCCTGGCCAGCGAGAAGGGCGACGTGGGCATTCACCTCGCCGAGCACGCCTTCGCCCTCCTCCTCGGACTGACGCGAGGCGTGCACACGGCCATCCGCACCCCCGACTACGAGCTGCGCGAGCCCATCCGCGTGCACCAGCGCGAGCTCTACGACACGACCATGGGCATCGTGGGATTCGGGGGCACGGGACGCGCGGTGGCCAAGCGTGCGGTGGGGTTCGGCATGCGCGTGCTCGGCGTCGACATCGAGGACGTGGCGCCGGAGCCGGGGGTGGAGGCGATCTGGCCCGCCGATCGCCTGAGCGATCTCCTGCGCGCCTCCGACGTCGTGGTGGTCTGTCTCCCCCTGACCAAGGCCACGCATCACCTCTTCACGCGGGAGCGCTTCGCCCAGATGCAGCGGCACGCCATCATCATCAACGTGACGCGGGGCGAGATCATCCGCGGCGAGGACATGCTGGCCGCGCTCAACGAGGGGTTCATCTGGGGCGCAGGTCTCGACGTGACGGATCCCGAGCCGCTGCCCAAGGATCATCCGCTGTGGTGGCATCCGCGCGCCATCGTGACCCCGCACACCGCAGGCGGCTCGCCCCGCCGCGCCGGGCGCGTGATCGCGACCTTCTGCGAGAACCTGCGCCGCCGCCGCGACGGCCGCCCCCTGCTGGCACTGATCGACAAACAAAAGGGCTACTAGGGCGCTTCTGTGCAGACGGGGCGGGTGGCGCCGGGCGGGGGTGCCGTCGGGCGAAGTGGGACCCCCAAAGCCTGTGCGCAGCCCGTAGGGCTGCGATTCAGGCGAGTGGGTGACGTAGCCTGACGGGCACCCCCGCCCGGCGACAGGACCCACCCCGCCTCGCGCTTCGGAGCGCGCGCGCCTACGGCCGGACAAGAATCTTCGCGTGATGCTCGGGCGAGCCCAAGTCAACGAAGGCCTGGGCGACGCCGTCGAGCCCGACCTCACCGGTGATGAGGGGCGAGGCGGGGATCTCCCCCTTAGCGAGATGGCCCAGGGTAGCGGCGAACTCGTCGGGCGTGTAGCCGAGGACGAACTGGAGATTGAGCTCCTTGCTGATGCCGAGCATGGGGTGAATGGTGTCCGGCTCCATGCACACGCCCACCACCACGATGCGCGTGCCGCGCGGCGAGGCGGCCATGAGCTCGTCGAGCACGCCGGGCACGCCGACGCACTCGAAGACGACAGCGGGACGCACCGCGGGACCGGCGATCCAGGGGGGCAGCGCCGGCGCGCGGCTCGCGTCCTGGTAGACCGCCGCCGCCCGCCAGCTCGACCAGGGGCCGTTCTGCGCGGGATCGATCACCACGTCGGCGCCGAGGGCCACCGCCAGCTCCCGCCGGCGGCGCGAGAAGTCGGCAGCGACGATGGGGCGCACGCCGCGCAGGCGGAGCGCGGCGATCACGGCCAGGCCCACCGGCCCGCAGCCGATGACCAGCGGCGCGTCATCGAGCTCGAGGCGCGCCTTGGCCACCGCGTGCACCCCCACGGCCATGGGCTCGGTGAGCGCCGCGTGCTCCGTGGAGAGCCCGTCGCGCACCTCGAGAAGGAGCGCCTCGCTGAGCCGCATGTACTCACCGTAGCCGCCGGGATTGTCGTTCGAGTAGCCGATGCTCTGGGGGCCGGTGGCGCGCATGAGCATGGGCCGCGAGCACACGCGCGTGCCCACCGCGAGCGCGCGCGTGGTGGCGGGGCCGTGGTCGACGATCTCCGCGCAGAACTCGTGACCCATGACCACGTCGCGGCTCAAATCCATTACACGCGGGTTGCCGGAGCGCTTCGAGTTCTCGACAAAGCGATCCGCGTGCTTGAGGGCATGCAGGTCGGAGCCGCAGATCCCGCAGGCGAGGGTGCGCACGAGCACCTCGCCGGGACCAGGCTCGGGGGTGGGCACGTCCGCCACCACGAGGGCGCGGTTGCGCATGACCACGGCGCGCATGGGCATCCTCCTCAGCGAGGGAGCTGGAAGGTCTTGACGTAGACTCCCGGCGAGCCCGGGGCGTGCCGCATCTGCTCGCGCATACGCACGGAGGCGGGCACGGCATCACGCTGGGCGTGCCACTCCGGGGTCTCCGACACTTTCGGATGCTCGAACTCGTAGAAGGTGAGGTAGGTCGGCGAACCCGTGGTCGCCCGGTAACGACGGCCGCGGATGACCCCGGGCACCTTCTCGTAGTTGGGGACGTAGATCGTGTTGTACCACTCGTTCCACTCGGCATCGACCTCGCGCGGCACGTCCATGCGGCCGAGCTGGAGGGCGGGGGCGAGGTCGCTCGCCGCTGCGGCCGCGCTGAGGGCGCGCGGATGGATCATGGTGTACACGTTGCGGATGAAGGTGGTGCCGATGGCCTCCGGCGAGCAACGCTTCGTCCACGGCGTGGGATTGGCCGTGACCTTCTTGTAGGCGGCGCTCTCCAGCACGGCGGGACTCTCGAGCTCGTACACCGCGAGGTGCTTGGGCCCGCCCTTCACCGCCTCGTAGCGGGCGGCATTCAGGAAGCCGGGCACGGACATCCGCTCCGCCACGTGCTCCTCGTTGTACCAGCGGTTGAAGTCGGCTTCCTTGTCGGCGGGGACGTCCGCCCACACCATCAGCAGTCCGGTGCCCTTTTTCGCCCCGGCCATGGCGGGCCTACCGGATTTCCTTGTGGACGAACTCGATGATGCGGGCCAGCGCCTTCTGGGCGCCGGGCGAGCTCGGGTTCCGGTTGATGAAGCCCTCCGCCTCGGCCTCGTAGAGCTCGAGCTCGACCTGGCCGCCCGCCTTGCGATAGGCGGCCACGAAGCGGTCGAGCTGCGGACGGGGATGCGCCACGTCCTTGGTGCCCTGGAGATACAGCGCGGGGGGCAGGAGGAGCTTCTCGCCGCGCTCGAGGGCCATCACGGGATTGCCCTCGGCCATGGCCGCTTCCGTGCCCCAGTACGAATAGTGATGCGGCAGCACGCGATCGACGACGTCGGGATAGGGCGGGCCTGCCGCCTTGAGCTCCTTCGCGTAGTTGAAGCGGCCGAGCGGATCGATGACGGGCCAGCACAGGACCACGCAGCGCACGGTGGCGTCCACGGCGGGCGAGCCCGCGGGCAGGGCAATGGCGGCGTAGCGCGGATCGGCGGGCTTCATGGCACCGAGCATGGCCTGGTGCGCGCCGCTCGACACGCCGAGCACTCCTACGAGGTCGGGACGGCTCTTGAGCGAGGCCGCGCGTGCCTTGAGCCAGCGGATAGCGTAGTTGATGTCGGCCATGGAGCCCGGATAGGCCGCGTCGGGGGGCATGCGGAAGTCGAGGGCCACCACTACCACCCCGCTCTTGGCGAGGGCCTCGTTGATCACCGCGTCGCTCTCACGGGTGCCCACGCACCACGCGCCGCCGTGGAGATCGACGATCAGGGGGAAGGGGCCGCCGCCCTTCGGCTTGAAGAGCCGGGCGAGGAGCGGCTTGTCGCCGTGGCGGAGATACTCCACATCCTCGACGTCGATGCTGAACGATCCGTTGGCCATGGTTGGCTCCTCAGGGCGCTCATGAGCGCGTTGGCGGCCGGCTGCTCGGCTACGTTGTCTCGGTGAGAGGCACGATAGTCCCACTCACCGTCCGACGCAATCCACTCCCTATCGTCCCTGGAACTGCGGGCGCCGCTTCTCCGCGAAGGCGCGCACGCCCTCCTGGTAGTCCTCGCTGTTGAAGCAGTCCGCGATGAGCGTCTCGAGATGCCGGAGGTCGCGCTCTCCCGCCGGACGCAGGAGCTCCTTCACGCTCGCTTTGGCCGAGCGCATGGTGAGGGGCGCGTTCTTGGCGATCATGAGGGCGTAGTCGCGCGTGAAGGTCTCGAGCTCCGTCTTGGGCACGACCTGGTTCACCAACCCCATGCGAAGCGCGTCCTGGGCGCTCCAGTCGGTGCGCGCGGTGAAGAAGATCTCCTTGGTCATCGAGGGGCCCACCAGGGCCATGAGCTGCTCCATGCCGCTCCAGTGATAGCCGAGGCCGAGCCGCGCGGCGGGGACGCCGAAGCGCGCGTCGTCGGCGGCGATGCGGATGTCGCAGGAGATGGCGATGGCCACTCCGCCGCCCACGCAGTAGCCGTGGATCATGGCGAGGAGCGGCTTGGTCAGCGCGTTGATGGCTTCGCGGCCCCGCGCGCCGATCCGCCGATACTCCTCCTCGTCGGCCATGTTGCGCCGGCGATCCTTGAACTGTGAGATGTCCGCCCCCGCCACGAACGCCTTGTCCCCCGCCCCGCGCATGATGACGACGCGGATGGCGTCGTCGGTGGCGAGGTCCTGGACGTACTTCGGCATGAGCTCCCACGTTTCCACGCCCACCGCGTTCCGCTTCTCGGGGCGGTTGAAGATGATCCAGCCGATGGGTCCGTCCTTTTCCATCAAGAGGCTCGGGGCGTCGCTCATGGGTGATCTCCTCGGGGGAGCGGGATGGTGTCGGGCAACACTCTACGTCACCGGGCCGCCGTATGCTACCGTGACCGGACCATGGCCGAGCCCGATCTGCCCGAGCACGTCCAGAAGAACCGCGTGGTCTGGGACGCGCTCAGTTCCGAGTACGCCGAGGCGGGCCGGCGGGCGTGGGCCAGGGCCGAGCCCACGTGGGGGATCTGGCACCTGCCCGAGGCGGAGCTGTGCGCGCTGCCCGACGTCGAAGGCAAGGACGTCATCGAGCTCGGCTGCGGCACCGCCTACTGGTCGGCGTGGATGGCCCGGCGTGGCGCTCACGTGGTGAGCATCGACAACTCCGCGAAGCAGCTCGAGACGGCGCGGGCGCTCCAGCAGGAGCACGGCCTGGACTTCCCGCTCCTGCACGGCAACGCGGAGCGCGTGCCGTTGCCGGACGCCAGCTTCGATCTCGCGCTGTCGGAGTACGGGGCGAGCCTGTGGTGCGATCCGTATCGCTGGGTGCCCGAGGCGGCGCGGCTCCTGCGGCCGGGCGGGCACCTCATCTTCCTCAAGAACGGCACGCTTCTCACCCTCTGCGTGCCCGACGACGACAGCGCGGCCACCGACCGGCTGCGGCGCGACTACTTCGGCCTGCATCGCCTCGAGTGGCCGGACACCGGCACCGTGGAGTTCGCGCTGCCCATCGGCGAGTGGCTGCGGCTTCTGCACGCCAACGGATTCGAGCTCCTCGATCTCCTGGAGCTCCGCGCCCCTCGGGGGGCGTCGACCTCGTACACGTACGTCACCTCGGAGTGGGCACACCGCTGGCCCTCCGAGGAGATCTGGCGCCTCAGGAAGCGTGTGTCCTGACCACCGACCTTTCACGAGAGGAGAGCGACACGCCATGGACGGAATCACGACGATCGGAGTGCTGCATCCGGGAGAGATGGGCAGCGTGGTGGGCGCCGCGGCGCGGGCCAACGAGCTCCGCGTGCTCTGGGCCTCGGACGGGCGCGGCGCCCAGACCGCGGCGCGGGCCGCCGGCGCCGGGCTCGAGGACGTGAAGACGCTCCCACCGCTGATCGCGGCGAGCCAGGTGATCCTCTCGATCTGCCCACCGCACGCCGCGGTGGATCTCGCGCGGCTCGTCATGGCGCGGCCCTTCTCCGGCATCTACGTCGACGGCAATGCGGTGTCGCCGGCCACCGGTCGCGAGATCGGGAAGATCGTGACGGACGCCGGCGCGACCTTCGTGGACGGCGGCATCATCGGCCCGCCGCCCGTGAAGCCCGGCACCACGCGTCTCTATCTCTCCGGCGCCGAGGCATCCCGGGCCGCCGGACTCTTCGCCAAGGGGCCGCTCGAGGCCATTGCCATCGATGGCGGCCCCGGCGCGGCCTCCGCGCTCAAGATGGCCTACGCCGCGTACACGAAGGGCACCTCCGCGCTCCTCATGGGCATCCGCGCCCTCGCCGCGCAGGCGGGCGTGGACCGGCCGCTCCAGGACGAATGGGCGCGGAGCCAGCCGGGCGTGGGAAGCCGGTCCGAGAGCGCGGCCCGCGACAGCGCACGGAAGGCGTGGCGCTTCACCGGCGAGATGGCGGAGATCGCCGCCTCCTTCGAGGACGCGGGATTGCCGGGCGGGTTCTTCGTGGCCGCGGGCGAGATCTACGAGCGCCTCGCCGCCTACAAGGACGCGGCGGAGCCGCCCTCGCTCGAGGAGGTGCTCAGCGTGCTCCGCGGCCGGCGGCGCACCTAGCCCGGATTTGTTAACGAACACGCGGAGCGCGAGGCGGGTCGGGGCCCGTCGTCGGGGGTGGGGGTGCGCTCCAGCTGCGTCACCCACTCGCCTGAATCGCAGCCCTCCGGGCTGCGCACAGGACGAGGGGGTCCCACTCCGCCGGAGCGCACCCCCACCCCCAACGCCACCCGCCCCGATCGTACGTACGGCCCTCGTGAAGAATCCGGGCTGCGGCCGGCTCAGTCGGTGATGGGGAAGAGGCCCTGGTAGACGAACTTCTGCACGCGCTTGGCGTTGTCGACCTCGGCCGTGTAGATGTTGCCCTTCCCGTCCACCGCCATGTTGTGGACCCAGTGGAGCTGGCCCGCGTAGCGGCCGCTGCGCGCGAAGCGCGTGAGCACCTTGCCGTTGTCGCGCAGGAGGAGCCACACGTGGTTGTTCTCGCCGTCCGCGGTGTAGAGGAAGGTCTGCCCGCCGTCGGGTGAGAAGTCCAGGTCCCAGACCGAGCCGTTCCCGCGCGTGTCCACGGCGACGGCGAACTCCTTCACGAACGTTCCGTCCTTCCTGAACACCTCCATCACGGGGGGGCAGGGACGCAGCACTCGTTCCGCGGCGGGTTGAGAGTGGCGCCCTTCTCATCCTCGGAGAGCGTCTTCGGGCGCTGGACGATCCACACGTGGCTCTGGGCATCCACGGCCACCCCTGCCACCTGGCCGAGGATCCACTTGTTCGGGAGAGGCTTGGGCCAGAAGGGATCGACGAGGAACCGGGGGGCGAGGCCGCTGGCCGGCGGTTGCGCGGTGACGTGACGCGAGAAAGGATTGGCCAGACCGAGCGCCGCCAGCATCACGACCAGAGACACGGCCACGAGAGGCAGCTTGCGGATCACGGAGGACCTCCGCGGTGAGAGTTACAGCGGGGCGGTCACCTGAACGCGGGTATCACCTCGTGGGACAGAATGCGCAGCGTGCGGTTCGCCAACTCGGGCGGGATGAGGCCCGCGGGGTTCGGCTCGATCACGATGCCGTCCAGCGCGAGCTGCTCGCGCAGCTCGGTCAGCCGATCGACGAGCTGCCGCGCGGTGCCGAAGGCCACGCGGGTGCGGAGCAGCTCCTGATACGGCAGCCGCTCCAGCGCGTCGGCCTTGGCCGCCCGCCGGTCCGCGGGACCCGCGCCGGCGCGCCCCACGGTGGCCCGCATCAGCTCCACGTGGCGACGGAAGAACTGCGTGATGCTCTGCCGAGGCTCCTCGATGGCGCCCGACTCCGTGAGACCCGCATACACGGGAATGCGCAGGTACACGCTGGGCGTGCCGGGGTGGCCGGCCTCCGCCCACGCCCGGCGATACGACGCCAGCGATCCCTGCAGCTCGGGAATGTCCACGTCGCGCAGCCCCACGAAGATGGGCAGGCCGAGCTGGGCGACCAGGGGAAAGGTGTCCGGCGTGTTGGCGGCCATGCGGATGGGCGGATGCGGTTGCTGGTACGGGCGCGGGGCAATCGTGGCGTTCTGGAAGCGGTAGAACTTCCCTTCGTAGCTGAAGGGCTGGCCCTTCCACGCTTCCTTGATGATCTCGAGCGCTTCGCGGAAGCGCGCCTGGCTCTCCCCGTAGGGAATGCCGAGGACGTCGTAGGTGCGGGCGGCGCCGCTGCGTCCGATGCCGAGCTCGAAGCGGCCCTCGCTCAGATGATCGACGGTGGCCGCCTCCTCCGCGATGCGCAGCGGATGATTGAGGGGCAGGACGTTCACCGCGGTGCCCACGTGGATGCGCTTGGTGCGGGCGGCGATGGCGGTGGCCACCGCGATGGGCGCGGAGATGACGGAGCGGTTCGGGTTGAAGTGGATCTCGCCGAGCCAGACGCAGTCGAGGCCCAGGGCCTCCGCGGCATCCACCGTCTCGAAACTCTCGCGAAACGCGTCGGTCTGGCTCAGCCCCGGCCTGGCTTCCTCCACGAAGACCCCGAAGTGCATAGCGGAGCGAAGAGTAGCGCGCCCGGGCGCGGTCTTCAAGGCGGGTTTCCCGGCGGGGGCCGCGTGCTACTATCCCGTCGTTCTTCACCCCGACCCGAGGAGGATCGCCATGCCCCTGTTCCGGCTGTACACCGGCAGCGACGGCCAGTCCCACATCGAGCCGATTGCCCTCGCCAAGA
>JBKOVG010000330.1:0-12849 GCA_046723845.1 Candidatus Methylomirabilota bacterium | reverse complement strand
CGCCTGAATCGCAGCCCTGCGGGCTGCGCACAGGACGAGGGGGGCCCACTCCGCCGGAGAGCTCCCCCGCCCCCGCCGCCACCCGCCCCGATCGCACGTGCGGCACTCGCGAATAGTCCAGGCTAGCCAGCCAGTGAACGGCCCGCCCCTTTCACCTGAGGTCTACGAACAAGAGACGCTGACAGCGGAGCCGTGAATCGCGCGATCAGGGCGGGCTCTCACACCCTGAGTCCGCTTGCGCAGCCTCACTGGAGCTCCACGTACGGGAGACGAGCGGGTGGCGGCGAAGCGACCAGCAGTCGCACTCTTGTCAGCGAGCGCACCCGCATGGGAGTTCCAGAAGCGAAGACCGGGCGGGTGGCGGGGAAACGAAGACCGGGCGGGTGGCGGCGTGGGTGCTGGTGGCGCAGCCGGCGGAGTGGGCCCCCCTCGTCCTGCGCCCAGCCCGCAGGGCTGCGATTCAGGCGAGTGGGTGACGGAGCCGGGGGCGCCACCAGCGCCCGCGACGACAGGACCCGTCCGCCACGCGCTTGCTCACCGGAGCTCCACAGCGCGAGGCCGAGCCTACAGCAAAGCTAGCAGCACCCTCCACTACCGCCCGAGACAGGAAGCACGCGATCCGGCTCCCAGCCCCAAGGCCGCGGTCCCCAGTCAGGCATGAACACGTTCCCCTTCTTCACGGTGAGGAACGGCACCACCGCCTGCATCACCCGCAGGCTCGCCCCGAGCACGTCGAAGACCTTCCACTCGCCCTCGCGCAGCTCCAGCACGGAGATGTCCGCCTGCCTGCCGGTGGCGAGGCTCCCCAGCCGCTGCTCGGCGCCGATGGCCCGCGCGGGATTCTCCGTGCACATGGTCACCACCTCGGCCAGCGGGTAGCCCAGCCCCAAGAAGCGCGTCATGATCTCCGTCATGCTGTGCACCGTCTCCAGCCGGCCCGGCACCGTGAGATCCGTGCTGATGCAGTGCGGATGCAGCCCCTGATCGATGACGCGGCGGCCTACGTCGAAGCTGAAGTTCTTGCGGCCGTGCGCGGTGTCGAGCCACACGCCGCGGTCGCGGGCCTCACGCGCCTCGGGCACGAGCTTGCCGTTGCCGTCGAGGACGCCGCCCGGATTCGCCGTGAAGAGATGGGTGAGGATGTCGCCCTTGTCGAGGAGCGGGAGGAGGGAGTGGATGACCTCCGGGTCGTAACGCTGCTCCGTGTCGCCGATGTGCACCATGAGCCGGATCCCGCTCTCCCGCGCCGCCCGGCGGGCCAGCTTGGGCATCTCCATGCCCATGATCTCAAGGGCGGGCGAGACCATGCGCGCTTTGATACCGGCGATGAGGCCCTTGTGCTTGTCCAGCACACCGAGCGTGTCGCCGAGGTTGATGCTGCTCTCCGCCACGATGTCGGGCATAGTGGCGAGGCCGGTCTGGCAGATGTGGAGGAAGGGAACGATCTCGGTGTGGCAGTGAGGGAGGATGTGGCTCGTGAAGCCGCCGAAGGTGGCGGAGCCCGCGCTCCCCGCGTCCACGATGGTCGTCACGCCCGCGTAGACCCCACCCAGATCGGGATGCACGCCGCTCCGCGTGAAGCCCTCGAAGACGTGGGCGTGGAGATCGATGAGGCCGGGGGTGACGACCTTGCCCCTGACGTCCACCGTGCGCGTGGACTCCGCCGCGGGAATGCTCGGGGCGACGCGGGCGATGACCCCGCCCTGCACCGCAATGTCCTGGATGCCGCTCAGCTTGGTCGACGGATCGACGACGGTGCCGCCCTTGAGCACGAGATCGTACATGTCAGGCCCCCGATGATCTGCGGTCTCGGATGAAGTCCGAGAGCGCGCCGGCACACTCGACCACGGCTTCGACGTCTTCGACGCCCTCGCTGACCCAGGGCTCGCGTCTGTCGATCTCGAATCTCGTCACCGCCATGGCAGCCTCCCTCCGCCCTCAGCGGGCGGCGATGTCGCCCACGACCTTGACCCGCGTGCGCAGCGAATTGCCCGGCAGATAGGCCAGCGGCAGGTCCTCCACCTCGACCACTTTGAGTCCGGCCGGCGCGGCGCCCGCGCGCACCGCGCGCTCCTCGGCGACGCCGCGCGCCTTCGCGATGGCCTCCTCCCGCGAGAGACCCTGGAAGATCTGATCCACCTCGCCGCTGACCTGGGCGATGGCCGCGCCCACGGCATTGGCCACCGCCTGGTGCGGCACATGCACCACCTCGGAGACGCCGGCCAGGCGCTCGGGGATCACGAAGCAGCCACCTCCCACCGCGATGAGGGGCACGGGCGCCGCCTCCGTCTTCATCCGGTCGATCCCCTCTTCGAGCATGTCGCGGATGCACTCGAGCGTCTTCTCGATGAGTGCCTTCGAGAGATCGGCCACTCGCTTCCGCTCGCCCAGCTCGAGCAGACCGGCCGCCACACCGATGTCCGTCACCGTGAGCTCGGTCCCGCCGAAGACTCGGGCACGCTCCATCAGGCGGTAGCCGACACTGAGCGGCCCCACGGCGAGCGGATCCGCGGTCACGTGGCTCCCCCCGCCCAGGCCCAGCGAGAGGAGATCGGGCATGCGGAAGAGCGTCCGCACCCCGCCCACCTCGACCACGTTGTTGGCCTCGCGGGGAAACCCGTGGCGGAGGGCGCCGATGTCCGTGGTCGTCCCGCCCACGTCCACGACCAACGCGTCCTCGCGCCGCGACAGGAAGGCGGCGCCGCGCATGCTGTTGGTCGGTCCCGAGGCGAAGCTGTACACGGGGAACTGCCGAGCCTGCTCGGCGAGCAGCACGGTGCCGTCGTTTTGGGTGATGTAGAGGGGCGCGCGAATGCCGCTCCGCTCCAGCGCCTCGATGAAGCCCCTGGTCGTCCGGCCGGCCAGAACCACCAGGCACGCATTGAGCAACGTGGCGTTCTCGCGCTCGAGGAGGCCGATCCGCCCGAGCTGATGCGAGCAGGTGATGGAGAGGCCCGGACACTCGTCCTGGAGGATGCGCGCCGCCTCCTCCTCGCACGACGGATTGAGCGGAGAGAAGACGGACGCGACGCCGACCGCGCCGAGTCCCCGCTCGCGGATGCGCTTCGCAGCCTGGCGCACCGCGGCGGTGTCGAGGGGCAGGATGGGGCGGCCATCGTACTCGTGCCCGCCCTCGACCATGAACACCTCGCCCCGCACCAGGGTCGCGAGATCCTCAGGCCAGTCCACGAAGGGGGGTAGCGAGGCGCTCGCGGGGAGGCCGATGCGGAGAGCGGCCACCGGGGTGAGATCGCGCCGCTGCACCAGGGCGTTGGTGAAGTGCGTGGTGCCGATCATGACGGCGTCCACGGCGAGGGCCCGGCGCTCCGTGGTCAGGAGGCCGAGCGCGGTGACGATGCCGGTGGTCACGTCGGGCGTGGTCGGCGTCTTGGTCGCGTGCACGATGCGGTCGTTCTCGAGGAGCACGGCGTCCGTGTTGGTGCCGCCTACGTCGATGCCGATGCGCCGCATCAGGCGAACACCGAGACGAAGTCGAGATCGTAGCCGAAGGCGCGGGGCCCCACGTGCTCGAGACCTTTAGGAGTCAGCAGCACGGGCGGGGCGGGCAGCGCGATCACCGTGGCGCGCTGGCCGTAGCGCAGGGTCTCCGTGCCGACGGCCTCGCCGGACACCGTGTCGATCACGCAGATGAGATCCGGCGTCATGGCGCGCGGCCGGCCATCGAGCCACGCCACCGCGAACTCGTTCTGGAAGGCGAGCCGCATGGTGTGACCGCGGTAGTCGTCGAGGCCTTCGATGGTCGCCGTGCCGCGCAGGAAGCCCTCGGTGGCGCGGCGGGCCACGTCCTGGAGCTTGCCCGCGAAGAGACGCTGCCCTCCCTCGCTTGCCAACACCGCCTCGATCGGGTCGCGATGGGCGCGGCGGGCCGCCCGCACCGCTAGGCCGATGCGAAGCGCCTTTGAGGTCGAGTAAAGGATGCCGCACTCCTTGACCTCCTTGCCCGTGCGCGGCGCCTTGCACGTGGAGGCGATGGAGCCCACCGCCACGCAGGCGGTGCGGGAGAGCCGCTCCATCCACTTCCACGACGCCGCGCGAGCGACCACCACCGCGTTGTCGCGCACGTCCACCAGGGTCAGCGGATACATCTGGAGATCGTGGATGGCGAAGCTCGTCATCTGGGCCTCGGGAAAGGCGCGGCCCATGCAGTCCGCGTCCACCACGGGCAGCCCCAGCATGGCCGCGGCCATGAAGGGCTGGAGCGCGTTGCCCCCGCCGATCTCGAGCGACATGACGGCGCGGAAGGAGCGCCCGATCACCTCCTCCATCATGCGGACGGCCTGAGCGATGGTGTGCGGGTCGGTCAGCCGCTCCTGCCCGACGAGCGGCGCGCCCATGTTGGAGACCACGGCCACGCGATCGTCGTCCTCGAGCTCCATCGGGTCCATGAGGGGGACGACGGTACCCTCGCGGTAGAGCCGGCGCAGGTTGAGGAGGGCAAGGTACGGGCTGCCCCCGCCGCCCGTGCCGAGGATCCAGGCGCCGATGGCGATGGACTCGATCTCGTCGAGGCTGACGGAGCGAGGAGGCATGGGCCTAGAAGCCGGCGAATTCTTCGAGCCCCATGAGCCGCGCGATGCCGAGCACGAGCACGAGGACGACCCCGATGGCGAAGGCGGACACCGCGGCCGCGGTGGGGTCGAACGAGTACTTGAGATAGGCGAAGAGCTCGATGGGGAGCGGAGTGAGCCGGGCGCTCGTGAGGAACAGAGAGAGGGTGAAGTTGTCGAAGGAGATGGCGAAGGCGAAGATGGCGCCCGCCACCACGCCGGGCTTGATCACTCCCAGGGTGATCTCGAAGAAGGCGCGCAGGGGCGAGGCGCCCAGGCTCTGCGCCGCTTCCTCCAGCGCGCCGTCGAAGTGATAGAGGGTGGCGGAGGCAGTGCGGATCACGTAGGGAGCCGTCACCACCACGTGGCCCAAGAGCAGCGCCCAGTAGGACTGCGCCCACCCGAGCAGCGTGAAGAACTGGAGGAGGGCGACCCCGGTGAGGATCTGGGGCAGGAGCAGCGGCGACATCACGAAGGCGTTGAGGGCATCGCGCCCGCGGAAGCGCCCGCGCACGAGGGCCACGGAGGCGGGCAGCCCCACCAGCACGGAGAGCACGGACGTCCACGCCGCGAGATGGGTGGAGAGCCACAGCGCCTGCATGAACTCGCGCCGGGCGAAGAAGTTGGCGAACCACTTGAGGGAGAAGCCCTGGGGCGGAAAGGTGAAGTAGTTGCCGGCATTGAAGGCGGCCGCCACCACCACCGCGAGCGGAAGGAGGAGGAAGACGTAGACGGACACGACGGCGGCCCGCAGCATCAGCGGATGCCCTGCAGCGCGCGCTCCGTGGCGCGGAGGAGGAAGACGTAGACCGACACGACGGCGGCCCGCAGCATCAGCGGATGCCCCGCAGCGCGCGCTCCGTCGCCCGGATGTAGAGCGCGATGAGGAGCACGCAGAGGGCGAGGAGGACGAAGGCGTTGGCGGCGCCGAAGGGCCAGTCGAAGACGGAGAGCATCTGCTCGTAGATGATCATGGGCAGCACCTGCACCTTGAAGCCGCCCAGGAGGATTGGCACCACGAAGGAGCTGATGGCGAGCGAGAACACGAGAAGCGAGCCGGCGAGGATGCCGGGCAGCGACAGGGGCAGCGTCACCTCGAGGAAGGCGCGCGCGGGCGAGGCGCCCAGGGTCATGGCCGCTTCCAGCAAGTGCGGATCGAGCCGCTTCAGCACCCCGGTCAGCGAGAGCACCATGAAGGGCAGGAAGACGTGGAGGAGGGCCACGGTGACGCCGAAGCGGTTGTACATGAGGGGCAGCGGCTTCCGGATCCAGCCGTGCTCGACCAGGGTGGCATTGATGAGGCCGCGATCGGCGAGCAGGATCATCCACCCGTAGCAGCGGATGACGATGCCCACGAGGAGCGGCGAGAGCACGAGGACGAGCAGGAACGGCTTCAGCCGGCTTCGCGTGCGTGCGAGGTGCCAGGCGAGCGGATAGCCCATCAGGAGCGCGGCCACCGTAGCGATGGCGCCCAGCACCAGGGTGTCGCCGAGCACGCCCAGATAGAAGGTGTCGGAGAAGAAGCGCGCGTACTGCTGCAGGGTGGGCTGCCAGGTGACCTGGCCGAACGACTCGCGGGCGAAGCTCGTGATGAGCATGAGCACGAGGGGCGCGCTGAAGAAGACCACGAGCAGCACCACGAGCGGGCCCAGGAGGAGCACGGCCGGGGTCATCCGTCAGAGGCCGCACAGCTCGGCGATGACCCGCGCCACGAGCAGGTTGGCCACGAGCACGGGCACCCCGAGCTCCTTCTGGAGCATGTCGCGGGTCTTGCGGCGGAACCCGATGCAGTCCATGACCACGAGGCCGGCCCCGCCCGCGCGGAGGGCTGCGGTGGCGCGGGCCAGGGCCGCGGGATCGTGCTCCTCGTAGGGCGACAGCGGCGCGACCACCGCGTCGAAACCGACCTCGCGCCAGCGCGCTTCTGTCTGGGGCACGTGGGGAACGGACGGAGTAAGAACGCCGAGGCGGCCTTCCCAGGTAAGTCCGCGCAAGAGGCCGAGGAGGATCTCCTGCGGCTCCACGAGGGGCCGGCGCGCGCGGAGCGGCGGGAACACGCCGGTGCAGAGGATTGCCGTCATGGCCACGCCCGCGGCTTCCAGCTCGTCCACGCAGGCCTGCACGCGGGCGACCACGTGGCGCTTGGCCACGAACACGCTCTGGCCGTCGGCGAGCCGCGTGACGAGGATGTCGTCGCCCGGCGCGGGGGCGAGCGCGGCGATGGCCTCGCGCGAGAGGCCATCGAGGGCGCCGACCTCGCGGATCCGGATGCCCGGGCCGATGATCTCGACCATGTCGGGCACCACGTCGACTCTGGGAGCCTGCCCGATGGTGATCATGCCGACGAGTGGAGTCATGTGCGGACCTCTAGCGCTCGAGGACACGGGCGTCGGCCGCGGACCAGCCGGCCCGCACGCGGGTGCCCGGATTGAAGCGGATCTGCCCCAGCTCGACTGCCTGGAGCTCGAGTCCCTCCTCGGTGCGCAGCACGTAGCGGACGGTCTCGCCCTGATAGACCACCTGGGCGATGGAGGCGGGCACCATGTTGTCGGCCTGCCCCTCGGGCTCGAGGCGCACCCGCTCCGGCCGCAGCGCCACCGTCACGGAGGCTCCTGCCCCGCTCGGCGCGGCGGCCGTGCGCACGCGTGATTGCCCCCACGCCACCTCGTGACCGCCGAGGGCGCGCGCGGAGAGCAGATTGGTGTTGCCGATGAAGCTGGCCACGAAGACGGTGGCGGGAGACTCGTAGATGTCGCGAGGGGCGCCCACCTGCTCGAGCCGGCCGCCCCGCATCACGGCGATGCGGTCCGACATGGTGAGCGCTTCGTCCTGGTCGTGGGTGACGTAGATGGTGGTGATCCCCACCTCGCGCTGGAGCTGCTTGAGCTCGAGCTGCATCCGATCGCGGAGCTGCTTGTCGAGGGCGCCCAGCGGCTCGTCGAGGAGGAGCACGGCGGGCCGCGTGACGAGGGCGCGGGCCAGGGCCACCCGCTGCTGCTCGCCGCCCGAGAGCTCGCGCGGATAGCGGGCGCCGTGCGCGGGAAGCTGCACGAGGGCGAGGGCCTCGACCACGCGCCGCTCGATCTCGTCGCGGGACACGCCGGCCATGCGAAGGCCGAAGGCCACGTTCTGGAAGACGGTGCGGTGCGGAAAGAGGGCGTAGTGCTGGAAGACCATGCCCACGTGCCGCCGGTGGGGCGGCACCTCGTTCACGCGCTGCCCCCTGATGAAGACGTCGCCCGGCGACGGCTCCACGAATCCGGCCACCGCGCGGAGGCTCGTGGTCTTGCCGCAACCGGAGGGGCCGAGGAGCGTGAAGAACTCACCCGACCGCACGGTGAGGGAGACGCCGTCGAGGGCCAGCGTCTCGCCGTAGCGCTTGACGAGGCCGCGGAGCTCGATGTCGGGAACGGCCGGGATCGCGCTCAGCGGAGCTCCTTGTTCCAGCGCTCCGTCCACTGGGGCCGCTGCCGCGCCACCTTGGCCCAGTCGAAGAGCACGAGCTTGTCCACCTCGGCGGGGCCGCTGATCTTCTTGCGCGCCACCTCGGGCGGCAGCTTCACCGTCTTGTTGGTGGGGCTGAAGAAGAGCTCAGTGGCGAAGGCCGTCTGCACCTCGGGTGAGAGGTACATGTCCACGAGCTTCCACGCGAGCTCCTTCTGCTTGGAGCCCTTGGTCACCTGGATGACCTGGTCCAGGATAGGCTGCCCCTCCACAGGCGCCACCCAGTCCACGGGAATGCCACGCTTCTGGAAATCGTAGGTGGCGCCGTCGTGGAGCACGGCTATCACGACCTCCTTGGACTCGAGATACTTGCCCATTGTGTCCGTGAAGTCCAGCAGCTTGGGCTGCATCCGCTTGATGGCCGCGATGCCCGCGTCCACGTCGAGGTAGTCCTTGCCGTAGAGCTTCGAGGCTATGAAGAGGAAGTTGATGCCGAGGGTATTGCCGATGACGTAGGTGCCGCGCCGGCCGACGTAGGCCTCGTCCCACAGGTCTTTCCACGAGGTGGGCTTCCGCGACACCGCGTCCGTGCGGTAGGCGATGCCGATACGCGACCAGAAGATGGCCAGGCTGGTGTCGCCGATGAGCGCCTTGTCGTACACGTTCTTGATGTTGGGAGCGAGGGCCACGTTGCGCGGCTCGAAGTATCCGCGCTCGCGCGGGATAGGTAAGGGCGGCTCGTTGCCCATTACCACGTCGAAGGGCGGATTGTCCGGCCCTGCCGCCATGAGCTTGGCCACCCACTCGGTGGTGATGCCGGTGACCAGCTCGATCTTGACGCCGTGCTGCTTTTCGAAGGGATCGATCAGGGCCTTCTTCATGACCTCCGACCATCGGCCGCCGTAGCCGGTAACCACGAGGGTCTTGGGCTGGGCGGCGGGGGTCGGGGGCGCGCCGGCAGGCAGCAGCAACAGCGACACAGCGACGGCGGCGAGCAGCGAGACGAGGCGACGCATGAGACTCCTCCCGGGTTCTGGTGCTCGGTGCGCGGGAGTGTAACACGGCCGATCGGGGCGGGGCGGCGCGCGTGACGTTGACAAGGCACAGAGCGTACGGCAGACTCCGCGGCAACCGAGCGCGACCCGCATGCGTGTCGCGTCGCCCATTCGACAACAGCGGGAGGAGAGCAACGATGGCGAAGCCTGATGCCAGGGGCGGTGTGAGTCGACGCAGCTTCCTCGTGGCCGGCGCGGCCACCATGGCCTTGCCCGCCGCTCTCGCCTCCGCGCAGTCGAAGAGCCCGCGCACCGGCGGCACCTTCATCTCCGCCAAGACGACGGAAGCCCCCAGCCTCGAGCCGAACCTCGAGCAGGCGCTCTCCCGCCATCGCCTCGACCCGCTCTTCTACAACCGGCTCGTGGAATGGAGCGCGGACGGCAAGCTCGATCCCTCGCTCGCTCAGTCCTGGACCACGAGCGCGGACGGCAAAACGTGGACGTTCAAGCTGCGCCAGGGCGTGAAGTTCCACAACGGCCGGGAGTTCGTGGCCGACGACGTGAAGTACAGCTACGAGCGCGTGCTCGATCCCAAGCTCGGCTCGGGCGGACGCGGCTACCTCTCCGCCATCGAGCAGATCGACGTAGTGGCCAAGCACACCGTGCGCATCACCACCAAGCAGCCGAGCGCGTCCCTTCTCGCGGGCATGGCGGGGAACTGGTCGTCCATCGTGCCGCGCGAGATCCCCGATTTGCGCCGCACCGCGGTGGGCACGGGTCCCTTCATCCTCCAGGAGTGGGTGCCCCAGAGCCACATCAAGGCGCGGAAGAATCCCGACTACTGGGACAAGGGCAAGCCCTACGTGGATGCCGTGGAGATCAAGGTCATCCCGGATGAAGGCAACATCATCGCCCAGCTCCGCACGGGCAACGTCCACCATGCCCTCCTCGAAGACAACAAGAACTACCTCCTGGTGAAGGACGACAAGCGCCTGATCGCGCTGCGCTCGCCGCGCCTCGGCTTCGACATGGTGAACGTGAACCACGGCCGCAAGCCGTATACCGACGTGCGCGTGCGCCAGGCCCTCGCCCTCGCGGTGGACCGCAACGAGGTCCTGCAGGCCGCGGCGGCGGGGCTAGGCTCGATCACCGGGCCGCTCACGCCGGCCATGAAGCCGTGGGCCCTGCCCGTGGAGACCTTCAAGGAGTGGTACACGCCCAATCCCGAGCGGGCGAAGAAGCTCCTCGCCGAAGCGGGCTACGCAAACGGGTTCAAGACGACGCTCAAGGTCATTCCCACCTTCCCCACCATGGTCGCGGGGGCCCAGGTCATCGCGGCCCAGCTGAAGAAGATCGGGGTGGACGCCCAGATCATCCAGGAGGAGTACGGGGTCTGGATCAAGGCCATCACCAAGCCCACCTTCGACTTCGACCTGACCATGAACATCACCAACGGCGACGCCGATCCCGACTCGCTCCTCTACCGGCGCTTCCATTCCGTGGAGAAGCAGTGGAACAACGACGGCGATCCCGACATCGACACGCTCCTCGACCAGGGCAAGCTCACCATGGACCAGGCCAAGCGCAAGGACGTCTACGACAAGATCCAGCGGCTCATGATCGAGAAGGCCATCCAGGTGTGGACCTTCGCTCCCGACATGATCGACGTGACGCAGAGCTACGTGCACTACGCCCAGCACTTCACCACCAACTACTACGGCTTCCGCACCGTCTGGCTGGAGCGCTGAGCGGCGATCCCGGCCGGCGTCGTGACGTAGCCCGGCGCTGATCGCCCCGCCTCATCATGCGCCGCTACGTCCTCCTGCGCGTCGTCTCCATCCTCCCCACCCTGGTCGGCGTCAGCATCGCCGTCTTCCTCATGGTGCGGCTGATTCCCGGCACGGTGGTCGACCAGATCATCGGCACCGAGGGCACGTACAGCGAGGAGACGGTACGCTCCCTGCGCGCCTTCTTCGGGCTCGACGCCCCCGTGCACGTGCAGTACGGGCGCTGGCTGTGGTCGGTGCTCCACGGCGATCTGGGCACGAGCTGGCGCACGGGCTTGCCCGTGCGTCAGATGATCCTGAGCCGCCTGCAGGTGACGGCGGAGCTGACCCTGGGCGCCATGGTCGTGGCCATGCTCGTGGGCGTGCCGCTCGGGATCCTCTCCGCGCGGCGCGAGAACACCGCCCTCGACCACACGGTGCGCATCAGCAGCCTCTTCAGCCTTTCCATCCCCGTCTTCTGGCAGGCGACCATGCTCATCCTCGCCGCCTCGCTCTGGCTCAACTGGGCGCCCCCTGTCGATTTCGTGAGCCCGCTCGCCGATCCCGCGCGGAACTTCGCCATCATGGCGTTGCCGAGCCTCGTCCTCGGCACCGCCACCGCCGCGGTGTTCATGCGCATGACACGGTCGTCGCTCCTCGAGGTGATGGGCCAGGACTTCGTCCGCACCGCGCGGGCCAAGGGGCTCTCGGAGCGGAGCGTCGTGTGGGGGCACGCCTTCAAGAACAGCCTCATCCCCCTCATCACGGTAGCGGGCATCCAGATTGGCTATCTCCTCGGGGGCGCGGTGGTCACCGAGGAAGTCTTCACCCTGCCCGGGGTGGGCCGCCTGCTCCTGGGCGCGGTGGTGCAGCGCGACTATCCGCTCGTGCAGGGCACCATCCTCTTCATCAGCGCGCTCTTCATGCTGAGCAATCTCGCGGTGGATCTCCTCTATGCCTCCGTCGACCCGAGGATCCGCCGTGGATAGCGTGGTCGCGGCGAGCCCGCCCGCCGCGATGTCGCGGTGGCGCGCCAGCCTCCAGCCCACGCTCCGCAATCGCCTCGTGGTTCTCGGGGGCATCCTCGTCCTCGCCCTCATCGTGCTCGCCGTGTTCGCGGGCGTGATCGCGCCGTACGATCCGACGGAGATGAAGGTCACCGACGCGCTCAAGCCGCCCTCGTGGGCGCATCCCTTCGGCACCGACCGGTTCGGGCGCGACATCCTGAGCCGGACGATCTACGGTAGCCGCATCGCCTTCGGCGTGGCGGCCTCGAGCATCGGCATGGCCCTGGTGGTGGGCGGCCTCCTGGGGCTGATCGGCGGCTACTTCGGCGGCTGGCCCGATCTCGTCATCGGCCGCGTCATGGACATCTGGTTCAGCTTCCCCACGCTGATCCTGGCCATCGGCATCGCCGCCATGCTGGGGCCCGGACTCGACAACGCGGTCCTGGCCATCGCGGTCGTCTACGCGCCGCTCTTCAGCCGCGTCGCGCGCGGCTCGGTGATCGCCGAGCGCGCCAAGGACCACGTGGTTGCCGCCCTCGGCATGGGCGCGGGCGCGCCGCGCGTGGTGTTCCGCCACATCCTGCCCAACATCGCGGCGCCCCTCATCGTGCAGGCCTCGGTCAGCCTCGCCTACGCCATCCTCACCGAGGCCTCGCTGAGCTATCTGGGGCTGGGCACGCAGCCCCCGGATCCCTCGTGGGGGACGATGCTGAACGAGGGGCGCACCTACCTCGAGACGGCGCCGTGGATGAGCATCTTCCCCGGCCTCGCCATCATGCTGGCCGTGCTCGCCTTCAACCTGTGCGGCGACGGCCTGCGGAGCGTGTTGGATCCGCAGCTCCGCGGCCGCTAGTGCCGGGCCTGTTCACGAACCTCTGGAGCGCGAGACGGGTCGGGGCCTGTCGCCGGGGGCGGCCGCTAGCCCAGCCTGCTCACTGAGCCGCACGTGCAATCGGGACGGGTGGCGGCGGGGGCGGGGGAGCGCTCCGGCGGAGTGGGACGCCCTCGTCCTGTGCGCAGCCCGCAGGGCTGCGATTCAGGCGAGTGGGTGACGCAGCTGGAGCGCTCC
>JBKOVG010000003.1:0-5851 GCA_046723845.1 Candidatus Methylomirabilota bacterium | reverse complement strand
CCTTTGTTCCGCAGCCCGCGGCAGATGACGACGTGATCCTGGTCCTAGAAGAGCGGCCTCCGCCTCGCGAAAGGATCCCACCGACGCCGATCCTAGCGGTGCGCGATTGGATGGCTCATGCCTCAGTGGAGGAGACGGAGGACTATCTCCACCGCGACCGGGCGAGCCGAGGCGCGGCGGTGAATCACCTGGACGCCTACGTGAACGCTTGAGAGCCCAGAGGAGCCGCTGAGACGCACAAGGCCGGGGGTATCATCGCCCCCGGCCTTCGTGTCTCTTGGACCCGAACGTCTATCAGGTGCGCCCCGAAACGCCCCTCGGCGCCCCATGCCGCTCAGGTGTGCTACAGAAGTAGCGAAGATTTCAAATGGTGGAGGGTAAGGGATTCGAACCCTCGACCTCGGCGTTGCGAACGCCGCGCTCTCCCAACTGAGCTAACCCCCCGTCACGACTTGGCCATTCTACCTGCGCCGCTTCCTCCTCACAAGAGAAACACGTACGAGAAAAAGACGTCACGCCTTGGGGGCCTGCCCGTCGGTGCCGAGGGCGCGCAGGAGTGGGCCGAAGAGGTCGATGGGGATGGGGAAGAAAGTGGTGGTGTTCCGCTCCGAGGCGATCTCGCGCATGGTCTGCAGGTAGCGGAGCTGGACGGCGATGGGAAAACGCGTGAGCACGTCGGCCGCCTCCGCCAGCTTGGCCGCGGCCTGGAACTCACCCTCCGCGTTGATGACCTTGGCGCGCCGCTCGCGCTCCGCCTCGGCCTGCTTCGACATGGCCCGCTGCATGTCCTGGGGCAGGTCGACGTTCTTCACCTCCACCGCGGCCACCTTCACCCCCCACGGGCTCGTGTGCTGATCGATGATGCGCGTCAGCTCCTCGTTGATCTTCTCCCGCGAGGCGAGGAGATCGTCCAGCTCCTGCTGACCGAGCACGCTGCGCAGGGTGGTCTGGGCCATCTGAGAGGTAGCGAACAGGTAGTCCTCCACGCTGATGACTGCCTTGTTCGCATCCAGCACGCGGAAGAAGATGACCGCGTTCACCTTGACCGACACGTTGTCGCGGGTGATCACGTCCTGGGGCGGCACGTCCATGGTGATGGTGCGCAGGCTCACCTTGACCATCTTGTCCACGAAGGGGATGAGGAGGATGAGACCGGGGCCGCTGCCGTCGCCGCCCGGATTAACGATGGCGCCCGCCTGTCGGCCGAAACGGAAGATCACCGCCCGCTCGTACTCGCGCAGGATGCGCACGGAGTTCAGGAGCACGAAGAGGGCAATGATGACCACGGGGATCAGACCCAGCGTCCACTCGAGTTGCATGGTGAGGAGCCTCCTTGCCGCCTAGGATCTGTCCGCGGCGCGGCTCACCTTGAGGGTGAGGCCGTCCACCGCCGTCACGCGCACCTGCTCGCCGGCGGCAATGGCGCCGCCGTCACTCACCGCCCGCCAGATCTCGCCGTCCACCTGCACCTGCCCTTCCGGACCCAGCGCAGAGCGGGCCACCGCGAGCCGGCCGACCATGCCGGAGGAGCCGGTGACAGGGCTCCGGAGCATGGCGCGCACGCCCGCGGAGACGACCCACACCACGAGGCCGGCCGTGGCCCCCACCGTGGGCAGGATCACCGTCCACGACACCCGGAAGCCCACCTCGGGCGCCTCGTAAAGCATGAAGGAGCCGAGGACCATGGCCACCACCCCGCCCGCCGTGAGCACGCCGTGGCTGGCGATCTTGATCTCCGCGATGAGGAGCGCCACGCCGAAGAGGATCAGGAGCACGCCGGCCCAGTTGATGGGCAGGCTCTGAAAGGCGAAGAAGGCGAGGATGAGCGAGATGCCCCCGATGACCCCGGGCAGCGTGGCGCCGGGATTCTGCAGCTCGAAGAAGATCCCCAGCATGCCCACCATCATGAGGATGTAGGCGATGTTGGGATCCGTGATGAGGGCGAGGAAGCGGTCGCGGAAGCGCACTTCGATGAGCTTGACTGGAGCGTCTTTGGTGGCGAGGGTGACGTTGCCGCGGGCGGTCTTCACGGTGCGGCCGTCGATCTTGGCGAGGAGATCGGGCACGCTGTCGGCGACGAGGTCCACGACCTTGAGCTTCACCGCCTCGCGCTCCGTGGCGGACACGGAGGCGCGCACGGCCTTCTCCGCCCACTCCACGTTGCGACCCCGCTCGGCGGCCAGGCTCCGCGCGAAGGCCGCCGCGTCGTTCTCGATCTTCTTGCCCATCTCCTTGCCGGTGTCGCCGCCGCCAACGGCCACCGGATGAGCCGCCCCGATGTTGGTGGCCGGCGCCATGGCCGCCACGTGCGCCGCGATGGTGATGAAGACGCCGGCGGAGGCGGCGCGGGCGCCCGTGGGCGCCACGTAGACGATCACGGGAATCTCCGCATTGAGGATGCTCTGGACCATGGAGCGCATGGAGCGCTCGAGGCCACCGGGGGTGTTGAGCTTCACCACCAGGGCCTGATCCCGCTCGGCCTGCGCCCGCTCGATAGCCGCGGTGAGGAGCCGCGACGTCACGGGCGTGATGGCGCCGTCGAGCTCGATCACCGCCACCGGGGCGGCTGCCGCCTGCGCGGCAACAGCTCGGGCCAGGAACATCAGGATCGCCGCCGCGACGATCATCCTGCGCATGTCACCCTCCCCTGCGACAGGAACCTGGCCCGGAGTCCGATCAGAGCGCGCCGCGAAGACCCGTGACCGCCTCGGCCAGACGCTCGACCTCGGCGGGCGTGTTGTAGACGGAAAAGCTCGCGCGTAACGTGCCGGCGATGCCGAAGTGCTTCATGAGGGGCTGGGCGCAGTGGTGACCCGCCCGCACGGCGATGCCGTGGTCGTCGAGGAGGGCAGCGCCGTCGTGCGGGTGGAGGCCCTCCACGTTGAAGGCGACCACTGCACCCTTGATCTCGGGGTTGCGCGGCCCGTAGATGGTGACGCCGTCGATGCGGGCGAGCGCGTCGAGGCAGCGCGCGGTCAGGTCGCGCTCGTGGGCGGCCACGCGCTCCATACCGAGCTTGCCCAGGTACTCCACGGCGGCTCGCAGGCCCACCGCCCCCGCGATGGGCGGCGTGCCCGGCTCGAGGCGCCATGGCAAGTCGTTCCACTGCGCGTGGTCGATCCACACTTCCTTGATCATCTCGCCGCCACCCCAGGTCGGCTCGAGCGCCTCCAGGATCTCGCGTCGCCCATAGAGTACGCCGATGCCCGTGGGCCCGAGCATCTTGTGGCCGGAGAAGACGTAGAAGTCAGCTCCCATGGCGGCGAGGTCGAGGGGCAGGTGCGGCGCGCCCTGGGCGCCGTCCAGGAGCACGAGGGCACCCGCCTCGTGCGATCGCCTGACGATCTCAACCACGGGGTTGATGGTGCCGAGGACGTTGGACACGTGCGCCGCCGCCACCAGGCGGGTGCGTGGAGAGAGGAGCCGCGCGAAGGCCTCCATGTCGAGGAAGCCCTCGCCGATCACCGGCACGGCCTTGAGGACGGCGCCGTGATTTCGGCAGGCCATCTGCCAGGGGATCAGGTTGGAGTGATGCTCCATCTCCGTGACGATGATCTCGTCGCCCGGCCGGAGCGTCCGGCCCACGCACTGGGCGACCAGGTTGATGGCCTCCGTGGTCCCGCGGGTGAAGATGATTTCCTCGCGGCTCCGCGCCCCCACGAAGGCGCGCACGGCGTCCCGCGCGCCCTCATAGAGCTCGGTCGCCTCTTCTCCGAGCGTGTGGATGGAGCGGTGGACGTTGGCGTGGCTCCGCTCGTAGTAGCTCGTTACCGCCTCGATCACCTGCCGCGGCTTCTGGCTGGAGGCCGCAGAGTCGAGATAGATCAGCGGCGCGCCGTTGACCACGCGGGAGAGGATGGGGAAGTCCGCGCGGCTCCCCTCGCCCACCTGGCTCATCGCGCGACCTCCTTGCCGTCGAGAGCCGATTGCAACACGGTCAGGGGCAGCGACACGCACCGGAGCCGCGAGGCCCGCACATCGGACTCCAGGCGCTCGAGGAGGTCGGCGGTGGTGAGTCGCGAGGCGAGCTCCACCGGCTCCCCGATCGCGCGCTCCAGCAGCACGTCGGCGGAGGCGACGCAGATGGCGCAGCTGTCGCCGTGGTGGCGCGCGTCGGCGAGGCGTCCGTCCGCCACCCGGCACTCGATGCGGATGCGGTCGCCGCAGAGCGGGTTCACGTCCTCGAAGGCGGCGTCCGGGCACTCGAGGCTCCCGCGATAGCGCGGATGCCGGAAGCGCTCGCGGATGAGATCGCTGTAGGCCACGGCTACTCCGGCAGCTCGCCGCGGGCCGCGCTCTGGCGATAGGGAGGAAAGCGCCAGGCGCTGTCGCGCGAGAGGAGCCCGCCGTGCCCGAGCGCGGCCAGCTCGGCGGTGCGGATCTCCTCGCCGGTCAGCATGCGCGGCAGCACGAGATCGAAGGCGGTGGCCTGCGAGAACATGCCGCAGGCGGGCATGCCGAGCACGGGGCGGCCGTGCAGGCGGGCGATCCAGAGCAGGCTGCCGGGATGCGCGGGCACGCCGTGCCGGACCATCTGGCCGCCGGCCAGGCGCAGGCCCTCGAAGATCGAGTCGAGCGGGTCGAGAGAGGCGGCGCCCGCCCCGATCAGGACGTCCGCGCCCTCCCCGGCCAGCTCCGTGAAAGCCTGGGCCACGGCGGCCGCGTCGTCGTCGCAGTAGCGCACGGGAAGGAGGCGCGAGCCCAGCCAGTCGAGCTTCTCCGTGAGGGCGGCCTCGAAGCGGGTGCGCTGCTTCGTCTCCAGGCTCGAGCGGGTCAGGGCGCCGATCTTCTTCGGCTCGAAGCCCTTGACCATCACGAGGCCGCCCGCGGCCCACGCGCGCTCCTCCGCGCGCTTGACGAGCGACTCGGCGATGGCGAGCGGCGAGATCTTGGCGCGGGCCACCGTCTCCCTGGCCTCCACGGGCTGGAGATCGTAGAGCGTGAAGATGGCCATGCCTTCCTGCGTGTTGACGTGGGCCAGCGCGTCCCGGCGCACCTGGAGAAGGCCGCGGTGCGTGGCGGCGAGCGACCACTGCCCGCCGTTGTAGCCCTTGACGACCACGCCGGCGCCCGCGGCGGCCTGGGAGAGGCGCGCGCCCGCCGGCTCCTCGTGGATGTCCCCCGGCTCCAGCTCGAGGAGATGCAGCTCCTCCCAGGGCAGGGCGAGGAGCCGCTCGGCCGTCCCGGCGTCGAGGACTTGCCCCTTCTCCGCGGCGATCTTGCGATCGGCGTCGCGCACGTCGTGGCAGATCACGCGCCCCTCGAGCGAGGCGACCGTCGTTCCCTTCCGTCGCTGGGCGATGGCTTTCACTTGAGCCCCCGCCTTACCTTCTCGCTGATGGGCAGGCCGGTCGCTCCCCGCTGGACGGCCAGGATCTCTGCCAGCACGGCGAGGGCGATCTCGGGCGCGGACTGCGCGCCCAGGTCGAGACCGATGGGCACGTGCACGCGCGTGAGGGCGTCTTCCGCCACGCCGTCCTCGCGCAGCAGATCGAGGATGGCCTTGCCCCGCCGGCTCGATCCGAGCAGCCCGACATAGCCGACGGGGGTGGCCAGCGCGTGGCGCAGCACGGGCAGGTCGTACTTGTAGTCGTGGGCCACGAGCACCAGGGCCGTGGAGGCGATCAACGGCACGTCGCGGATCAGATCCGAGGGAATGCCGATGCGCAGGTCGTCCACGTCGGGGAAGCGCTCGCGCGTGGCGAAGCGTGGGCGGCCGTCCACCACGATGGTCTTGAAGCCGAGCACCTTGGCCAGGGTGACCATGGGCATGGCCACGTGGCTCGCGCCGACCACGAGGAGGATGGAGGCGGGCACGAACACCTCGGCGAACACGCGGGTGCCTTCCACG
>JBKOVG010000350.1:0-7274 GCA_046723845.1 Candidatus Methylomirabilota bacterium | reverse complement strand
CTGCCTCTCCGTCGGCGAGGCGCTGATGGAACCCGACGCGCTCGGAGCCGCGGCCGCCGAGGCAGTGGCCATCGCCATCACGCGCGCGGTGCGCCTCGCCACCTCGCTGCCCTCTCTACCCTCGGCAGGAGACCTCGGCCTCTAGCCCAAGCAATTCGCAACTGCTGCACGTGCGATCGGGCGGGTGGCGGCGGGGGCGGGGAGCGCTCCGGCGGAGTGGGACCCCCTCGTCCTGTGCGCAGCCCTAAGGGCTGCGATTCTGGCGAGTGGGTGACGGCGCTGGAGCGCTCCCCGCCCCCGACGACGGGCCCCGGCCCGTCTCACGCTCCCAAGCTCGTGAACAGCCCGGGTTAGGACGAGATCCGCTCCTCCTCCAGCCAGAGGCCGAGGGCGCGGAGGGCGGGCTCGTCGCTGACCTGGAAGAGGCAGGCCGGCGTCGACGTCGAGAGATTCCGGTGCTGGATCCAGTGCCAGGGCGGCGCCGCGATACAGTCTCCCTGCTCCCACGTGAGGGTCTCATCGCCCACACGGCTCTCGCCGCGCCCCTCGATGACGTGGAAGATGCCACTCCCCGTTCGCCGCTCCGCGGATGTGCGCTCGCCGGGCCGCAGCCACTGCGCCTCGCAGCCCATGGTGCGAAGCGGAAAGCCGCCCGTGCGCGGATTGACGTAACGGAGCAGGACGGGACGATCCGCCGGCGCCTCCGCCGCCATCGCCAGGAGGGCGGCCCGCACCGTGCGCCACGGCCAGCGCACCTGCGGATAGCCCGTGTCCTCGTAGCGCGAGGCACGCGGCACCAGGCCCGCCGCGGTGAACTCGTCCTGCGAGGAGTCGATGGCCGTGGTCGGCGCGGCCGCGGGGCGCATCTTCGAGGCCCACGCCGCGTCGAGGCTCCGCACCAGCGGCAGGTCGAGGGCATCGAGCCAGATCACGGGCTCCGTCCCCTCGTGACCATGATCGTGCCAGCGCATGGGCGGCGTGATGATGAGGTCACCCGGCTCCATCTCGCAGCGGACGCCGTCCACGGTGGTGAAGGCGCCGTGTCCCTCCACCACCAGGCGGAGTGCAGCTGGCGTGTGATGGTGGCTCGGTGCCGCCTCGCCGGGGAGGATGATCTGCATGCCCGCGAAGAGGGTGGCGGTGGCGGCGTAGACGCCGCCGAGGCCGGGATTGCGCAGCACGAGCACGCGGCGCTCGGCCTGCTCCATGGGCACGAGCCGCGCGGCCTCGAGCAGCGGCCCGCGCACCTCCGCCCAGCGCCAGCGATGCGGCACGGCCTGGGTCGCCCGCTCGTGGGGGAGGAGCGCGTGGAGCGCCGTCCACAGCGGGGCAAGGGAGAGCCGGTCGAGGCCGTCGGAGTACGCGGCGGGCAGGTTGGGATCGCGAGTGGTGGTCATGGCGTGTCGCTCTGCGATCCTGCCGGCCGCATCGTGTCGCGCGCGTCGGCCAGGCGTTCCGCCTCACCGCGCACCCTGGCGAGCCGTCCCGGGTCGTGGGCGAAGCGCGGCTCCGTCACGTAGCCCGTCCAGCTCGCCATGTATCCGGGCTGCGACAAACCGAGGGCGAAATCGGAGATCCGGGCAGGGTTCGCGAAGTCCGCCATGATGCCGACCTCCTCGAACTTCTGAGGCCGCTTGTCGTCCATGAGGGCGGCGAGCGCGGTCGGATGCGGGCCGTGAGGCAGGCCCACCGGATGCACCGACACCATCCCCTCCGAGAAGACGCCGCCGCGGCTGAAGAAGCGCCCCACGTGATAGCCGAGCGTCTCGCAGTAGTCGAGGTTGTTGTGGAAGAACGGCACCCAGAGGCCTTCCTTCTCCGCCGAGCGCACGGTGAACACGCAGAGATAGCAGCCGGGAAGGATGAACACGGTGTGGCCCGAGGGCGGCACGTGCGAGCGGTCGGCCACGAGTGGCCGCACGTCCTCCACCGCGAACTTGTACGGGAGGTACGTCCCGCGCCAGCCCACCGCGTCGAAGGGATGCGTGGGGTGGACCCGGCGCGCGTAGGTGGCGTCGGCCTTGGAGATGATCTCGAAGCGGCCGGCCTCGTTGCGCGTGTCGAGCGAGCGGGGGAACTTGTAGTCGCTCCGGCTGTGGGTGAGGAACTGCCCCGTGGTTGGCGCCTCTGCCTTCTCCGGGTCTCCCGTGAAGCTCTCGTAGACCCAGTAGTACTGCGGACCCGGCGCGAGCTCGAAGCGATGGGTGATGCCCTTGGGCACGATGAGGAAATCGCCCTTGCCGTAGGCGATGGGGCCGAACGTCGTCTCCAGCGTGCCGCCGCCCTCGTGGACGAAGAACACGAGGGTGGCCGAGTGATGCTCGAAGAAGTAGTCCATGGGCGCGGTGGGCGCCGTCACGTTCATGGCCGCGGTGGCGTTGGCGATCAGCCGCCCCAGGCCACGGTACACGTCGAGGCCGGGCGCCGGCTCCGCCTGCCCGAGGGCGTGATGCACTCCGCCGAGCGGACGTAACGGCGAGTCCCAATGCGGAGCGAAACGAGCGCCGTCGAGGAGTCGGCTCTCCTCGGGCAGCCAGTTGGTGGGCGGATAGAGGTGGTAGGTGTGGCTGACCTTGCCCGCGAAGCCGCCACGGCCGTGCTCCTGCTCGTAGACGTGGCGCAGGAGCGGGCCCGCGTGCGGGGCCCGCGGCACGATACCCACCTCGGGAATCCCGCTGAAGTACTCGAACTTCTCCATGGCCCCCTCCCCTACACGGTAGCGAAGAAGCGCGCGGGCGCTCCCTCGGTGCCGGCGATCTTGTAAAACGGCGCGGCGAAGTCCACGCGCCGGCGCGGCAGCGCGCCCAGGTTGGTCAGCCCTTCCATGATGACCACGCCCGCGCCCAGGATGACCCGGTGCATGGCGAAGTCCTCGGAGCCGAAGTCGGGCAGGCGCGCGCAGTACTCCTCGAAGAAGTCGAACCCGATGTTCTTGGGCCCGCGATCGACCAGCCACTGCGCGGACTCCGGCGGGAAGTACGGCGACTGGGTGAAGTAGTCGGGCCACCTTCCGTACATCTGGTCGGTCCAGTCCGTGCGCAGGAGCACGATGTCCCCGCGCTTCACGTCCTCCGCCCCGCCCTTCTTCAGGTCGTCGATGGTGATGCCATGGTTGGCGCCTACGAACGAGAGGTCGACCACCAAGGCCTCGCCCATGACCTGATCGAGGGTGATCTCCGCGGTGGTGATACCGTTTTTGAAGACATGCAGCGGCGAGTCGATGTGGGCGCCCGTGTGGAGGCTCTGGTGCACGCTCGACACCTGCCAGAAGCCGGGACCGCGGTGATGCGGCGTCACCTCGAGGCGCATGTTGGTCGAGGGCGGGCTCATGGTGCTCGAGTCCACGGTGACGGAGAGATCGACGAAACGGCCCATGGCATCTCCTGTTCCGGGCGGCTGGATGCGACCGGCCGCCGGGGCCCCAGACTAGCATCGGCGCCCCGGGTGTGCTATCCGTCCCATCCAGCGAAAGGAGCGTGCATGCGGCTGGCGGGAAAGGTAGCCATCGTGACGGGCGCGGCCAAGGGCATCGGCGCCGCCATCGCGGAGACCTGCGTGCGCGAAGGCGCTCGCGTGGCCGCGCTCGATCTGGATGAAGGCGGCGTGGAAAGCGTGGCGTCGACGCTCAAAGGACGCGGCGCCGACGTGCTCGCCCTCCGAACCGACGTCACGCGCTCGGCGGACATCGACCGGGCGCTGGCGGCGGTGGTGGCACGCTGGGGCCGAGTCGACGTCCTCGTCAACAACGCGGGCGGCTTCGCGGTGATCCGGGCTACCGAGGAGATCGCGGAGGAGGAGTGGCACGCGATCCTCGCCTCCAACCTGACCAGCGTGTTTCTCTGCTCCAAGGCCGTGCTCCCCATCATGAAGCGGCAGCGCTACGGCCGCATCGTCAACCTCGCCTCAGTGGTGGGCCGCGCCGGCGCCGTCCGCGTCACGTCGCACTACGCGGCGGCTAAGGCCGGCGTCATCGGCTTCACGCGCCATCTCGCCCTCGAGGTGGGCGCCGACGGCATCACCGTCAACGCAGTGGCGCCGGGCACGACCGCCACGGAGCGCGTGCTCAAGGCCCGGACGCCGGAGGCGACGCGGCGGGTGGCGGAGGGCATCCCCGTCCGCCGCCTCGGCGAACCCGGAGAGATCGCCGAGGCTGTCGTCTTCCTGGCCTCGGATGCGGCCGCGTTCATCAACGGCGCCACCCTCGACGTCAACGGCGGCCAGGTAATGGCGTGAGCGCATGAACGACGCGCTGCTCGCCGACGCGCGGCGTGCGCTCGAACACATGCCGGCCGTGCTCGAGGCATTGCTGAGCGGTCTCGACGATGAGGTCGCACGGACGCGACCCGCTCCCGACGAGTGGTCGCCCGTCGAGATCGTCTGCCATCTCCGCGACGAGGAGACCGAGGACTTTGGCGCCCGGGTTCGCGTCATCCTGGAGGGAGCGGCCGAGTTCGTGAAGATCGACCCGGAGCGCTGGGCGGTGGAACGGCGGTATCGCGAGGCGAGCCTGCCCGAGGCGCTGGAGGCCTTTCGCGCGCGCCGGCAGGACAGCCTCCGGCTCCTGGCGTCGGCGGCGCCGGAGCCGCTGCGGGCCCTGGGAGCGTCGCGACCTCTCGGTCGCCTGGGCTCGCTCTCCGGCCTCGATCTCGTCGCGGCCTGGGTCGCGCACGACCGCATCCATCTCGCGCAGCTCGCCGGCACGCTCGCGCGGAACTGGGCGTCGCGATGGGCGCCCCTACGCTCGGAATACGCCGGTCCCATTCCCTACCCGCCGCCTGCATGACCAAGGAGGCGCTCATGCCCAAGCTGCTCGGCGTCACGCTGGCCTTCGTCGCTGCCGGTCTTCTTCCCGCCGGCATCGCCAGCGCGCAGAAGGGCCCGATCAAGATCGGGCTTATCCTGCCGGAGTCGGGCGCCCTGGCTGCCAACGGCAAGGACATGGCCAACGGGCTCCAGCTCTTCTTGGAGGAGCAGGGATGGAAGCTCGCGGGGCGCGAGGTCAAGCTGATCACCGAGGACGATGAGGGCAAGCCGCCCACCGGCCTCGCCAAGGCGCGGAGCCTGGTGGAGAGCCAGGGCGTGCACGTGCTCATGGGACCGCTCTCCGCCGCGGTGGGCTACGCGGTGGCGGGCTACGTGACCGACAAGAAGGTGCCGACCATCTTCCCCATCGTGTCTGCGGAGGACATCACCCAGCGCAAGCGGAGCGCCTACATCGTCCGCACGGGATGGACGAGCGCCCAGCCCTCTCAGCCCTTCGGCAAGTGGGTCTACGACAACCTCGGCTACCGCAAGATCGCCATGATCGGCTACGACTTCGCCTTCGGCTGGGAGGTGGCGGGCGGCTTCCAGCGCACCTTCGAGGACGCGGGCGGCCAGGTCGTGCAGAAGCTCTGGCCGCCGCTCAACACCCCGGACTTCGGGCCCTACCTGGCGCAGCTCCGGCGCGATGTGGACGCTGTCTTCTGCGTCTTCTCGGGCGCGGACGCCCTCCGCTTCGCCAAGCAGTATTCGGAGGCGGGGCTCAAGGGCAAGCTCCCTCTCATCGGCGGCGGCACCTTCACCGACGAGCACGTCCTGCGCACCATGGGCGACGAGGTGCTGGGAGTGGTGACCGCGCTCCATTACTCCGCCGCCCTCGCCACGCCCGCCAACAAGAAGTTCGTGCAGGCCTACGAGGCGAAGTTCAAGCAGGTCCCCTCCTACTACTCGGAAGGCGCCTACGTGGGAGGCGTCGCCCTCAAGGCGGCCCTCACGGCCACGGGCGGCGACATCGAGAACGGCGAGAAGCTCCTCGGCGCCCTGCGGCGCATCGACCTGTCGGAGGCGCCGCGCGGGCCCATCCGCTTCGACGACTACGGCAACCCGGTCGAGAACATCTACGTGCGCAAGGTGGAGCGCGTCGGCGGCCAGCTCCAGAACACGGTGATCCACACCTTCCCCAACGTCTCCCAGTTCTGGATCTTCAAGCCGGAGGAATTCCTCAAGAACCCGGTCTATTCACGCGACTACCCGCCCTGCAAGCACTGCTGATCCAGGGGGACGATTCATGGCCACCATCGGCATCGTCGGCTTGGGCCTTCTCGGTCACGCCATCGCCTCGCGCCTGCTGCACGCCGGCCACGCGGTGATCGGCTTCGACGTCCTCCCCGAGCGCGTCGGTACCCTCGAGGCTCAGGGCGGCCGGGGCGCCGCCTCTGCGGCCGCCGTCGCGCGCTCGGCGGAGGCCGTGTGCACCGTCCTGCCCTCGCTGGCCACTGCGGAGTCGGCCATCGTGGGACGTGACGGCGTGCTGGACGGCGCGCATCCCGGCCTCACCGTCATCCAGATGAGCACGATCTCTCCTCGGCTGACCGAGGCGCTCGCGCGCGCGGTCACCGCGCGCAGCCTCGGCTTCCTCGACTGCCCGGTGAGCGGCACGAGCAGCATGGTGGAGCGCGGCGACGGCATCTTCTTCGTGGGAGGCGAGCGCGCACTCTACGAGCGCTGGCGTCCCGCGCTCGAGGCCGTCTTGCCTCGCGCCGTGCTCGTGGGCACGGTCGGGCAGGCCATGACACTCAAGCTCGTGGCCAACCTCCTCGTCGCCCTCCACAGCGCGGCCGCCGCGGAGGCTCTCACTCTCGCGCGCAAGGCGGGCCTCGACCTCGGCGTCGTCCTCGACGTGCTCAACTCGAGCGCGGCGAGCTCCGCCATGCTCAAGGTCCGGGGGCCCATGATCGTGCGGCGAGACTTTCCCGCCCAGATGAAGCTCGACCTCTTCATGAAGGACATCCACCTGATGCAGGAGGCTGCCGAAAGCGTGGGCGCCTCCCTGCCCTTCACTGATCTCGCAGAGCGGCTCTACGAAGAGGCGCGGGTGGCCGGGCACGGCGCGGAAGACCTGGCCGTGGTGGCGACGGCGCTCGAAGGCCGGCCCGTCGCCCGCGCGGCCCGGACGTAGCCGCCGATCGGAGGGCACCGCTCGACGTCACGTCGGCCGCATGGCCGCAGCGATCACAGGACGCAGAATCGTTCGGTAGCGCGGCCTCACCCCTCGGGCACGACAGCGTCGCCTCCGGCACGGCCTAGCCTGGATTATTCACGAGTGCCGCACGTGCGATCGGGGCGGGTGGCGGCGGGGGCGGGGAGCGCTCCGGCGGAGTGGGACCCCCGAAGCCTGTGCGCCGCCCGGAGGGCGGCGATTCAGGCGAGTGGGTGACGCAGCGGGAGCGCTCCCCCGCCCCTGACGACGGGCCCCGACCCGCCTCGCGCTCCGCGTGTTCGTGAATAATTCG
>JBKOVG010000119.1:0-4302 GCA_046723845.1 Candidatus Methylomirabilota bacterium | reverse complement strand
CCGCAGAGCGCCGTGAGCATTGACGGCTCGCCGCGCCTAGCCTAGCGGCGAACCGTCAGGAGATTGTTTAGAGCCGTACCGCTCGCGTACCTCCGCGGCCTTCTCAGGAGTGAGGAACGGCATCCGCCCTCGGCCGCTGACGAACTCATGTGCTCCCTCCTCCCGAATGGTGGCCGTGCCTAGGGTTCTTCGACTTATGACCACTTTCGGCTGCCGCGGCCCCGGCCATAACGCTCACAACCGGTTGGTCGTCCTCGTGCTAGCTCTACCTTTTCTAACGAAGGCGTGCGTGACGGCATCGAAAGACGTCTCATTTTGGCCGGACCTCGTCGATAAGGTTAGCTCGCTCGTTGAGCCGGGCGAGGCCGTCGCGATCATCCCGGAAAAGGGAATCAGCTCGCCCGCTCCCGTTGAGAACACAGTCCGGCTCGTGGGTCTGCGCGGCCGGCCCGCGTGGTACGCATCGCGGACGGAAAAACATACTTCTTGAGCCACTCGTCGGGCTGCGACTCGATCCACGCAGTCCCAATCAGCCCCTCAAACTCGTATTCCGACACCACGAGTTCCCCGGAGAGCACCCAATCAGCACCGAGATCGCCGGCGATCCTAGTCGAGTTCTCCAGGAGGCGCCGGTTCGCCTCCAGATCGCCCAGGGACGGAGCGAGATGGAGCAACGCCGGCCTCAACATCTCACTCTATCGGTCCGTAGAACGGCCGCGTTGACCGGCCGCGGCGAGCGAAGGCGAGCCGGCGGTCCGGTCCAACGCGTTGTTCGGCGGCCCGCTACGCGCGGCTACCGTCAGACGGTCAGTCCGCAATTTGCACATCGTCGTGCCCAGTATGCCGACTGTCGAAAGAATGACTGATGGCAGCGCGGGCATTGAAGCTGACGCATTAGGAGGTCCACATACGCGATCAAGGCCCCGCCAGCGAAAACGTAAAACAGGGGAGCCGCGGTCGACCATTGTGTGGGTACCTGGAACACGATGAAGAGCACGACTAGAACTAAACTCAACAGGGCCCAGTAGGCCCTGCGCCGGCGGCGTAAGCGCTCTAATGCCTGCCTCAACTCCGGGGCCGATTCAGCCATTGTTGACCGCCGAACGCTCACGTTGACCGGCCGCGGCGAGCGCACGCGAGCCAGCGGTCCGGGTCCAACGCGTTGTTATGCGGCATTCAAGTCACCGGTTAGCGAAGGAACGGGTCCATACCCTTGGCCTTGATCACGGCGGCCGCGGCGGCCGTCGTCAGGTAGGTGATGAAAGCCTTGGCGGCTTCCCCTTCTTTCGTGTCCGCCGCGACGGATGCTGTGAAAACTACTTCTTGCTGCAGCTCGGCGGGGAAGGGACCGACCACATCCAGACCGGGGGCCGTCAGCACGTTGAGGAGAAACACTCCCAGCTCGGCCTCACCTTTGGCAACCGCCTCAACGACCTGTGTCGGCGCGGTCTGTATCTTCGTCTTGGCTTTCATCGCCTCGGCGATGCCGAGCCTGTCGAACACCCGCAAAACCTGGGCGCCAGCCGCGCTTGCCGGTATGGTGGCGATGGATTGCGCTGTGAGCAGCGTCTGCTTCAGCGCTTCGGGCGTGCCGATGTCGGGCTTGGGAGCACCCGAGCGAACGGCAACACCGAGGCCGACGCGAGCAATGTCGGTTGTCGGCCCGGCCGCGAACCGCGCCCGGGCGGCAGCGTCCATGACCACCTCTCGAGGAACGACACCAAGGTCGAACGGTCCGCCGGTCGTGGCCAGCCTGATCAGTTCGGGGGTGGTACCGAAGCGAAAAACAAGCCTATGGCCAGAGGCGCGCTCGAATTGCGCGCCGAGCTCTCTCAACGGGCCCGTCATAGCGCCACCCGCCAAGATCTGGAGTTCAGCCGCCTGCACGTCGGCCATCGATAATAGGACGAGCGCCAGGCCCAGCATCGAGGCGGCTGGAGTGAGAGAAGGCATCGTTAGGTTACCCCCTTGAATGGTCGTGGCGCTCTCCACGCGCCCCGTATGATGCCGCATAACGGCGGTATCAGCCGCGGCCAAAGGCCGTCGGCTGGATGCCGAAGTTAGGCCGCTCCAGGTGCAGCCCGCTCCCCCATTAGCGCTCGTCGGATATTGCTGACGAAGTTGCGGTATCCCCTTTTCAAGGCGGTCACGAAGCCCCGGATCAGAGGCGTCGAACTCCGCGCCCCACTCGATGACGCACCCTCGGGGACCGTTCGCGGTAAGCCGCACTCTGCCCACGAAGTTTGTCGCTGGCAATGGATGTTCAAGGAGGCGGTAGCTGAAGGTGTGGGTGCTGTCGTCATGCGTCTCGAGCCGCTCGACAAATCGTCCGGCCGGTCTGTCGACATGGCGGAGCATCCCGACCCCCGCACCGTCGACCCGGACGGGACGCCCTCCAGCCCAGGCACTGATGTCGCCAAAATCACGAATGAGCTTCCACACCGCGTCAATTGGTGCATCCAGATCTTCCCGAACATGCACCCGTTCCATGTCCCACCTCCTCAGCGGCTGTTCGATCGACGTCGGCCCAACGCTCGCGCTCACCGGCCGGAGCGAGCGACGCGAGCTCCGGTCCGGTGGAGCGCGTTGTTCGGCGGCCTTCGCGCATACGCTATGGCCAACGATCAACTCCGACAAGTCTACGACCGAGCGGAGTGAGCTCGGCTGGTCCACCGGGTTCGGGATCGATCTCTCCCTTCCAGCCACGCCACCAAGCTGGAGCGCGCTTTCGCTTCCAGCATTCGATGCGTTCCTGGCGATCCGCGTCCGTCCCCTCGGGGTGCATGGATACCGCCAGGGAGACGCGCGGCCGGAGACCACGGTTCCTGCCGCCCTGATGAGGCAATCGACCGGCCGCCACTTCGAAAATCCCAATCGTCTTCATCGGAGGCGGCGACCCCCAACCCGGCGCGCGCCCCAGCCCGCCGGAGCCAGAGGTGCATCCTGCCGCCTGGGCAGGTAACGCCCCAGCGCTCGCGCCGTCGAAAACAAGAACGGGCAGCGAGCGACTCGCCGCCGTTTACTTTCGACGCTGGAACCGGGCGCGCCCGGCAGGGCTTGCACCCACGAACCGCTGGTTCGTAGGCTACAGTGAACGCAGAAAGTTGAGAACGTCCTGCTTCTGGTTTTCCCGGAGGTCGTTGAAGTTCCTGATCACTGCATTCGCCTCAGAGGCGTTACCGGTAAAGACGCTCCCGCTCTTGTGCGCCCGAATCGCCTCCAGCAAGTCCGACGTTCGCCCATCATGCAGGAAGAAAAGCCGTTGCCCCAGCCCCCACAGCGGGGCGGTCCGGAATTCTCTGGGGCCCGCCTGTCCCTGAGTGACCCCATCGGCGAGCCCCGGGCCCATGTCGTGGACCAGGAGATCGGAGAAGAGATTCACGGCTTGATTGCGTAGTGCGGCGACCGCAGCGTTGCCTGTATTGAGTGTGGGCGTATGACAGAGCGCGCAGCCGGTACTGCTGAACAGGTTTCGCCCCCTTGCAATGGACGCGGCCCCTCCCGGTGTATCGAGCGAAGGCGTCGGTGCAGCGAGGAAGCGCGCGAAGAAGGCGAACTTTTCGATCGCACTGATCGCATCAAGGGGCGGCGTGCCGTCAGTCTTGGTCACGTCGTTGGGAACTGTATCGAACTGGCACGTCGGGGTTTCGTCCCGCTCGGTCTGAAAGAGCTCGTTGGTGATACCCATCTCGACGTTGTACGCCTCGCCGGAGAACAGCAGGAGAGACTTGTTCTGGGCCTTCCAGCCAAAACGGGCGACCGTGCCGTCATTGCCGTTGTTGTTCGCCTGGCCGGAGATCGTATGGCCGGCGAGAACGATATTCGGCCGACCGTGAATCCTGAATGATCTCTTCATGGGGGCGTCATTGGCCTGGTTGGCAAGGATCATCTTGTCAGGGATCTGTTCGATCAAGCCTGCGCCAAACACCGGGGTGGGAATCCTGAAGATCACGTTGCGGCGCGCGAGCTCCTGCTCGAAGTCCGGCTGCGCGAGCTTGCAGCCCGGCGCGTCCGCCCGACCGGCAATGGTGAACAGGTCGTGGACGCCGCCGTCCGGCGTTCCGTCAGGATTCCTCACGAACCTCGCCTCGCGTACGGGCCCGTTCAGCGTGATGAATGATGGAACGGTATTGGCCGCGCCCTTCTTGTTGGCAAATGCAATCTGAGGATTCACCGGCGGGCTGGTTCCACCGAGTGCCGGATGGAGATGGCAACCGCCGCAGCTGCCGAGGTTCATCGTCGGTCCGAGGCCGTCGGCGACCTCTTCCTCTTCCGCGAAATCGTCCTTGCCAGCGCTGAAAA
>JBKOVG010000268.1:0-13032 GCA_046723845.1 Candidatus Methylomirabilota bacterium | reverse complement strand
CCTCTACAAAGTGCTCGAGCGCCGGTGATCGAGGGACTCCTCGGCCTCACCGCCATGATGGTGCTGTGCTGCCTGCGCATTCCCATCTCCTTCGCCATGGCCATCGTGGGCTTCGTGGGCTACGCCTACATGCGCGACTGGAACTGGATGGTCGCCTCCGCTACCGTGCAGACCAAGCTCTACGAGACGGGACGCAACTACACGCTGTCCGTGGTGCCGCTGTTCATCCTCATGGGCAACTTCGTGACGCGCGCGGGCATGTCGCAGGAGCTCTTCCGCGCCGCCTACGCCTTCATCGGTCACCTGCGCGGCGGGCTGGCCATGGCCACCGTGTGGGCCTCCGCGGGCTTCGGCGGGATCTGCGGATCCTCCATCGCCACCGCGGCCACCTTCGCCAAGGTGGCGTATCCTTCCATGAAGCGCTTCGGCTACTCCGACCGCCTCGCCGCCGGCGTGGTGGCGGGCGGGGGTACCCTCGGCATCATGATCCCGCCCTCCACCATCATGGTCATCTACGGCGTGTTCACCGAGACCAACATCGGCAAGCTCTTCGCGGCGGGCATCCTCCCCGGCATCCTCGGCGCCCTCCTCCTCTGCGGGGCCGTGCAGTACATGACGTGGCGCGATCCCGCCTCCGGCCCTCCCGGCGAGCGCTCGAGCTGGCGCGAGCGGCTCCGCGCCCTCAAGGACGTGTGGGCGGTGGCCGCCCTCTTCTTCTTCGTGATGGGCGGCATCTACCTGGGCTTCTTCACGGCCACCGAGGGCGCGGCCATGGGCGCCTTCGGCGCCATGGTGTTCGCGCTGTGGCGCCGCGCGCTCACCTGGAAGACCCTCTACGCGGCCCTCCTCGAGAGCGCGCGCACCACCTCCATGCTCTTTGTGATCCTGATCGGCGCCCTCATCTTCGCGGAGTTCGTCAACATCACCACCATGCCCAGCGATCTCAAGGGCTGGGTGACGCGCTTCAACCTGAGCCCGACCATGGTGGTGGCAGCCATCTGCGCGATCTACGTGGTGCTGGGCACGGCCATGGAAGAGCTGTCCATGATCCTCCTCACCATTCCCGTGTTCTTCCCGGTCATCGTGCACCTGGGCTTCAATCCGATCTGGTTCGGCATCATCATCGTCTGCGTGGTGGAGATCGGCCTCATCAGCCCGCCGGTGGGCATGAACATGTTCGTGCTCCGGACTCTCCTGCCCGAGGTGAGCACGGGCACGGTGTTCAGCGGCGTGCTGCCGTTCATGTGGGCCGACGTCGTCCGCCTCGCCATCCTCGTGGCCTTTCCCATCATCTCCCTCTGGCTGCCGAGCATGATGCGATGACCGAGCGGCGGGCCCTCGGCCTGGTCGCCCTCGGTGCGGTGGTGGCCATCGCCTGGCTCGCCCTGCCCTACTTCACCGGCCTCATGCTGGGCACCCTCCTGGCGTTCAGCCTGGAGCCGGTCTACCAGTGGCTGACCCGGCGATTTCGGCGACCAACGATCGCCTCCCTCCTCACGGTGCTGCTCGCGCTGGTGATCAGCCTGGGGGCGACGGTCGGCTTCGTGTCGCTCTTCGTTACTCGCGCCGTGGCCTTCACCACCAGCGTCCGCGAGCAGCTCCGTCCCGGCGGCGCGCTCGCCGCGTGGGTGGACACGGTGACGGGCTGGCTCTCCCGCTTCGGCGTCTCGCCGGAGAGCATCACGGATCAGCTCCGCACCGGCGCCGGCGAGATCGCCTCGCGCTCGGCCGGGTGGGCGGGGTGGCTCGCCTCGGGGACGCTGACCATGCTGCTCGGCCTCCTCTTCGCGCTGCTCGCCATGCACGCGGTGCTGCGCCACTGGGCGCGCATGGTCACGACCCTCGCCGCGGTAGCGCCGCTGCGCCCGGAGTACACGCGGCAGCTTCTCGGTGAGTTTCGCCGGGTAGGGCGCATGACCCTGAACGGCACCGTGCTGACCGGCCTCGCCCAGGGCACGCTCGCCACCATCGGCTTCGCGATCAGCGGCCTACCGCATCCGCTCTTCTTCGGCGCCGCCACGGCCCTGGCCTCCCTCGTGCCCGCCGTGGGCACCCTTCTCGTGTGGGTGCCCGCGGGCATCTATCTCTTCGCCACGGGCCAGGTCGGCCGCGCCGTCGTCGAGCTGGCGTGGAGCGCAGTGGTCGTGGTCGGCTTCAGCGACTACGTGATCCGGCCGCGCCTCGTCGGCGACGAGGCCATGCCCGCCGTGCTCACCTTCCTCGCGCTGTTCGGTGGCCTGGAGGTGATGGGGCTGCCGGGGCTCGTCGTGGGTCCCGTGGTGATGGGGCTGGCGGTGGCCGCCCTTCGACTCTACGCGCACGAGGCGCGGAGCCGCCGCGCGCCCAGGTCTTGAGGCCGGCGCGGTCCCGGCAGGCTATAGTCTCCGCGCGCAGCTCACCTCACTCCAGAGAGAGGAGAACGACGATGCGACACAGCGTGGTGGGAATCGTCTTCGCCGCAACCGTCCTGATGGGGGCACCGGCCCAGGCCCAGACGTGGACCGTCCCGACCGAGGCCCAGCGCTGCCCCTCCAAGTGGGGAGCGGGTGACGAGCGCGGCTCGGGCAACCACATGAAGCCGGCCAGTGTGCTGCGCGCCACGCAGCTCATCAAGACGGGCGAGGTCATCGAGATCGCGCACGTGCTGAACGACAAGATGGTGATCAACCCCGGCCGTAAGTTCGACGTCACCGTCAAGCGCACGGTCATGAACGACTTCTCGAACCGCCGAGGGAGCAACGAGGAGCTGGTCGTCTCGGAGATTGGCCAGGTGGGGACGCAGTTCGACGGCTTCGCCCACCAGTCCCACGAGGACAGCCACTACAACTGCTTCAAGACGGGAGCGATTGCCACCCGGACCGGCTTCACCAAGCTCGGCATCGAGAAGGTGGGCATGCTGATGACGCGCGGGGTGCTCATTGACGTGGCTGCTCTCAAGGGCGTGGACACGCTGCCCGACACCTACGAGATCACCCCCAAGGATCTCCAGGATGCGCTGGCTCGGCAGCGGATGAGCCTCATGCCGGGCGACGCGGTGATCATCAACACGGGGTGGAACCGACTGTGGGGCAAGGACAACGCTCGCTACGTGAAGAGCTGCCCCGGCATCGGCGTGGCGGCCGCGGAGTGGCTCGCCAAGCAGGACCCGATGCTCGTGGGAGCGGACAACTGGCCGGTGGAGGTGGCGCCGAACCCGGATCCGAAGCTCTCGCTGCCCGTGCACCAGGCCCTGCTGGTGGTGAACGGCATTCACCTGCTCGAGAATCTCAAGCTCGACGAGCTGGCCGGAAAGCAGGTCTACGAGTTCGCCTTCATCATGCAGCCGCTGAAGGCGCAGGGCTTCACCGGTTCCACCGTCGCGCCCGTCGCCGTCCGGTAGGCCTCGTCGGGACAGGCTCCCTCTCCCCCTGGGGGAGGGAGCCGTCTCGATCAGCCCGTGACCCACCCGTACCAGCGGTGGCTCGGCGTGGGCCCCTCCTCGAGGTAGCTCATCTTCATCCGGCTGAGGTAGTCGCTCGGGATCTCGTGGCGTTTCGCGCTCACGTCCACGCCGAAGAGCCGCGCGGCGTTGAGCCCGAAGATCTGCTCCTTGACGGGGCGGGTGAGCGGCGCATAACCGTGCTTCTCGATGAGCGCGTCGGGGATCTCGAAGCGCCGGAACGCTTCGATCTGCCACTGCGGCGTGCCGTACCAAATGGAGTCCGTGCCCCACAGCACGTGGTCCGCGCCGCAGGCCGCGATGACCTGGCCGAGCAGGTGCGCGCACGCGGTGGGATTGGTGGTGGCGAGCTGGCCGAAGGTCGAGCCGAGCTCCATGTAGATGTTCTTGATGCCCGGCTCCTTCTGCTTCATCCGACAGAAGTCGCTGGTCCAGGGCACCTCGGCGCTTTGGCTCGTGGCCGACACGCTGAGCAGGCCCGCGTGATACGCGACGAAGTCCAGATCGGGGAAGTCTTTCGCCGCCTTGATCAGATCGCGCGGGTGGTTGTAGTCCGCGATGGGGCCCAGCGGCAGCCCCTTGTGCAGGCAAATCCGGCGCACGCCGAGCTTGCGCGCCCGCTCCAGCATGGGATACGCGATCTTCTCGTCGTCGACGAACCAGCCGCGGTCGAAACCCTTGGGCGCCGCGCCCGTGTAGCCCTTCCACGCATCGACCTTGAGGGTGGCGGCTTGCCGGTCCATGAAGTCGAGATCGGCCGGGCCGAGCTGGGGCGTGATGAGGCCGTGGGCGAGCATGCGGCGCGACTGGGTCACGCGATTGATCTCGTCGCGGATGTGCGTCATCTCCTTGGGCGGGACCACCGCTTCCTCGGGGTAGGGGCCCGGGGGCGTCGAGATCAGGCCGATGGCCGTCTCGCTGTCGAGGAATACTTCCTTGACGAGGTTCTCCCATGAGAGATCGGCCAGCGTGCCGCTGTCGGAGGCCAGCTTCGGGTTGAGTCGCCGCGATTGACGGCGCAGACCCAAGAGCGCTCCCTTGCTCACCGCGCCCTTCCGGCCCGCTTCTGCGTTGCCCGGGTCGTAGCCCGCGCCCACGTAGTGGAGCTGCACGTCGAAGATGAAGAATGGATCGCCCGTGCGCTCGCGGAAGGCGGATGCATCGGCGGCCTCGACGGGCCGCACGTCGAAGAAGCGGCCGAAGACCGCGTTCATGGCGAGAAGCGAGGTGGCCACGCCGCCGCTCCGCCGCAGGCAATCGCGCCGGCTCAGCCCGAGCGGCGGCGCCAGGCGGCTCGCCTCGGCGAGGATTCGGTGCTCGACGACGCGCTGCGCGGACGTCTGCGGCAGCGCCGGGAACTCCTCGTTGGAGACGAGGCGCGTGGGGAGAGGAATCTCGGATCGGTACCCGCGGCGCATGCCGGGCCGAATGCAAAACGCATGAGGATTGAGATCCGGCATGGATCAGCCCTCCTTCGCGAGCATCGGCCGGCGCAGCAGCGTCACCGCGAGCGGGCCCAAGACCAGTACCGCGCCCACCGCGTTGAGAATGGCGAAGCCCCAGATGCCGAGGATCATGCCGCCCGTGGCCGAGCCGAGCGCGCCCATCAGGCCCATGAAGAGATCGGCGAGCCCCTGGATCGAGGCGCGCTCGTTGGGCACGAGGGCATCGGTGAGAAGCGCGCTCCCCGCGACGAACGCCATGTTCCAACCTACCCCGTTCAGGAAGAGCCCGAGGATGACGAGGCCGCCATCGCCGCCCGGAGCCAGGCCGGCCAGCATCACGGCCAGGATCAGGATGGCGGCGCCGATGCCGATGATGAGCAGGCGCCCGAAGCGATCGCAGAGCCAGCCCGCGAGCGGTGAGGTCACGTACATGCCGGCCAGATGCAGCGACACGGCGATGCCGATGGTCTGGACGTTGTGCCCTTGATCGTGGAGGTAGAGCGGCGACGTCGACGTGGTGCTGATCATGACGAACTGGCTGACTGTGAGCGTGGCGAGCGCGATCTGCACGCGCACGTCGGCGAGGATGGCGCCCAGGCGGCGAGCCGCTGCACTCGACGTCCCCGGCGCCGCCACCTCCTGCGTCTCGCGCGCGATGGCCAGCGGATCCGGCCGCAGGAAGACGTGGATGAGGAGCGCGCCCAGCGTGTAGCCGGCCACGGACACGAGGAACGCGCTCGCCGTCGCCTCGACGCCGATGAGGGCGCCCAAACGCAGGGCGGGGCCCATGAGATTCGGGCCGATCATCGAGCCCACCGTCGACCCCCACACGATGAGGCCCATGGCTCGGCCACGCCGAGCGCCCGGACTCACGTCGGCGGCGGCGTAGCGTGCGAGGAGGTTCGACGTGCTCGCGATGCCGAAGAGTGCCATCCCGGTGAGCAGGACCGCGAAGCTGCGTACGGACGCGCCCGCCATGCCGACCAGGGAGCCGACCACGGCGAGGCCATAGCCGAGAGCCAGGCCCGGTCGTCTGCCGGAGCGGGCCATGAGCCGAGCCAGTGGCCAGCTCGCCAGCGCCGTGCCGAGCGCGCCCACGGCCACGGGCAGGCCCGACCACGTATTGGTTCCCGTGATGCTCGCGGCGAGTATGCTGCCCACCGCGAGGACGATCGACTGCCCGGTGCTGCCACACACCTGGGCCACGAAGAGCGTGGCCATCAGCTTGGTTCGGGCGGGAGAAACGGCGGCCGTGCGAGCCGACGTCGCGGTCAGGGAGCTCACCCGCCGGATGATACACTACGCCCCGCTGCGATCCTCCCTCTCCCCTCTGGGGAGAGGGCAGAGTGAGGGGAATTCAGCCAAGGAGGGAGCAATGCGTCGTTGCGCTCTGACCGTATTGACGGTTCTGGTCGCGTGGGCCTCGTGGACTTTCGTGGCGCACGGCGCAGGGCCCGGCGTCGAGCGCCTCTACATCCTCGACTGCGGCCAGAACACGGGCAAGGACCAGTCGCGCTGGTCACCCGGGGTGAGCGAGGGCAAGGCCATCGACTTCTCGGACAACTGCTATCTCATCCGCCACGCCAAGGGCCTGCTCCTCTGGGACACCGGCGTGCCCGACGCGGTGGCCGCCATGCCCGACGGCATGGTGGTGGCCAACGGCGCCATCATCTATCGTCGGGCGAAGACGCTCGTCGGTCAGCTCGCGGAGATCGGCGTCAAGCCCGCGGACATCACCTACGTGGCCATCTCCCACACCCACGGCGATCACGTGGGCAACGTGGGGCTCTTCCCCACCTCGACCATCCTGATCCAGGGCGCGGAGTACGACTGGGCGATGACCCAGCCGACGAAACCTGCCTTCGCCGCGACCCAGAAGATCGAGAAACTCTCCGGCGACTTCGACGTGTTCGGCGACGGCAGCGTGGTGATCCTCTCCACGCCGGGCCACACCCCCGGCCACGAGTCACTCCTCGTGGTGCTGCCCAAGACAGGCGCCCTCGTCCTCTCGGGCGACGCCGTCCACTTCAAGGACAACTGGGACCACAAGCGCGTCCCGTCGATGAACGTGAACCGCGACCAGACCCTCGCCTCGCTCCAGCGGATCGCGGGTGTCCTCGAGGAGAAGAAGGCGCAGCTCTGGATCAACCACGACAAGCCGCAGAGCTCGACCCTGCGCTACGCCCCCGCCTACTACGACTGATCCCCCTCTCCCTCACCGAGGGAGAGGGCCGGGGTGAGGGTGGGTGGCGAAGGCTGGTACGCCCCTCACCCTGCCCTCTCCCCCTCCGGGGGCGAGGGATGCCTCTAAACGATTTTCCGTGCCTTGAGGTCGGCGATGCCGGTCGCGCTGAGACCGAGAACTTCCGCCAGTACCTCCTCCGTGTGCTGGCCGGCCAGCGGCGGTGGCGTGGTCATCGGCTTCGAGGCCGAAAGGCGGATAGGGCAGGCGGGAACGCGAAAGCGGCCGCGCGTGGGATGGTCGATGCTCACGATGGCCTCGCGCGCGTTCAGATGCGGATCGTCCAGCACCTCGCCCGTGTCCAGCACGGCGCCGCACGGTACGCCAGCCTTGGCCAGCGTGGTCATCACTTCCTGCTTGGAGCGGGCGCCCGTCCACGTCCGCGCGATAGCGTTCAGCTCGTCCACGTGCTTCCAGCGCGTGGGCGCATCCACGCAGCGCGGGTCCGTCAGGAGATCCTCGCGACCGATGGCGCCCGCGAAGTCACACCACATGTCCTGGTTCATCGGTTGCACGTAGATGTAGACGTAGTCGTTGGGCCCGCCCGGCGCGCAGGCGTAGAGCCCGTCGGGCACGGCGCCGGGCGGCGCATTGTTGCCCCGCCTGGCGGTGGGCTTGCCGTCGCGATAGTGGGCGACGTAGCGCTGGCGAATCAGATTGGCCACGGCTTCCTGCATCGACACCTCGACGACCTGGCCCTGGCCCGTGCGCTGCCGCTCGATGTAGGCAGCCATGATCCCCGCCGCCATGTGCACGCCGGCGCCGCTATCACCGATGTTGGCGCCGCAGAGCACAGGCTCGCGATCTGCAAAGCCCGTGACGCTCATCACGCCGCCCGTAGCCTGCGCGACCATGTCGAAGCTCTTGTACTCGTGATACGGCCCCGAGAGGCCGAAGCCCTTGAGCCGAGCCATGATGATCCGCGGGTTGGCCGCACGGAGCGCATCCCAGCCAAGCCCCAGGCGCTCCATGAGGCCCGGGGCGAAGTTCTCGACGACCACGTCCGCGTGCTCCGCCATCTTGAGGAACAGCGCGCGGCCGTCGGGCTGCTTGAGATCGATGGTCACGCTGCGCTTGTTGGCGTTGAAGAGCAGGAAGAACATGGCGTCGAGGCCCGGCACCTCCGGCCGGTTGCGGCGCGACTGCTCCCCGCCGATGGGCTCGATCTTGATGATGTCGGCCCCGAGCCAGCCCAGGAGCTGCGTGCACGAGGTGCCGGCCTCGAACTGCGTCAGGTCCAGGATGCGGATGCCCGCCAGCGAGCCCTGTTTCATGGAGAGCCGTCTCCTCTTCGAGTGCGGAGGTCTGAAAACGCGCCGAATCGTATCACGGACCTTGGATTCTGGTAGATTTGCGGGCATGCATGTCAAGGCCGTCACGCCCTTCCTGGCCGATCTCGGCGGCAGCAAGAACCTGCTCTTCGTCAAGGTGGAAACGGAGGGCGGGCCGCACGGCTGGGGTGAGTGCTACACGCAGGCTGACCGCGATCAGAGCATCGTGGCCCACGTGGAAGCGCTCTCCCGCTATCTGGTGGGACGGGAAGCGTCGCAGATCACCCACTTCGTCCACATGGCCTATCACGACTTTGCGTCCAAGCGCGGGGCCATGGACTTCTGGAGCGCGGTGAGCGGGCTCGAGCAGGCCCTCTGGGACATCGCGGGCAAGCGCCACGGCGTGCCCGTGCACGAGCTCCTGGGCGGCACCTGCCGTGAGCGTATTCGCGTGTACGCCAACGGCTGGTACAGCCACGGCAAGCCCACGGACTACGCGGCGCGGGCGCGCGAGACGCTGGCACGCGGCTTCACCGCGCTCAAGCTCGATCCCTTTCCCGGGCCGTGGCGCACCCACATCTCGCGCGAGGCGGAGGAACAGGCGGTGGCCACGGTGGCCGCGGTGCGCGAGGCGGTGGGCCCGGAGGTCGAGCTCCTCATCGAGGTGCACCGGCGGCTCGCTCCCATGCACGCGGTGAGGGTGGCCCGCGCCATGGAGCGGTATCGCCCGTTCTGGTACGAGGAGCCGGTGTCCTCCACCAACCTGGAAGCCCTCGCCGAGTGCCGGCGCCAGATCGCCATTCCCGTGGTGACGGGGGAGGAGCTCTACACGCGCGCGGATTTCCGCCGCGCCTTCGAGCTCCGCGCCGCCGACATCATCAATCCCGACGTGTGCAACTGCGGCGGCATCCTCGAGCTGCGGGCCATCGCGCAGATGGCCGAGCCCTCCCTGATCACGGTGTCGCCCCACAACTACAACAGCACCACGGTGGGGCTGGCCGCCACCCTCCAGGTCTCCGCGGCCATTCCCAACTTCCTCATCACGGAGTACTTCGTGAACTTCGAGCCGCGGGGGCGCGAGATCGCGCGCCCCGCCTTCGAGGTGCGCAACGGCTACGTCGCCGTCCCCACGCGGCCCGGGCTCGGTATCGAGCTCGACGAGAGCGCCCTCGCGCGCTTCCCGGCCCGCCAGTTTCCCCCGCGCTCGCTGTCCTCTCCCGCGAGCGAGGGGCCCTAGGAAAGGATCTCCCGATGATCACCAAGTTCTCCACCGTCTACGCGGGCCACGTCGATCTGGGCGACATGGGGCAACTCGCCACTCCCGCCAACGAGCGCCGCTATGCCAACGAGCACCTCGCCAGCGTGTTCGCCAAGAGCGAAGCCATCGCGAAGGTCATGGACGAGCACGGCTTTCACACCCTGTGGCTGGCCGAGCACCACTTCCAGCACGAGGGCTACGAGTGCATCCCCAACATCATGATGCTGGGCCTGCACCTCGCCCACCTCACCCGCCGCCTGCGCATCGGCTGCGGCTTCAACATTGCGCCCATGTGGCACCCCCTGCGCATGGCGGAGGACTTCGCCACCGTCGACATCCTGACCAAGGGGCGCATCGTGTTCGGGGTGGGCCGCGGTTACCACACCCGCGAGGTGGAGACCTTTGGGGCGCCCATGCTGGACGCGGAGGCCAATCGCGAGCTCTTCGAGGAGCAGGTCGACATCGTGATGAAGGCCTTCACGCAGGAGTCCTTCTCGCACCAGGGCAAGCACTACACCCTCCCTCCCGCCGTGCCCTATCGCGGCTACGAACTGCGCGAGATCACCCTGGTGCCGCGGCCCGTGCACCAGCCCGTGGAGTGCTGGCAGCCGGTGGTGAGCGCGAGCGCCCGCGGCCTCGACTTCATGATGAAGCACCGGATCAAGGGGCTGATCGGCGGCGGCGCCGCCACCATGGCCGAGAAGTCGATCTTCGCCTTCCAGGAAGCTTCCGAGCGCGCGGGGCTCAACTACAAGCTCGGGGAGGGGCTGAGCCTCGGCATCTTCTATCACCTGGCGGATTCGCGCGCGCGCGCCGTCCGCGAGATCACCCCCTGGTACGAGGAGCACGTGAAGATGTTCGGGCCGCTCGGCTTCGTGCCGGGCATCACGCCGTCGCAGCTCGAGGCCTCGACCAAGCGCGGGGGCTGGGGCGCGGCGGGCGTGCCCACCGTGGAGGACTACATGAAGGTGGGCGCGTGGTTCGCGGGCACGCCGGAGGAGCTCATCGCCTTGCTCCACTCCCTCGAGGAGAAGTTCCCCGGCCTCGAGTACGTGCACCTGAGCAACAGCATGGGCACGCCGCAGCAGGCCATGGTGGAGCAGCTCGCCTGGCTCGGCCGCGACGTGATGCCGAAGTTCATGGCCTGATCCGGTGGCCCGCTCCGAGGGATTCGGCGCGCTCTGGCCGCTGGAGCGCGGCATCGCCTTCCTGAACCACGGCTCCTACGGCGCCTGTCCGCGCGAGGTCCTCGACGTGCAGGCCACGCTCCGCGCGGAGCTGGAGGCGGAGCCCGTGCGCTTCCTCGGCCGCGAGCTGGATGGCCGTCTCGACGAGGCGCGGGAGGCCCTCGCCGCCTTCGTGGGCGCCGAAGCCGACGACCTGGCCTTCGTCAGCAACGCCACCAGCGGCGTCAACGCGGTGCTGCGCTCGCTCACCTTCACGGATGCCGATGAGCTCCTCACCACGGACCACGTCTACGGCGCCTGCCGCAACACCCTCGACTTCGTGGCCAGGCGCACGGGCGCCCGGGTGGAGATCGTGCCCATTCCCTTCCCCGTCTCCTCCCCGGACGTCATCGTCGAGTCTGTGATGGCGAGGGTGACGCCGCGCACGCGCCTGGCCTTGCTCGACCACGTCACCAGCCCCACCGGCCTCATCCTGCCCGTGGAGCGTCTCATCGCCGAGCTCGGGCCGCGCGGGGTGGAGACGCTCATCGACGGCGCGCACGCGCCCGGCATGGTGCCCGTCGATCTGCGCGCGCTCGGCGCCACCTACTACAGCGCCAACTGCCACAAGTGGATCTGCGCGCCCAAGGGATCGGCCTTCCTCTGGGTGCGGCGCGATCGCCAGGCCGAGATCCACCCGCTCACCATCAGCCACGGGGCCACGGGCGAGCGGCCCGGGCGCTCGCGCTTCCGCCTCGAGTTCGACTGGACGGGGACGCAGGATCCCACGGCGTGGCTCTCCGTTCCCACGGCCATCGAGTACATGGGCAAGCTCGTCTCCGGCGGCTGGCCCGCCCTCATGGCGCGCAACCGCGCACTCGCCCTGGCCGCGCGCGAGCTCCTCTGCGCGGCGGCGGGCACGCCCCCCGGTTGTCCGGAGGAGATGATCGGCTCCCTGGCCAGCGTGAGCCTGCCCCCGAGCCCCACTGTCCAGACGGGCTGGCGTCCCCGCGACCCGCTTCAGGAGCGCCTCTTCAACGACTGGAAGATCGAGGTGCCCATCATGCGGTGGCCGGCGCAGCGCGTGCTCCGCATCTCCGCGCAGCTCTACAACACGCCGGAGCAGTACGAGCGCCTCGCCATGGCCCTCCGCGAGGAGCTCGCCGCCGAGCGTCTCCGCCGCTCCGGATAGCGAGGAGACGCCATGGCCGATCCCGCACCGCCGGGAAGCCTCGAGGGACGGCAGCCCGCCCAGGACGTGCACACCGCGCGGAAGGCCCTCCAGGTGCCGCTCGCGATCTACGAGGCCTCGAAGACGCAGCGGCCGGTGGCTCCCGAGTCGATGCGGTGAAACTGGCGGCCGCCCTCGACCTCCGGCGCGACGATGTGGTGGCGCTGGTGGGCGGGGGCGGGAAGACGTCGGCCATGTTCCTTCTCGCCCGCGAGATGGCGGAGGCGGGCGCGCCCGTCCTCACCACCACGACCACCCACATCTTCGCGGCGCAGATCCGGCTCGCTCCCGCGCACCTGCTCGATGCCGAGGCACGGCCGGAGCGCGTGCGGTCCGCGCTGGCCGCGCACGGGCACGTGCTCGTCACCGGGCCCACCAATCCCGCCACCGCGCGCGCGGCCGGGCTGAGCCTCGCGCGCTTCCGCGAGCTGCGCGCATGGTGCCCGGACGTCTGCCTCCTCGACGAGGCCGACGGCTCGCGCACGCGGCCTTTCAAGGCGCCCGCGGATCACGAGCCCGTCATTCCCGAGGAGACGACGCTGGTGATCGCGGTGGTGGGTGCCGACGTCCTCGGGCTGCCGCTCGCCGCCGAGCACGTTCACCGGCCGGAGCGCGTGAGCGCGCTGAGCGGCGCCGCGCCGGGCTCGCCGGTGACCCCGGAGCTGGTGGCCCGCGTCCTCACCCATCCCGAGGGAGGACGCAAAGGCGTGCCGCCGGGAGCGCGGCTAGCCGTGCTGATCAACAAGATGGACGCAGTGCCGGATCCCACGCCCGCACGCGAGACGGCCGCGCTCCTGCTCCGCGAGCCGGCGGTCCACGCGGTGGTGCTCACCGCCGTCCGGAACGCTGACCCCGTGCTCGAGGTGTGCCGCCGCTAGCGAGCGCTCTAACCTGGATTGTTCACGAGCTCTGCACGTGCGATCGGGGCGGGTGGCGGCGGGGGCGGGGGAGCGCTCTGGCGGAGTGGGACCCCCTCGTCC
>JBKOVG010000311.1:0-9780 GCA_046723845.1 Candidatus Methylomirabilota bacterium | reverse complement strand
CTGTCCCGCCACGAGAGTGTGGTCCGCGGCTCCGACCACACGCAGAAGATACGGGTCTTGGGGAGCGCGCCCCCGCCCCCGGCACCACCCTTGAGCCAGAGGTCTCAGCAGAAGATACGGGTCTGGGGCACGCGCCCCGCCCCCGCTCCCATCCGCCTCCCTCGCAATCGAGACAGTGCGCGCTAGCGCTCGTCCGAAGCCGCGGCGGTCAGTGGTGGGCGTGGGCCTCGCGCGCGATGGGCTGAGAGCGGCGGCGCACCTGCACCGCGGTGGCGATGGTGAGGAGCATGAAGGCCGCCGAAGTGACGAAGATCATGCGCGGCTCGCCGTGGTCGAGGAGCCAGCCGAAGAGCAGCGGGGTCAGGCAGGAGCCCAGGTCGAGCCCCGAGTACACGAAGCCGTAGACCTTGCCGGAGGCGCCGGGCGGCGTGGCCGCGCGCACGAGCATGTCGCGCGACGGCGAGATGGTGCCGAGGCAGAAGCCCATCATGGCCATCACCGCTGGAAGGACGGTGAGGGTGGGCACCGCGCTCGCGATGAGCAGGCTGAAGGACGCCCCCGCGACGAGGCCGCCGGCCGCCACAAGATCGTGGCGGCGCGTGCGATCGGCGAGGAAGCCGCCCACGAGTATCCCGGTGGCGCTCCCGAGCAGGAAGGCGGTCAGGGCGCCCGTGGCGAGCCCGAGCGGCGCATCGAAGATCTGCACCATGGCGGAGACGGAGAAGGTCTGGATGCCGATGAGCGAAGTCGCGATGAGGGCGAAGAAGGCGAAAGCGGTGAGGATGGAGGGGGCGAAGAGCAGCTTCACGCTGGCGCCCAGTCCCGGCGTGCTCGCGGCGCCGCGCAGCGCCGGCTCCACGCGATCGACCAGCGTCGCGCCCTGGGTCGCCAGCGCGACGGCTGCGGCCACGCCGGCGGCGCTCACCGTGAGGAGCGAGCCGCGCCAACCGAATGGGCCCGCGAGGCCCACCACCACCGCGGGGGCCGCCGTCCAGCCGAGGTTGCCGCAGATCCCGTGGATGCCGTAGGCGCGACCGAGGCGCGGCGGCGACACGGACGCGTTGAAGATCGAGTAGTCCGCAGGATGGAACACGCTGTTGCCGAGGCCGGCCAGGATGGCCGCCACGGCCAGTGCCCAGTACGCGGAGGCCATGCCGGCCAGGCCCATGGCCCCCGCGAGGAGCGCCATCCCCGCTGGCAGCACGCGCCGCGCTCCCAGATGATCGACGAGGAATCCCGACACGGTTTGGCCGACGCCCGAGGCCGCGTAGAAGAATCCCATGAGGAGGCCGAGCTGCGTGTACGAGACGCCGAAGTCCTCACGCAGGAGCGGGAAGAGCGGCGGCAGCACGAGCTGGAAGAAGTGGCTCACGAAGTGGGCGGCGCCCACGAGAGAGATGATGCGCACGTCACGTCCGAGGCTGCCCCGAGCCGGCTCCGCTGCCGAGCGAATGCTCCACCTCCGCGCTACAGATTGACGCCCGGCGAGGGCCGGGCGCTCGTCCAGCGTAACGCAGCGGAGAGCGGGGTGCGGCGGATTCTCGCGGCGTGGTACCATGCCGGGGTCTCGCCATACCACGACGCTCCAGGGAGAAGGGACACACACGATCCGGGCCGCCACGAGCGCGGCCGTCACGCGATAGCAGAAAGGAGACCGCGATGCGCGCCGCCGTCCTCTATGAGCCAAACACGCCGCTCCAGATCGTGGACCTCGAGCAGCAGGGACCGCAGGCCGGCGAGGCGCGCGTGCGCGTCAAGGCCGCCGGAGTGTGCCACAGCGACTGGCACATCATGAACGGCGACTGGCAGCTCCCCTTGCCCATGGTCCTGGGGCACGAGGCGGCGGGCATCGTCGAGGAGATCGGCGCGGGCGTGAAGCACGTGAAGCCGGGCGATCACGTGATCTTCTCTTTCCGTCCGCAGTGCGGGCGCTGCCTCTACTGCTCGCTCGGCCGCTCCATCCTCTGCGAGGGCCACAAGTCCGCGCGCTGGGCCATGCTCGACGGCAGCCATCGCCTCCGCGACAAGAGCCAGAACGTGAACCAGATGGCGCGCATCGGCACTTTCTCGGAGCACGCGGTCTGTCCCTCGGAGATGCTGGTGCCCATCCGCAAGGAGATGCCGTGGCCGCAGGCCGCCCTCGTGGGCTGCTGCGTGCCGACGGGAGTCGGCGCGGTGACGTCGTGCGCGCGGGTGGAGGCGGGGGCCTCCGTGCTCGTGATCGGCTGCGGCGGGGTCGGGCTCAACGTGGTGCAGGGCGCGCGGCTGGCCGGGGCGGGCATGATCGTGGCCTGCGATCTCCTCGACAGCAAGCTGGGGTACGCCAAGGAGTTCGGGGCGACCCACACGTTCAACGGCAAGCAGGACAACATCGTGGAGCGCGTGCGCGAGCTGACGGAGGGGCGCGGGGTCGACTACGCCTTCGACGCCATCGGCGGTGAGCAGACCACGCTCCAGATCCTCGACGCCATCCGGCCCGGCGGGGTGGCGGTGATCGTGGGCATGGCGGCCATGGCCGTGCGCGCGCCCATCACGCCCTACGCCATGGCCCTCCAGGAAAAGACGCTCAAGGGAACCATGTACGGCTCCGTGCGCCCGCCCATCGACTTCCCGCGCCTCGTCGAGCTCTACCTCGACGGTCGGCTCAAGCTCGACCAGCTCGTGAGCCGCACCTACAAGCTCGACGAGATCAACGACGGCTTCAAGGCGCTCACCTCGGGCCAGGTCGCCCGCGGCGTGGTGGTGTTCAACTAGTGCCGGGTCAACTTACTTCGCCAGATCGACTCAGCCCTCGCCTCGCCGCCGAGCGGCTCAGCTCGAACTGCCACGTTCTCGGTCGGCCGCAGCCCTCAACGTACGATCCCCTCAGCCCTCGTCTCCCGGCTTTGCCCCTCGGCTCGAACGACCACGTACGCCCCGGGCTGCGGCCTCCCTCGGGCCTCGTCTGGCTCGCAATTTGGCCTGGCACTCTGCCGTATAGCCAAGACTCGTTGGAGGCGCACTAGACATGGCTCCGCGCACGATCTACGAGGCCCCGAGGCCCGCCGCGGCGCACGGCGAGGAGGTCTACACGAGCACCTGCGCCCACAACTGCGGCGGGCGCTGCGTGGTCAACGCCCACGTCAAGGACGGCGCCATCGTGCGCATCAGCACCGACCCGCGGCGGTGGACACCCGAGCTGCCGCCGCTCACTGCGTGCGTGCGCGGCTTTGGCGCGGCCGAGCGCGTCAACCATCCCGACCGGCTCCGCTATCCGCTGCGTCGCGTCGGGCCCAAGGGCTCGGGCGAGTTCGAGCGCATCAGCTGGGATGAGGCGCTCGATGAGGTGGCGGTCCAGATGCGGCGCATCCGCGACACGTACGGCCCCGCGGCCATCCTCGACTGCTCGCGAAGCGGCAGCACGGCCGTCGTGCACAATCGCGCGGTGGTGCAGCGCCTGCTCCATCTCTTCGGCGGCTGCACGGAGCTCTGGTCGAATCTCTCCAACGAGGCGGAGATCTTCGCCCTCCGTCACACGTATGGCGCCAAAGCCGAAGCCAAGGCCTCGGGGCGCGAGCCCACGGACTACGTCAACTCGCGTCTCATGATCCTCTGGGGCTGGAGCCCCGGCGACGGCACGTTCGGCACGAACAATCCGCAGTATCTCCACTGGGCACACGAGCGCGGGGTGCGGATCGTCACCGTCGATCCGCGCGCCACCCGGACGAGCCACAAGCTGGCCGACGAGCACGTGCCCATCCGGCCCGGCACGGACGCCGCCATGTTGATCGCCATGGCCCAGGTCATCGTGAGCGAGGGCCTCCACGATCAGGCCTTCCTCGACCACCTCGTGCTGGGCTTCGATGAGGCGCATCTGCCCGAAGGCGCCCCGGCGGGCTCGTCGTATCGCTCCTATCTCCTCGGCCTCTCGGACGGCGTCGTGAAAACTCCCGAGTGGGCGGAGCCGCTCACCGGCATCCCCGCCGCCACCATCCGGCGACTCGCGCGCGAGTTCGCCACGCTCAAGCCCGCTGCGCTCCACTGCGGCTACGCGCCGGGGCGTACCGCCTATGGCGAGCAGTTCCACCGCGCGGCCTACGCCCTCTGCGCCATCACGGGCAACATCGGCATCCCGGGCGGCAACTCCGGGTGCAGCAACGGCACCGGCTATCAGGGTATCCAACGCCAGGGCGCCTCCGCGAATCCTGCCAACGCCCGCGTGGCCTCCACCCTGCTCGCGGACCTGCTCGAGCGCGGGCGCGCCGGCGGCTACCCGGCGGACATCAAGATGGTGTACTCGGCGTGCGGCGACCTCGCGAACCAGTGCCCGAACGTCAACAAGATCACGGCCGGGCTCGAGCGGCTGGAGTTCATGGTGGCCCACGATCACTTCCTCACGCCGACGGCGCGCTACGCCGACATCGTGCTGCCCGCCACCACGTTCTGGGAGCGGAGTGACATGCACACGCCCTGGAGCGGGGCCGGCCACTACGTGATCTTCATGCAGCAGGCCATCCCGCCCATGTACGAGTGCCGCAACGACGTGGACATCTGCGCCGATCTGGCCAGGCGCCTGGGCCTCGAGGGCTACAAGCGCCCGCCAGATCTGGAGTGGCTGCGCGAGGTGTGCGAGGACACCGACATCGACGACTTCGACGCCTTCCGCCAGCAGGGACTGGCGCGGCTCCCCGCCCCCGAGGAGTCGGTGGCCTTCGCCAAGGAGGTGCGGGATCCCGAGCGGCATCCGTTCTCGACGCCCTCGGGGAAGATCGAGATCTACTCCACCACTCTCGCGGCCAAGCCTGACTTCTACGGCCTCGGGAAGATCCCGGCCATTCCCACGTGGATCCCGCCGCATGTGGGCGATCCCCGTCATCCGCTGGAGCTGATCTCGCCCAAGTCGCGGGCGCGCACGCACTCGACCCACGACAACCAGCCGATCCTCTCGCGCGCGGACCGGCAGGACGTGTGGATCCATCCTGCCGACGCCGCCGCCCGCGGCATCGTGAACGGCCAGCGCGTACGCGTCTTCAACGACCGCGGCGCCACCATCCTCCCTGCTCACGTCACCGAGCGGATCGCGCGCGGGGTGGTGTCCATCAAGGAAGGGGCCTGGTTCACCCCCGACGCCGCGGGCGACGACACGCGCGGCTGCGCCAACGTGCTCACGGAGGACCGCGCCACGCCCGCGGGGGCGCCCACCTACAACACCTGCCTGGTCGAGATCGCTCCCGCTTGACTGGATCCCTGCGCGAGCGCACCGCGAGCATGAGCGACGACGCCGCCATCGAAGCCCGGGTCGCCCAGGCCCTCGAGGGCCTGGGCGCAACCTGGGAGCTCATGCGCATCGATCCCGACTTCGCCGACACCGCGGCCTTCTGCGAGAAGTACGGCGTCCCCCTCGATCACTCCGGCAACACCATCATCGTCGCCTCCAAGAAGGAGCCGAGGAAGTACTGCGCCTGCCTCGTCCTCGCCACCACGCGCCTCGACGTGAACCACACCGTGCGGCGCCTCCTCGAGGCCTCGCGTGTGTCCTTCGCCACCGCGGAGGAGACGCAGGCGCTCACCGGCATGATGATCGGCGGCGTCACCCTGCTCGCCCTCCCTCCCGATCTCCCGCTCTACGTGGACGACCGCGTCATGGCCCTCGACTATGTGATCCTGGGTGGAGGCAGCCGCTCCTCCAAGATCAAGGTCGGCCCCGAGCCGCTCCGGAAGCTGCCCGGCTTCACCGTGGTGCCCGGGCTCGCGCAGGCCATCGCGTGAAGATCGGCGTCAACCTCATCAACTTCGGCCCCGGCGCCGAGCCGGGCGCCTTCGCGCGCTGGGCCGAGGTGGTCCAAGATCTCGGCTATCACCTGCTCATGACCTCCGATCACGTGGCCATCACGCCGGACGTGGCGGGGCGCTATCCCGCGCCGTTCTACGAGCCCTTCACCATGCTGGGCTGGCTCGCCGGCGTGACCAAGCGGATCGAACTCGGCACCACCGTGATCATCGTGCCGTATCGTCATCCGCTGGAGACGGCGCGGGCCACCGCGGTGGTGGACCAGCTGTCAGGCGGGCGCTTCATCCTCGGGGTGGGAGTGGGCTGGGCGAAGCAGGAGTTCGACGCCATCGGTGTGCCCTTCGAGAAGCGCGGCGCCCTCACCGACGACTATCTCCAGGCGATCAAGGCGTGCTGGACGCAGAGCATCGCCAGCTACCAGGGGCGCTTCGTCAGCTTCCGCGACATCCACACCTCGCCGCGGCCGGTGCAGCCCACCGGCCCACCCATCTGGGTCGGCGGCTCGAGCGATGCCGCGCTCCGCCGTGCCGTCCGCTTCGGCGAGGCATGGCATCCCATCCGGAGCCGCGTGGACTGGCTGCGCGACGTCGGCCTGCCCAAGCTCCGCGAGATCGCCCAGCGCGAGGGCCGACGCGTGCCGCCGCTCTGCCCCCGCATCATCTTCAACCTGACGGACAGCCCCGTGCCCGAGGACAAGCGCGTGGCGGGCACGGGCAGCTTCGCCCAGGTGCGCGGCGACCTCCTCGCCCTCGAGGCCATGGGCGCGCCCTACGTGATCCTCGACACCTTCACGGGCGACGTCGAGGCCACGCGCGATCCCGAGCCGGCGTGGCGAATGCTGGAAGCGGCGGCCGAGCGCCTCGTGAATCTCGATCGCCGGACCGTGCGCTGATGCGGGGCGCGCTGCTCGCCATCGTCCTGCTCCTGGCCTCCGGCACGGGGGCGGGCGCGGAGGGAATCATGGTCACTCTCGGCACGGCCACGCCGGGCGGGGGCTTCCCCGTCTACGGCGACGCGCTCGCCCAGGTCATCAACGAGGTCGATCCCACCCTCGAGGTGCGCACCCGCAACACCAAGGGCTCGACGGAGAACGTGCCGCTCCTCGAGGCGGGGCAGCTCGACCTAGCGCTGGTTCAGGGCGAGGTCGCCCACGAGGCGCTCTCCGGTGTGGGGCGCGCCCCGAGCAAGCTCCTGCTCTTCTCGGCGATGTACACCACGCCGGGCATGTTCGTGGTGCGGGGCGATCAGCCCACGCGGAGCATCGCCGAACTCAAAGGCAAGTCCGTGGTGTGGGGGGCGCGCGGCTCCGGGCTCGTGGTGCTCGCCCGCTACGTCCTGGACGGTCTCGGCCTCGACATGGAGCGCGATTTCCAGTCGAGCTATCTCGATCGCGCGGGCGACGGGCCCGCCATGGTGCAGGACGGGCGCGCGGCCGCGCTGTGGGGCGGCGGCATGGGCTGGCCGGGCTTCACCACGGTGGCGCGCGGGCCGCAGGGCGCGCGCTTCATCGCCCCGGGGGCCGAGGAGCGTGCGCGCATCCAGGCCAAGCATCCCTTCCTCAAGACCATGTCGATTCCCGCCGGCGCCTATCCGGGTCAGAGCGAGCCCATCGTCTCCGTGGGCTCGTGGAGCTTCGTCCTCGTGCGGCCCAACCTGCCGGAGGAGACCGCGTACCGCCTCGCCCGCGCCCTGCATCGTGGCGAGCCGACCCTCGCCGCCCGCCTGCCCCAGGGACACGAAACCACCGCGGCCAACACCGTGACCGCCGCCCCGCGCCCCGATCTCATCCATCCCGGGGCCCGGCGCTACTTCCGAGAGATCGGACTCATTCCCTAAGGAGACTCCGCCATGATCTACGAGATCCGCACGTACGGGCTCACCGTGGGCAGCCTGGCCGAGGTCGAGAAGCGCTACGCCGAGGCCTACGAGTACCGAAAGCAGTACTCGGAGCTCACGGGCTTCTTCCACACGGAGATCGGGCCGCTCAACGAGATCATCCACATCTGGGGCTACGAGAGCGCCGAGGAGCGGACGCGCATCCGGGCCGCCGCCGCCAAGGACGCCCACTGGCCGCCCAAGATCCAGGAGTTCATCACGCGCATGAGCTCCGAGATCGTGGTTCCCTTCCCCTTCGCTCCCGAGCCCAAGCCCGGCGCCCACGGGCCCTTCTACGAGTTCCGCCAGTACGAGACGCGGGCGGGCATGCTCCCCGAGATCCAGAAGCGCTGGGAGGCCAAGCTCAAGGGCCGCGTCGCCGTCTCTCCCATCACGCTCGTCGGCCACGTGGAGTTCGGCACCGCGAACCGCTTCGTACACATCTGGCCCTACCCGAGCCTGGACGCGCGGATGGCCACGCGGAAGAAGGTGGTGGCGGACGGTCTGTGGCCGCCGACGGGCGGCGCCGAGATGCTGCTGACCCAGGCGAGCAAGATCGTGATGCCTTCAGCCTTCTCGCCGATGCAGTAGGAGGGCGCCATGGCCATCGAGGTCGATCTCTTCAGCGACACGGTGACGAAGCCCACCCTGGAGATGCGCCGCTTCATGTGCGAGGCGGAGGTGGGCGACGAGCAGAAGCACGAGGATCCCAGCGTCAATCAGCTCCAGGACATGGTCGCCGAGCTTCTGGGCAAGGAGGCGGCGCTCTTCCTCCCCTCGGGCACGATGTGCAACGAGATCGCCCTGCGCGTGCACTGCCGTCCTGGCGAAGAGATGATCGCCCACCGGTCGGCGCATCCCATCCACTTCGAGACGGGCGGCCCCGCCGCGCTGGCCGGCGTCAACGTGCAGGGCCTCGACGGGCCGCGCGGGCAGTACGACGCGGCCACCCTCGAGGCGGCCATCCGCCCGGAGAATCGTCACATGCCGCGGAGCCGGCTGGTGTGGGTCGAGCAGACCTCGAACCTGGGCGGCGGCTCCATCTGGCCGCTCTCCCAGATCCGCGCGGTGACCGACATCGCGCGTCGCCATCGCCTCACCACCCACATGGACGGAGCGCGGCTCATGAACGCGGTGGTCGCCTCTGGTATCTCCGCCCGGCAGTGGGCAGAGCCCTTCGACACGGCGTGGATCGACTTCACCAAGGGCCTGGGGGCGCCGGTGGGCGCGGCCATCGCGGGCTCGCGCGACTTCATCGCCGAGGCGTGGCGATGCAAGCAGCAGATGGGCGGGGCCATGCGCCAGGCCGGCATCATCGCGGCAGGCGGCATTTTCGCCCTCCGGCATCACGTGGCGCGTCTCGCTGAGGATCACGCCAATGCGCGGCGCCTCGCCGAGGGGCTGGCCGCCCTGCCCGGGATCAAGCTCGATCCCGCCAGCGTGGAGACCAACCTCGTCTTCTTCGATCTCACGGGCTCGCTCGACGCCCCGGGCGCCGTGGCGCGTCTGCTCACACACGGTGTCCGCATGGGCGCCCTCGGCCCGCGGACCATCCGCGCCGTCACCCATCTCGACGTCACCGCCACGGGCATCGACCGGACGCTGGCGGCGGCGCGGGCCGTCTTCGGCGGCTGATCGGTGGTAAGTCACGTCGTCCTCGACCACGTCGCCATCGCGGTGCCGCGCATGGCCGATGCCGCGCCGTTTCTCGCCGGCGAGCTGGGCGGCGTTCCCGACGCGGGGGCGATCCGCGCGGCGGGCACCTTCGCCTGGGGCACGTATCGCTACGCGGGCGGCGGGTCCATCGAGGTCCTCGAGCCGATGGGGACGGATGGCTTCGTGCGGCGCTTCCTCGCCGAGCGTGGACCGGGCATCCACCACGTAACCTTCAAGGTGCCGAGCCTCGACGCCGTCTGCACGCGCGCCGAGGCCGCCGGCTACGGCATCGTGGGCCGCGACGACTCCGACGCCGAGTGGCGCGAGGCCTTTCTCCATCCCAAGCAGGCGCTCGGCATCGTCGTGCAGTTCGCCCAGCCCGGCGCGTCCGACGGCGGACCGCCCCCCACGCTCCCGCCCGCCGCGCCCGCGCCGCCCTCGCCCGTCACCGTGCTGGGGCTGCGCATGCGCTGCCAGTC
>JBKOVG010000373.1:0-23509 GCA_046723845.1 Candidatus Methylomirabilota bacterium | reverse complement strand
CCGGCACCCAGCGCCGAGAAGATCGCGCTGCCGAGGGTCCAGTGCAGGGCCATGCGGTTCGGGTGGGCGAGGCCGGACCGACGTATGGCGTAGTAGGCGTACATCGCCATGCCCAGGAACGACAACGGCTCGAGGGCGCTGAAGAAGCCGCCCAGGGGCAGCCAGTACCTGGGCACCCCGATCCAGTAGTAGTGGTGTGCGGTGCCGAGGATGCCGGAGATGAAGGTCAGCGCGACGATGACGTACAGCCACTTCTCCAACACTTCGCGGTCAACGCCGGAGAGCCGGATGAGCAGATAGGCGAGGATGCCGCCCTGGATCATCTCCCATACGCCCTCGACCCAGAGATGGACCGTCCACCAGCGGTAGAAGATGCTCAACGTGTAGTTCTCGAACTCGAACAGGGCGGGCAGATAGAGCAGGGCGGTGCAGGCGAGGCCGGCGACCAGCACGCCCTCGGTGGTCGTGAGGCGGCCGCCCGCGCGAATGGTCATGCCCAGGTTGTAGAGGAACATGAGCATCACCACCACGATCACGATCTTGAGCGGGAACGGCTGCTCCAGGAGTTTGTTGCCCGCGGTCCAGCGGAAAACGTAGCCGATCACCGCGGTTACCCCCATCACCGTCCAGATGCCGAGCTGCCAATAGGCCAGGCGCACGCTGTGGAGCTCGATCCGTGACTCCTCCGGCACCACGTAGTAGGCCGCGCCCATGAACCCGGTGAGGACCCAGACCAGGAGCAGGTTCGTGTGGATGACCTTCACCACGTCGAAGGGCAGCACCTGGAGCAAGGGATCGGGACCGAGGTACTTGGCCACCGCGAGCAGGCCGAAGGCAACCTGCAGGCCGAACAGCAGCATGGCCACGACGAAGTAGGGATACGCGACGCGCTGGGATGAGTATCGCATCTCGGGAGCCCCTACTTGAGCGTGAGCAGGTAGGCCACGATCTGGTCCACCTGCTCCGGCTTGAGAGTCTGTGCGTAGTCGCTCGGCATGAGCGAGCGTCCCCCGGCCGAGAAGGTCGGCCCGGCGAGTACGTGTGCGTTCGGATCGACGATCGACTCGCGAATATAGCCGGCCGCGTCCTTGGCGTGTCCGTGGTAGTCCCCAGCACGTATCCGAGCTGCGGCGGTGGTACCGATGCCCGCGAGGGTCGGTCCCACGATGTTGACGCCGGGGGAGATCGAGTGACAGGCCGAGCAGCCGGGGGGCGTCGAGCTGAACACCACGCGCCCGAGCTCGACGGGATCGCTGGACGCGGCCGTCGCGGGCGGCGCGCCGAGGTTGGCGCCCGGCACTGCGCTCCCCTTGACCAGGATGGGACGCGGCGGCCAGCCCTGCGTGTCGATCTTGCTGACCCACCCGAGGAACGCGATCACGGCGGTGATGTCGTTGTCGGAGAGCGGGAGCGTCGGCATGAGCCGGCGGTCACGCTGCTCGGAGTAGAAGCGCGAGGGGTCCTTCAGGAACTCGCGCAGGTAGGCGGCACCCCGCTGCGTCGTGATCTGGGTGAGATCAGGACCATAGTAAGCTCCCTCCCCGAGCAGGGTGTGGCAGTTGATGCAGTTGTTCCGGTGCCACACATTCTTGCCCGCGATGACCGTGGCGTCGATGGCCGCGGTGTTGGTCAGCGCCGGGATCTTGCGGTGGCTATCGATGGTGAGGGCGAGGAAGAGCAGTGCGCTGAGCAGTGTGCTCACCACGAAGAAGGCGCGCGCGGAGCGCGTGGTCATGGCCGCACCGCCTTGCCGAGCCGCCGGGCGCGGCGCACCGTGAAGGCGGCGACCAGCACGAAGGCCGTGAGACCACCCAGGGCGGATGCGGCCGCCAGGGCATCCGCCACCAGGGTCAGGTCCAGGCTGGCCGCCAGCAGCGCCAGGCTGGCGCCCAGCGCGGCCAGCGCCAGCAGAACGAGCAGGACGCTCGTCATACCCCGATCTGGCTGAAGTTCGCGATGGCGATCCAGCCCGTATAGCCCAGCGCGGCCGCCATCACGACCAGAACGACCCACGCCAGCGTCCTGGCGAGGGGCCACGTCGCCTGCGGTTCAGGTTCCATAAGACCTCCCGCTCGGCAGTAGTCTGGGAGAGCATCGGTGCTCATGTCAATACTCGCGGCTCCTCAGTCCTTTCTCGTGCCGTCAGTGCCCCGGCCCGCCTCTCCTGTGCTGAGGGAACGCTGCTCGAGCCTGGGGCGACGAGACGGATGGTCGTACCAGCTGAGAACCCGCATCTCGTAGTCAGCATCCGGCAGGGTAGCCGGCACAAAGTCCGGAGCATGGATGACGGCATCACGGTTGAGGTCCGCGTGCACGATCCGTGAGCCATAGCTGACGGGCCCGAGCCAACGCACGGGGACCAGGACATCCTTGCTCATCGGGGTTCCCGCCGTCCTGACCATCGCGTAGCGGGTCAGCCACGCACGATTGTCGATGAGCCAATCCCGAATCGACCGGCCTGGCCATCGGGGGCATCGAGACGGGTGGCTGAGCTCGCGCAGACTGCGCAGGTGCGGGTCCATGCGCCGAGGCTGCGGAGCCCTTGACGGCGACCTTTCGACGAAAGTGAAGACGGGCGGCCGCCAGTCCTCGGAACTCCAGGCGGTCGCGATGCCCAGGTGGTTGTACGGCTCGACCCGGTGCTGGTGAACGACGGCGAGGTGACTGTCGATGCCCGGGCCGGCAGCGATCTGCTCCGCGCTGAGGGCGAGACGCAATGCGCGGCGAGCGTGGTCCGCCCACGGCCGGATCGATCATGTGAGCGGCCAACATCCACCACGATGTCGCGCACGGCCCCATCGTTGATCGTCTACCTGAAGATCGTGAACCCGTCCGGCCTTGCCGTCAGCCGCCGAAATGTCGAATCCGAACAGACTGCTCGCGTGTACGAGCATATCGTCAGAGTGCATACTTTGGCCCCTTCGTCCTCTTGGCCGCAGAACACACGCGTCCCTCGGCGCCTACAGACCCTCGGCTTTGCCACCCTTGAACGCACGCCGGAGGTCGCCTCGTCCCCCAATGGCTCGACTCCTTGCGCGACCTGGGGTGAGCGCGCTAACCGAGGATAACCCAGAGGACGCGCGCGCGGCCTCGGCCGACGTTGTCCCACCCGTGGGGAGCGGCGCCATCGACGAGTGCGCTGTCTCCCTCGCTCATCCGGTACGCCTGTTCCGCGTAGCGCAGCGCCACCTTCCCCTGGAGCACATAAAACAGTTTCTTTTGGCCGGGCTTGATGCGGACCTTGTCCGTGGAAACGCCGCGTGCCTTTCCGTCGAGCGTTGAGACGACTGCCCGAATCTTCGATTGGCAGACCGTGACCATCGATGGATATCCGCAAGTAGCGCAGGACGGCTCGCGCAACATTGCTGACGTGACCGATACTTTCGGCAACCTCGATGTGTTCCGGCGCCACGGCGGCAAGCTGCTCACGTTCGTCGGCGGCAACGACCAGCTTATCATGCCGCGCGGCGTGATCAACTATTACCGGCAGATGGCCTCGCGCTTCGGCCAGGGAGCCGGAAAAGGGCCCGACTTCGACCGTCTGCAGGAGTTTTACCGGCTGTTCCGCGCGCCGGGTGTCGCGCACTGCGGCGGCGGCAGTGGGCCGCAGCTGCAGAACCTGTTCGATGCCCTCGTCAAGTGGGTCGAACACGGAGCGGCGCCGGCAAAAATCTTCGCACAGACCGCCAGCGGCGGCGTCACGCGCACACGGCCGCTGTGTCCGTATCCGCAGACCGCCATCTACAACGGCAGCGGCAGCACTGACGACGCAGCCAATTTCCATTGCGGCGGCGACCTGGAGGTGCCCGAGGTCGTCTGCGCTGACGTGCTGGCGAAATACAAGCACGAGCTCAAGGGACCGCTCGACTCTTCCGGCTCGGGTGTGAACCGCAACATTTGCAATGGTGGCGGTTAGCCGCAAATCAGCGAGGTACCAAACCATCTGGTGCTTGAATCCCTTACCCTCCACCATTTGAAATCTTTGCTACTTCTGTAGCACACCTGAGCGGCATGGGGCGCCGAGGGGCGTTTCGGGGCGCACCTGATAGACGTTCGGACCCAGGAGACACGAAGGCCGGGGGCGATGATCCCCCCGGCCTTGTGCGTCTCAGCGGCTTCTATGGGTTCTCAAGCGCTCACGTAGGCATCCAGGTGATTCACCGCCGCGCCTCGGCTCGCCCGATCGCGGTGGAGATAGCCCTCCGTCTCCTCCACTGAGGCATGACCCATCCAATCGCGCACCGCTAGGATCGGCGTCGGTGGGATCCTTCCGGTCTCTGGTCTTCATTGATCGTCAACGTGACAACGCGACGGTTAGGCTTCCTGACGGAACGAGGCGTATATCGTGTAGGCCGTCTGTTGACGCTCGTCTCAGAAGATCAGACCCAGACGCGCGTGCGACGGGCAAAAGAGCGTTTCCCTGACGGCTCGGCCTGCGCATTCTGTCGGGACTCTTGGAAGCCGGGATGGAGGACAGGCAGTTCTTTGAAGCAGTGGAGGGGAGTACCATCAACGTTTACGAGTTGTTGGGGCGGGCGCGGCATCCCGCGCGGGCCCTAGAGAGCTTAGTAGCTGCTCCTTACGCCAGCGGGATGAGGCTGACCATGGGGATCTTTGCTCAACGACAACATCAGGCGCACGATCACGTGTCCGCGATTGTTGTCCGGCCGAACACACCAAGCCAGGCGATTCGTCACACACATCCTCTTTTGCGCTTCCCGCGCACGATTGGCAATCGGGCAGTCCAGCGGTTGCTGCAGGCTGACGGTGAAGAACGCGACGCGGGTGTGATGAGCGCAACGTCGGTGGACCGCGTTCACCTTCTGCTTGGCCAACGGCTCTTTGATGGGAAAAGCAGAGGAGGGGACAAGAAGTCTGAAATGAAGAGACCCGAGAAGACGCATACCGAACCGGAGAAGCCGCCTGATCGCGGACCTTGCGACGTCAAGTGCGGGATCCGTGGAGGACCCTACGGCAACACGGAGTGCGAACTCGACCTCAAGTCGGGGCTTCTAACCGGGAGGGTGACGAAGGAGGTCTTCGACAAGAATCCGTGCACGCAGCCTTGCGTGGAGGTGCACGAAGGTGTGCACGCGAAGAAGATCGCGCCCATATGTACTGCCGCGAAGAAATGTCTGGACGCGGCAGGCAGTGATGACCGAAAGCAGGGCAAGTGTCTCAATAAATTTGAAGCGGACATGAACGCCCTGACATTCAGTACCGAATGCGCCGCCTACACAGCAGAGGAAGCGTGCCTTGGTCAGAGGGCGAAGAACGCGGAGTGCAAGAGCGCTGAGGGACAGAAGCGATGGGACGAGCAGATAAAAATGGTGACGTGCTACAAGGAGTGCTTTTGTAAGAAGTGAAGGACCCTCCCAAGCTGGTTTTGAGTTTCTAGAGGCTCTGCGAGCCGAGATTCCTTCATTGTCGGCTGCCTTCAGGAGCACTCTAGCGGCACTCTGGGTGAAGTCGATGGCGGCAGGCACACCAGCTGCCATAGCGGCAGCCAGAAAACGGGGGGTCTCAACCCGAGGCACCTCGCGGAATCGGGCCCGAGCGAGTACACCCGCTCCGAAGAACGGTCTCAAGAGCAGAAGATCGGCGCCCGTGATCGGAACGGCCTGCGGGCACGCGATAGATGTGCTGGCACAGTCGCTCGTCCTGCCGCATCCGCTCTGGCCGCCGATGAGGATCGCGCTCCACTGCCGGGGGCGGAGATCCCCGTCCCACCGACTGCCATGCCGCCGCCGGGGTCCGCATTGTTCCCCGCGGCGACACCGCCATTACCGTGCCCACCACCACCGCCTACTCCACCACCGACTCCGCCTCCGCCACTTCCCGCACCTGCTCCGTGGCCACCCCCGCCATGGGATCGCCATTCTCTCGTTGTCCGTCCGGAAAGACGAACCCGGTCGTATTCGGCCGGGTCCGCGCGATTTTTCCATAGCGGACTCGGATAGATCGTTGAATCCGCACGCCTTTACACTGCATCGTTGCATCGGCATCGGCCTTGCTTCTTAGGGTGAGAGAAGGGGAGGAGCCGATGACGATCCCCCACGATTTACTGGACGATCTCCGCAGTTCCCCGACAGACCTCGCCCGCGTCGTTGAAGCTGTGGTTCATGACGGGCTTCCGAACGTGATTATTCCCGTTAAAGCCGTTAGATCCTGGGAACGAAAGCCGTTAGATCCTGGGAACGTCGAGCGCCGGATCAGTGGGCCAAGGTCGCCAGCTGGTTGGCAGCGCGTTGCCGTGGTTCAAGTATGATCCTGGACGGATAGGCGTCGAGCAGGTCGCGGAGGCTCGAGCTGATGATCTTCAATCTGGCGCTGATCGGTGGTCGCGCGCGGTCTTGGTGGGTGGGGCGGGCCGCTACTCAATGGACGGGCTCATCCACGGCTGGTAGCACGCCCGGCGCTCCCCTGATGCATCGGGCCATCCGCTCCGTCGCTCTGATGGGACTCGGCCTCATCGTTGTGACCACACCCGTCGCCGCGCTCCTCTGGGCGCCGACGGCCGAGGCTCAGGGGGAGCCGATCCTTAGCTTCGAGGGAAGGGTCACCTCCATCTCGCCCAGGGAGATGCTCGTCGCGGCCGAGCGTGGGGGCGTCGTCGTTGACGTCGTGATGGTCGACTTGGCGCGCATCCCCCAGAGCGCGACCCGTCAGATCGCGCAGGACGATATAGTCGTCGTGATCGGCTTCATCCGGCGCCCGGGCCATAAGGTCATCGCTACGTCTGTCCAGCCGGTCAGCCGCTGGTTTCCGACAACCCCAGCGTGGGCGCCACAGGTGCCCTGACGGGCTCAGCCGGCCTAGGCGCACGGCCAGGGGCAGCCTCTCGAGAGGGCGGCTCATCCCCTTCGGGCGAATCCTGCTGCTTCGTGCACGTGCTCAAGCAGTGCGGCAATGACCTGTCCGGGGCCAACATCATGAAGCAGGCGGCGAGCATCAATGGCCTCTCCCTGCCGATGCTGCTGCCGGGCATCCGGATCAACACGGGCCCGAACGACTTCTTCCCGGTCGAGCAGACGCAGCTCGGCCGCTTCGACGGCGAGCACTGGGTGTTGTTCGGCGAGCTCTTCGACGCCTCTCGGAAATAGGAGGGGCGAGATGAGCGCATTCCCGGGCAAGGTCGTGTGGATGACGGGCGCGGGCACGGGGATCGGCAAGGCGGGCGCGCTGATGTTTGCGCGGGAGGGCGCGGCGGTCGCCCTCATCGGGCGGCGGCGCGACACGCTGGACGAGGTCGCGGCCGAGATCCAGGCCTTCGGTGGGACGGCGGTCGTCGAGACCCTGGACGTCGCCGACCGCCAGAAGGTCGATACGGCTGCCCAGCGCCTGCTCGAGCGTCTGAAGGGCGTCGATATTCTCGTGAACAACGCCGGGATCAACGTGCTCAACCGGCGACTCGACGAAATCACCGCGGCGGACTGGGACTACATTCTCGCCGTCAACCTCACGGGGGCCTTCAACATGGTGCAGGCGGCCCTGCCGACCATGCGCACCCAGAAAGACGGGCTCATCATCAACGTCGCCTCCACCGCCGCCAAGCGGGTGAGCGGGGTGGCCGGCATCGCCTACTCCGCCTCGAAGTTTGGCATGCTCGGGATGAGCCTGTCTTTGACTCAGGAAGCCTGGAAGTTTGGCATCCGCGCCTGCTGCCTGTGCCCGGACGACGTCAACACGCCCATCATGGCGCGCCGCAAGGTGAAGTATCCGCCCGAAGTGCTCGAACAGTTCATCCAGCCCGAGGATCTCGCCGAAACGATGAAGTTCGTGGCCCTCATGCCCAAGCGCACCTCCATTCCGGAGATGATCATCTATCCCTCGAACATTCGACCGTATACCCCCGCCGAGAGCGGTCTCCCGTCGTAGCGTCGTCGCCCCACGAGCACCCAGTGGAACGCCAATCAACCCGATGTTCCCCTACCGCTCTGCCCTGACCTTGGGGAAGCATGCCCGCACCGACAAAGGCGGCTCAGTTCGCGCTTGCTGTGGGTCCCGAGAACTGAAGATCCTGGTGTTGGCAGTTCAATGGTAGTCTTTTGCTCTCCCGGCGCGTCGGCGCATCGCTCCCTCCGATCGCGGAACAGACGTGGAGGTCATCATGACGCGACGAAGCCTCGCGGTTCTCACGGCTCTGGTCGGCATTTTCTGGAGCGTAGCGCCCGGCACCGCGTTGGCCGGATGCCCCGAGATTCTGGCCTTCCTCAGCGGGAAAGCCGTCGAAGTCGTGTGTTTCGAGAGCCCAGACCTCACGACCACCAACGTGATGGCGGCGCCCTTCGGCCCGACCACGCCGCCCGACAACTCGCTCCCCGGGCTGCCGCCCTCCGCGTTCACTCCGCAGACCGATCGCGCCGTCATCTCGCCCAACCCACCGGATCGGACCCCGATCATCAAGCCGGTCCCCGGTCTTCAGGTGCAGGGTCGTCTCGCCGACGATTCGACGGGGGAAGCCCGGTTCCTTCTGCGGCTGCCTCGCGAGTGGAACGGCCGGCTGGCCGTGGCCGGCGCCTCCGGCACACGGAGCGAGTTCAACGGCGATTTCGCCTGGAGCGACTACGTCTTGCAGAAGGGTTACGCCTACGCGTCGCAGAACAAGCGGGTCCTGAATTTCCGCCCGACCACCGCGAGCGATCCCCTGGGGTGCCGGCTGAGCCCGGTGTCCACCACCTTCGTACATTTCTACGTGAACGACCCAGCCAAGTCGTTCACAGAGTGGACCGACGCCATCATCGACACCGCGCGCCTGGCCCGCGACACCCTGAAGGTGCAGTACGGGAAGCATCCCAGCCGGACCTACGCCGTCGGCACCTCGAACGGCGGCTACCAGGTGCGGCGGGCCATCGAGGAAGCTCCGAATCTCTTCGATGGTGGCATCGACTGGGAGGGGACGTTCGTCGACCCGCAGGGGCCGAATATCCTCATCGATCTACCCCCGGCGCTCAAGAACTTCCCAGCGTACGCGGCTTCGGGTTTCAACCCGGCGAGCGCGGCGGCGCAGGCGATCCGGGCGGCGGGCTATCCTCCCGACATATTCAGCGGCGGATTGTCGTTGTGGGCCGTCTACTGGAATGCCTTCTGGGAAGTGACGGCCTGCCAGTGGCAGAAGAAGCTCGACCCGACCTACGACACGTACGGCACCGGGCTCGAGAACTACAACTACGCTGCGCGCGTCGGCGTGTCGGATGTGGCGGCCGCCGTCGCAGCTTTCGCCACGACGGGCAAGATCAAGAAGCCCCTCGTGACGATCGCCGGCACCATGGATGCTCTTCTCCCCACCGACCGCCACGCGCGGGCCTATCAGGCGAAGGTGGCCACCTCACGGAAGGGGAACAACGACCAGCGGGAGGCGCAGTATCGACTCTACGAGATCCAGAACGGGAACCACGTCGATAGCCTCAAGAGCTTCTTCCCGCAGCTGGAGTACCTCCAGCCCCACGCCCAACGTGCTTTCGATCTCCTGGTCGACCACGTCGAGAATCGGGCGCCGCTGCCCCCTGACCAGTGCGTCCCGCGCCACGGCGCCATCGCGCCGGCCCCGGCGCAGACGGGCCACTGCATGAGCCTCTTCGTGCCGTAGGGGCGTTGCTCCCTGGACGCAGCGGGATGGCTCGGCCTGCCATCTCGATACGCCAACGTGTGTACGCAACCGGTCGGTTACGAACACCTTGGTTGAGCCCAACGACGGCCGGCGGAACTGCCTCGGACGAACGACCACGAACATTACCTTCGCGTGGTCTCCCTTGCTTCTCGTCCTCCTGATCATTCTTGGCGCCGCCACGGCCGAGGCGACGGCCCGGTCACGGTCTACTGCCCATCCAGCAGCGCGGCGCAGCGCGGGCCCTTCACCTTCCAGATGGCTTGGCAGGGCGTGCCCGTACGCGGGATTCGGGGCTCCTCGTCATCTCGCACGGCTTCGGTCACGAACGATCACCTCAAGCTCACCATGAGATTCGGCAAGCCGTTCTGCGCGCCAGGCGATAGAGTGAGCGAGGAGCCATGGGTTGGCCGGGGAGGAACCGCCATGACGGAGCGCAAGCCGGCGGGGAAGAGCTGGGAGACCTGGATCGAGGAGCTCATCCACAATGCCCGCGAAGCCGGGGAGTTCGACGACCTCGAGGGCGCGGGCAAGCCCATTCCGGGGATCACCGATCCCTACGACCCGGACTGGTGGGTGAAGAAACTCCTCCAGCGGGAGAAGCTCACCGTCCTGCCGCCCGCGCTCGAGCTGCTGCGCAAGGTCGAGAGCGGGCTGGCCGCCCTCTGGAGCCTGCGCAGCGAGGCCGACGTGCGCGCCCGCGTCGTCGCCCTGAACGCCGAGATCGCCAAGGTCAATTCCCGCGTGGCCGAGGGGCCGCCCACGCGCCTCGCCTCCCTCGACGTGGACGAGATCGTGAGCGAGTGGCGGGCGCGCCACGCGCGTCCCGGCTGAGCCAGGCCCGACGTCTACTTCGGAGGTCCGTACGTCGTCGCCAGGTACTCGGTGATCGCCTTGGCGTCGGCCTCGCTGAGCGGAGCTCCGAAGACCTTGATCATCTTGGTGACGACGGCGTCCCACTGCTTCGCGTCGCCCCTCGGCTGCATCACGATGTAGTCCGTCGAATGGCAGAACTGGCATTGCGTCTGCGCCAGATCGCTGTGCGGCCCGGGCTTGAGCTTGGCGTAGTCGTGATCGGCGGGCAGGGTGATGGTCTTCTCCTGGGCCATGGCAGAGGCGGCGAGGATCAGGCAGGTCAGCCCGCCGGCGATGGCGATGGCTCTCAAGGGGCGCTGCCTCATGCGGCCTGCACGTCCACGTGCTCGATGACGTTGCGCAGATACCCGGCGGGGTTCCATAGAGGTTGCGTTCCCTGGGACTCGCCGATGCCATTGAACGCGCGGACCATCACGCGATAGATATCGCGGGCCGGGGGCGTCCACACCGCCGACCACTCGCGGAAGGAGTAGCGGCCGAGGTCGGCGCCGAGCTGCGCGCGCCGCCATGTGACGCCCCCGTCGGTCGAGAGCTGCACCTCGCTGATCCCGTATCCGCCGTCGAAGGCGATCCCCTTGATCGTGACAGATTGCCCCACCGCCACTCGCGCGCCGGGCTCGGGGATGGCGATGAACGCGCGCACGGTCATTCGCGTGATGGGCACCGTGCGCGCAGGGGCCGTGCCGGGCTCCACGCAACCGCAGGGTGTGTCGGGGACGCGATAGCCGGGCTTCATCCAGAACTTCTCGAAGACGTGGTCGATCACTTCGATCTCGGAGAGATTCTTGACCCAATAGGTCGCGTACCATCCCGGGACGATCAGCCGGGCTGGATATCCGTTGAGCATGGGCAGCGGCTGACCGTTCATCTGATAAGCCACGATCACGTCTGGGTCGTCCATGATCCGCGCGACGTCCAGGCTCTTGACGAAGTCCGGCACGGTAGGGAACGCCGGCTTGTCGAGCCCATCGAAGGTCACCTGTAGCGCGCCCTGTCTCACGCCAGCCCGGGTAAGGATGTCCCGCATGCGCACGCCGACCCATTCGGCATTGCCCATGGCGCCGTCGCCCCACTGGCCGCCCAGCACGCGCGGCGAGAAGCGGCCGCGGCTGTTGCCGGAACACTGATTGACGGCGATGACCTTCGTAGCGGGGAACTTGGTCTTGAGCTCATCCAGAGAGAGCTCCAGGGGCCGATCCACGCGACCGTGGACCTTGAGCCGCCACGTGCCCACGTCCACGCTGGTAGGAACGGGGAAGACGTGATAGCGCACGAAGAAGGCGTCGTTCGGCGTGATGGCGCGGTCGAAGTACTTCATGGGCGTTTCGAGCTGCGGGGGGTGCGAGGTCAGCAGGATGAGATCGGTCTTCTCCGGATAGCGGACGAGCGGCCGCCCCGCCAGGATCGGGTCGTCCGCGGCCCGGGCAGATGGAACCAGCCCGCCGCCGGCGAAGAGCAGGCCGCCCGCCCGACCCATGGCCCGGATGAAATCGCGCCGACTCTGCGCTGGAGTCATCTCCCTCCCTCGGATCACGGAACCTGCAGAGTCTCGGGTAGGCGTCGCATGATGTCAAGTGGAGGTGAGGGCCGATGAGCTCACGACGGTGAAGCGGCCTACTTTGGAGCCGGCTCGACGGGTGCAATGCTGTTGATGACCTGCTTGCCGTCCTGTTGCTGATAGCGGAGCCGAACCTTCTGGCCCGGGGCCAATCCCTCGAGCTGGCGCCGGTCTGTGGCCCACACCTCGAGATCTCGCTCCTCCATGACGATCCGGTTCCGCGTCCGATCCACCACTCGGATCTGCCCGACTATCTCCGTCGGCGGTGTGACGAGGCTGGTCCCTCTAGCCCAGACAAAAGTCGCGTCGCACCACGAGCCGACCAGCAACAGCAGGATGAATACGATGCTCTTGCCCATGGCGACGTCTCCTGTTCAGGCTGTTGCGCCGGGACCACAGACGCGCGACAGGGCGTCCGATCGCGGGGAGTCTAGCAGAGAACGCACACGCTACCGCCTGAAAAGCCAAGTGAGCGACGGCTTGCACAGACGAAGGCGTCCAGGTCACCCGAGGGGAGTGAGCCTGGCCTGTTTGCCCGGTTCCGTCAGGCGAGAGTCGAGCTACTACTGCGCGAGCGCGACCTCGGCGGCCTCCGGCTCCGTCCACTGCGTCTCAGCTTCGCGCGGGGCGCAGCGGCCGATGAAGAAGAAGGCGACGCCGTCGGGATCCACACGCCAGGTCAGCGCCTCCACGTGGAGCTCGTCGCCATCGTCGGGCATGAAGTGGAGGAGGACGGGACTACCCAGGGGAGGAGCAATCCGGAGACGCAGCTTGGCGCCCCGCGCGCTGAAGTCGAGGGTCTCGACGTAGCAGACCTGGCCGTCCGCCTCGAGGATGACCGGCCACGAGACCTGCCGCCGCGGATATCGACGCTGCTCCACCCGCCCTGGAGCGATCATGGGTGAAAGCCTCCTCGCTCATCCGCGATTGCACGCGACGGGCCAGCCACCGGTCGGCGATCGGCGAGAGGAAAACACTGCTGTGACAGGCGATTCGCGCGCACGCGACGGCAGCTTTGACCGAGACCCCACCCCCGCCGGCAGCGATTGCCCAGCGGATCTCTCCCCTCAAGTTTCGGGGCTCGCGAGACGCCTCACCGCGATCACGCTCGGCCTGGTCATCGCCCTCCTATGGCGACGACTACGAGAGCCTCACGTCGGACATGCCGGCGGGCGGAGGCTACATCACCGTTCCTCGCCGCTGAAGGCTCGCCTGCGCTCGCGTGGGTAAGGATTGCCGCGAGCGCGCCCGCATGCCGTGCCAGTGCGCTCGCGGCGAGACGGAAATGCTTGAGAGTGCACGGCTCAGCCATCGGCACAGGCCTTGCTATCTTGGCATGCGTCGGGACGCTGCAAGCCCTCAAGTCAGCAGCGCTTCGGGCCGATAGGAAGCATGACGCAAGTGCCCGAACACTTCCCGCAACACAGCGAAAGAGAGACCAACGGAATGCTGCCGAAAAATGTGCTCCACAAGCGCAATGGCCACCGCCATCCGCCCCGGCCCGGCATCCGGTCGGCCGGCGAGATCCTGGGGCTGGTGCACCGTGACCTGGATCGGGCCTCCGAGGTGAGCCCCGATCTCGTTCGTTTCGGCGCCATCGTCCAGTCCGAGCGCCCGGACGATCAGTGGGAGCAGATGGTGGCCCAGGGCATGTCACTACCATCGGCCCTCGCGCGGGCTCTCACGCGGACGCGCGAGGCGTTCAGGCGCGGCGAGCTCGCCGATCTCCACGTAGCCCTCGAGGGACTGCGCGCCCAGGCCTCCGCGGCGGCGGAGATGATCGCGCGGCTGACCAACGTCGCGCGCTCGAGCGAGCGCACGATCACGCCGGACGGGGGACGCTGTCTCCTCAGCATCAACGACGTCGTCCTCCGCGCGCTCAGCACGGCGGCTGCCGCCGGGCCCGTGGCGAGCCGGCTCGATCCGCGGCTGCCGCGCGTGGCCGCGGATCCCGCGCAGCTCGGCGATCTCCTCGATATCCTCCTCGACGCGGTGGTCGGCGTGCGCGACGCGGGCGGCCGGCCGGGAACCATCATCGTGCAGACCAGCCACCACGACGGCGTCATGCGGGGCGAGCGTGTGGTACGCGTGGTCATCACGGACGACGACGTGCCCACCCTCGATCAACTCCGCCCCGTGGCCATCGATCCCGTGCCCACCGCCGAGGAATCGGGCGCGGCGCCGCGCGTCGCGCTGCACCGCGCGGCCGGGCTCGCCCGTGAGCACGGCGGCATCCTCTGCACGGCGTCGCTGCCCGGGGGCGGCGTCTGCTACACGCTGGACCTGCCGGCCGCCTGAGGCCGGCGCGTCCAGGCTCGACACGCTGCAGCTCCTCTACGAGCTGCTCGTGAAGGCGAAGAAGAACGGCCTCATCGCGCTCATGGACGGCACCATGCGCCCGGACGACTGATCTCCTTGGCCGAGGCCGCCCGCAGCGACGGCGCCTCCCGCGCGGCCATGGCGAAGGTGTTCTGAATTTCCAGGCTGGCCGCCATGCGGGTGGTGTCCGAGAGGATCCGCTCGTAGGGAATGTTCTGGGTGTCCTCGTCGTCGATCCAGAGGGCCGAGCACCCCAGCTCAACCAGCCTGGAGATGTACTGGCTGGTCAGGGAGACGCCCGGTCCGAGCAGCATGTGCCCTTCACGGTTGTGCATTTCGACCCGAAGGCGCATGCCGGGCCGGAGATCGTCCAGGGACATGAGGATCACGCGGCCGTCTCTATGGCAAGCGGTAGCCAGCCCAGAACAGAGTATGGACCCGTGCCAGATCTAGGGGTCCAGGGAAGCCAAATTCAGGAATACCCCGATTGACCCTTTCGCACCCTGATTGCTCTGATTGATTCAACGCTCTCGGCATCCCCGGAAAATCGTTCCGGCCCATTCGAAGACCCTGCACCACAACGGGAGATTCATGAGGTCACAGAAGGTAGTCGGCAGAGCCGAGGGCGAACATGAGCAATATCGTCTCGCTCAAGCCGGCCGCCTCTCCCGGGTGCTGACCCGCCTGGGGCATCTCCGGATCCGCACCCGCTTCTTCTTTGGCCTGGCCGTCCTGACGCTGGTCGCCGTCGCGGGCGGCGTAGCCGGCTTCCTCGGCCTCGAGGGCATGAACCGGCTCCTCTTGGCAAGAAGCGACGACGACCTGGCCATGGTCGGCCAGCTTGCCGAGGCGCGCGCCCGGCTCAGCGAGGCCATGTGGGGGGTGGGGCAGGCGCAGGCGTCCCGGGACGCCGAGGCCCTGTCGAGCCGCCTCTCCGAGGCCGAGCGGGCGACCCGCAACCTCGACCGGCTGATCGCCGAGGGCCGGGAGCGGGAGCAGCGACTGGCCGAGGCCGGGCGCCACCGCTACGTCACGGCGGTGACCTGGCTGACCCTCCTGACCGCGCTGGCCGTCGCCCTCAGCCTCGGTCTGGTCTTTCTCTACAACCGCATCGTGGCCAGGCCCCTCCACTCACTGGTGGGCGCCCTCGAGCGCGTCGCCGCCGGCGACCTCACGGTGTCGCTTCGCCACCGCTCGCGCGACGAGATCGGCCAGGTGGCGGTGGCGACCGGGCAGATGGTCGAGCGGCTGCGCGGCGCGGGAGCGCAGATGGTTCAGCACGAGCGGCTGCGTACGCTCGGCGAGGTCTCGGCGAGCGTGGCCCACAAGTTCAACAACCTGCTCGCGGTGACCCTCGGCCAGGCCGAGCTCCTCCAGGTGGACGCCTCCGAGCCGCAGGAGGGCCTCGAGACGATCCGCCGAGCCGCTCTCGAGGGCCGCGAGACGGTGCGCCGCCTCCAGCACTTCACGAAGAGCGGCGCCTATCGTGAGGAGCCGGCCTGGGTCGTCCCGCACGAGGCGGTGGACGAGGTCATCGCCTCCGTGATGCCGGCCTGGGAGGCGAAAGCGAGCGAGCGCGGAGTGAAGTACGAGGTCGTGCCCGACTATGCCCCCGCGCCGCCCGTGAGGGTGCCCGTCTCCGCTCTCACCGAGGTGCTCCAGAACCTGCTCCTGAACGCGCTGGAGGCCATGCCCGCGGGCGGGCGCGTGCGCATCCGCGTCGCCGCCGACCACCAGCACGTGCTCTTCGCCGTGTCGGATACGGGGGAGGGAATTCCTCCCGCGGTGCGCGCGCGCATCTTCGATCCCTTCTTCACCACCAAGCCTGCGCCCGCGAGCGGCCTCGGCCTGAGCATCTGCTCGCGGATCATGCTCAACCTGCGCGGCACGGTGGCGGTGGAAACCGTCCCGCGCCAGGGCAGCACCTTCACGGTGCGGCTGCCTCTCCCGCGCGACGTCGGGGTGCCCGTGGAGACGCGGCCCGCGGCGGCGCGGCCCATGCCGAACCCCGCGCGCATCCTCGTCATCGACGACGAGCCGCAGGTCGCCGACACCCTAGCCCAACTCCTCAGCGGGGCGGGGCACGTGGTGGAGACGGCGCTCAACGGCGCCGTGGGCATCGAGCGCTACCGCCAGCGGCGCTTCGACTGTGTGGTGACCGACCTCGTGATGCCGGGGCTGACCGGGCTCACGGTGGGACGGGCGATCAAAGACCAGGATCCCGGCGCCTACGTCATCCTGCTCACCGCCCAGGCCGAGCGGCTCGACGCGGGCCAGACGGAGGCGGCGGGCATCGATCGGCTCATGACCAAGCCCGTGAGCCGCGAGCAGCTTCTCCGGATGTTCGAGAGCGACCATACGATGGCCAAGGAGCTCGCCATGGAGACTTCATGTCCACGACGGTGATCATCGACGACAATCGCGAGCTGGCCCAGATCCTGTCCGCCGAGCTCGTGCGGCGCGGCCACACCGTGCATTGCGCGCACAGCGGCCAGGACGGGCTGGCCCTCCTCGAGCGGACGGCGACCGACCTCATCTTCCTCGACCTGCGGTTGCCCGACATGGACGGAACGGAGGTCCTCGAGCCTGCGCGCTCCCTGCGCCCGGAGGCGGAGGTAGTGATCATGACCGCCTATCCGCATCTCTCCTCGGCGCTGGCGGCCATCCGCGGGCGGGTGGTGGACTATCTCTGCAAGCCCTTCACCTTCGACGAGCTCACCCCCGTGCTCCAGCGCGCCCTCCTCAACCGCTCGCGACATCTCCACCTGGTGCGCGCCAAGGAGCAGGGGAGCGCCCCCCGCGACATCGAGATGATCGGGGTCTCGGAGCCTTCCAGGACCCTCCGCTCGATGATCAGCCAGCTCGCGGCGAGCGGCGTCCGCGCCGCCCTCGTCACGGGGGAGAGCGGGACGGGCAAGGAGCTGGCCGCAGGACTCCTCCACGTCGAGGGGCCGCGCCGCGACGGGCCCTTCGTCGAGGTCAACTGCTCGGCCATCACGGAGAGCCTGTTCGAGAGCGAGCTGTTCGGCCACGAGCGCGGCGCCTTCACGGGCGCCATCGGCGCGCGGCGGGGGCTCGCGGAGATGGCGGACGGCGGCACCCTCTTCCTCGACGAGATCGGCGAGATGCCGCTCGCCTGCCAGGCCAAGCTCCTGCGCTTCCTCGACGACCAGACCTTCCTGCGCGTGGGCGGCTCCAAGAAGATCCGCGTGAACACGCAGATCGTCGCGGCGACCAACCGTGACCTCAAGGCCATGGTCGCGGAGGGGACCTTCCGCGCCGATCTCTACTACCGTCTCCTCGTGGCCCCCGTGACCATCTCGCCGCTTCGCACGCGGCCGGAGGACATCCTCCCGCTCGCCGCGCACTGGCTGGGCCGCATCAGCGCGCAGCGCGGCGGTCGCGTCAAGGGCTTCACCCCCGAGGCGGAGCAGCGCCTCCTCGCCTACGAGTGGCCGGGCAACGTGCGCGAGATGCGCAACCTCATCGAGCGGCTCGTGATCCTCTGCCCGGGCGACCGCATCGGCGAGGAGCAGCTCCCCCTCGAGTTCTTCCCCCCCGCGCCCGCCTCCAGCCCGGATGCCTCCTTCGTGGGTCAGATGGAGACGGCGCGAAACGAGGGCGACGCCGGGGAGGAGCCGGCAGTGGCCGCGGATGATGCGCCGACCTCGCTCGACGAGGTCGGCCACGCGCACATCCGCATGGTCCTGCAGAAGATGAAGGGTAACAAGACGAAGGCCGCCGAGGCCCTCGGCATCTCGCGACAGACGCTCCGCTCCCGACTCGCCTCGCCCCGCTAGCTCGTCGCTGGTCGAAAATTTGCCGGTCGGCCGGCGACCGGTTTGCCGATCGGCAAAGTTTCCTCCACTCCCTCGTGACGCCGCTGTCCCCCACGGGAGTTTTTTGCCTGCCGAACGGCATCTTGGCCATGGGAGAAGCGTGGCACTGCCCTTGCTCTAGGTAGGGTGGGATGCGACGCGACGATTCTTCCAAGGCTCGGCAGGACCTGCCGACCTTCGATCGCACGCGGCAAGCCGACACACGTGCCGACCCTGCCGAGCAGTCATTCATCTCGATCACAACGTGGAGGGAGCAGGCCAGATGATCGCGCCGGTCATGGTGGTGGACGACGAGGCGATGGTGCGCAAGACGCTCGCGCAGGCCATCGAGCGAAGCGGTGCCGAAGTGATCACGGCCGCGGACGGCGAGGAAGCCCTCGCCAAGTTCCGCGAGATGCGCAACCCCCTCGTCTTCACGGACGTGAAGATGCCGGGGATGAGCGGGGTCGCCCTCCTGCGCTCGCTCAAGAGCCTGGCCCCCGAGACGGCGGTGGTCCTCGTCACGGGCTTCGCCACCCAGGAGCTGGCCGCGGAGGCGGCTCGCGAAGGCGCGAGCCGCGTGCTCAGCAAGCCCGTCACCTTCGACGAGATCCGTCGCGTGCTGTCCGACACCCTGGGCGGCCTCGGCGGCGACGGCTGGCAGAAGGCGCCGGTCCTCACCGAGAGCCCGCGCATGGAGACGGCGCTCACCCTGGCGCGGCGGGTCGCGGGCACGGACGCCACCGTGCTCGTCCAGGGCGAGACGGGCACGGGCAAGGAGCTGATGGCGCGCTTCATCCACGACGCGAGCCCCCGCGCGGGCGGCCCCTTCGTGGCGGTGAACTGCTGCGCGCTGCCCGAGACCCTGGTCGAGTCCGAGCTCTTCGGGCACGAGCGCGGCGCCTTCACGGGCGCGGCGACCCGGCGCACGGGGTGGTTCGAGGTGGCGGCGGGCGGCACCCTCGTCCTCGACGAGGTGAGCGAGATCCCCCTCGCCGTGCAGGCCAAGCTCCTCCGCACGCTCCAGGAGCGCGTGGTACACCGCGTGGGCTCCAGCCAGGCCGTCAAGGTCAACGTGCGCGTCATCGCCATCAGCAACCGCGACCTCCGCGCCGAGGTCCAGGCGGGGCGCTTCCGCGAGGATCTCTTCTACCGGCTCAACGTGGTCAGCCTGAACCTTCCTGCCCTGCGCGAGCGGCCGGGCGACATCCCGCTGCTCAGCCGGCACTTCCTCCAGAAGTACGCGCACGCCACGGGCAGCCCCGCGGAGACGCTCTCCGCCGACGCGCTCGCCCGGCTCCTCGCCCATGCCTGGCCGGGCAATATCCGCGAGCTGGAAAACGTGATCCAGCGCGCGGTCATCCTTGCCAACGGCCGTGAGATCGCCGCCGAGCACGTCCTGCCGGAGTCGAGCTTCGTGGCCGCCCCGCGCGACGAGCCGGCGCCCGGGCGCACGGTGATGGAGCACGAGAAGGAGCTGATCCTCTCCACCCTCAAGCGCCTGAACGGCAACCGCACCCACACCGCCAAGGCCCTCGGCGTCTCGGTGCGCACCATCCGCAATCGGCTGCGCGAGTACCGCGTGCTGTCCGGAGGCACCGCGTGCTGAGCCAGATCTTCGGCGACGCCGTGGATCAGCTCACGCGGGGGCTCAGCTACGCCAACGACCGGAAGAGCGCCCTGCGTGACCCTTTCGCGACGTATCGCGCGACCTGCGACCTCGTCTCCATAGGCGCCTACGCGAGCGGCAGCGATCCGCGCATCGAACGGGCGCTCCTCGCTCGACTCCGTCAACCCGTTTCTCCGGCAAGGGCCTCATGAGTGTAGCCCCCAGCGAGACCCTGTCGCAGCTCCAGGAACTGTTCACGGCGGTCACCGCCACGAAAGGATAGTAACGATCATGGCGTTCCACTTCCCTCTCGCTCCCGTCGTCCGCCGCCGAAGGTGCCTCGAGGAAGGCGCCGCGCGCGAACTGGCCCAGGCGACCCGACATCTGGAGACGCTCAGCCGTCACCTCGGCAAGATCCGCCACGAGACGGCCGCCCGCAGCTGGACCATCACCCACAGCGCGCTGCTCAGCACCACCGGCATGGAGCTGGGGCAGCTCGCCCGCGACATCGACAAGGGTGACGCGAAGTCCACCGCCGCGGCCCCAGACGGCGAAGACGCCCGCGCCCGCTCTCGTCGCGTCGACGCCGCCTCGCTCCGGCGCCATGTTCGGCGCATCACCGAGCGAGTGCTGCCACACCTGGGGGTGCTGTCCTTCGCTGAGCTTCCTCCTCACGTGAACGTCCAGACCCTCGTAACGGTGGAGCTCTCGCATGCACCTCAAATGGTTTAAAGGCCGCGCGGTCCCCGACGTGATGCGTCGGGTTCGCGAGGAGCTGGGACCGGAGGCGGTCATCCTCCAGTCGAAGTCCGTGCATCCCTGGGGGCCGCTGCGCTTCCTCGGCGGGAGCCGGGTCGAGATCCTCGCTGCGGTCGATCGCCCCGAAGCGCCAGCGACGCAGAGCATGCCCCAGGTACCGCCGGCGACGCCGCCGTCGCTCGACGGCCTGCGATCCGAGCTGGCCGCCCTGCGAAGTCTCTTCGTGCGCTCCGCGGGCGGCGGCCTCGTGCCCGCCGTGCTGGGTCCGCTCTACGAGCATCTCCTCGCGGGAGGCATGGATCCCGCCCTCGCCGTGCGCATCCTCGGCAGCGTCCCCACGCACAAGCTCGAGCAGGAGATCGCGGACATGGCGACCTACCGGGCGGTGGAGGACCAAATGGCGCGCCTGATCGCCGTCTCGACCTGCGCCGCCGTCTCCGGGCCGCTCCGCCTCGCCTTCATGGGCCCGTCGGGTGCAGGCAAGACGACCACGCTCGCCAAGATGGCGGCGCGGGCGCAGATCACTGGGGGCAGCATCGCCATAGTCAACGCCGACGGCTCCGGCTTTGGCGGACCCGGTCCCCTCGAGCCCTTCGCCGCCCTCCTCGACGTGCCGTACGTCCTCGCCCTCACCCCGGAGGAGCTTGCCGCGCCGCTCCCCGTGCCCGAGCCGCGAGGCTGCATGCTGATCGACACGCCCGGCGTCGCCATCGAGGACCGCCCGGCCATCGAGCGCCTCGACGATCTGCTCGAGGCCGCTGCAGCCGATGAGGTGCACCTCGTGCTCTCCGCCACCACCAAGACCCAGGACATTCGGGCCGCCCTGCGCGCCTTCAAGCCGCTGGGGATGACCCATCTCCTCTTCACCCATCTCGACGAGACAGCGAGCTGCGCCTCCGTCATCGACGCCTGCGTCGAGAGCGGGCTGCCGCTCTCCTACGTCGGCACCGGACGCGACATCCCCGGTGACCTCGATCCCGCCGATCCGCGGCGGATTGCTCGCCGCACTCTCCAGGGAGCACTGATCGCATGAGCTTCGATCCCATGTCGGATAACTCGGCACTGATCCCAACTCGCCGGCGCCGCTCCATCGCCTTCACGAGCGGGAAGGGGGGGGTGGGCAAGTCCAATCTCGTCCTCAACACGGGACTGCTCCTCGCCCGTCACGGCCGGCGCGTCGCCATCCTCGACGGCAACCTGGGGCTGGCCAATCTCACCGTGCTGATGGGGCAGGCGCCCAAGTACGACCTCCGCGACGTGCTGGCCGGCGACAAGCGCATGCGGGACATCGTCATGCGCGGACCGCACGGCCTCCTCGTCATCCCCGCGGGCTCGGGAGTGGCGGAGCTGGCCAACCTCACCGAGGTGGACCGCGCGGAGCTCTTCGAGCAGCTGCGCGAGATCGAGAACGGGGTGGAGTTCCTCCTCATCGATACCGGCGCGGGCATCAGCGACACCGTGCTGAGCCTGATCCTGGCCAGCGACGAGTCCGTGGTGGTGACGCAGCCCGAGCCCACCGCGCTTGCCGATGCCTATGCCCTTATCAAGGTGGTGGTCCAGCAGTTCCCCAGCTATCCCTTCCACGTCCTGATCAACATGGTGCGCGACGGCAAGCAGGCGCAGCAGATTCAGGGCTCGTTGCGCGAGATCCTCACCCGCTTCCTCGGCTACACGCCGGGGGATGCCGGCTACGTGGTCATGGATGGCGCGGTGACCCAGTCCGTCGTCCAACAGGTGCCATTCACCATCCTCGCCCCGCGCGCGCCCGCCTCGCGCTGCCTCGAGGATCTCGTCCGTCGCCTCCTCGGCACCGGCCGCCCGCCCGCCCAGGCTGCCAAGACCTTCTGGGAACGGGTATCGGAGGGGCCATGGCGGCTCATGTGACGTCGAACCTCGAGCTCTGGCGCGCCTATCGCGGCTCGAAGGATCCGGCGCTGCGCGAGCGGCTGGTCGAGGCCGATCTCGCTCTCGTCAGGTTCCTCGCCGCGCGCATCGCGAGCCGACTGCCCAAGCACCTCCGGCTCGACGATCTGTTCTCCGCGGGGCTCATGGGCTTCCTCGCCGCGGTGGACGACTACGATCCGGACCGCGGGGTGAACTTCTCCTCCTACGCGAGCTATCGCATCCGGGGCGCCATCTTCGACGAGCTGCGCCGACTCGACTGGCTGCCGCGCGGCATACGCGTGCGGATGCGGCACGCCCAGCGCGCCATCGACACCCTGAGCGGGCGCCTGGTCAGGCCGCCCACGGACCAGGAGGTCGCCAAGGAGTTGGGGATCGAGCCCGAAGCGTATCGCGCCTCCCTCAGCGAGGGGATCACCCTCGTCTCCCTGAGCGCGGCGGGAGCCTCGGGCACGGGCGAGCCCTCGCTCGGGGACAGCGTCGAGGACGCGACCTCACCCGACCCGTTTCTCACCCTGGCCGAGGGAGAGCGGCGCGCCATGGTCGGCCGCCTCATCGACGGCCTGCCCAAGCGCGAGCGACAGGTGCTTGCCCTCTACTACTACGAGGAATTGACCATGCGCGAGATCGGCACCGTGCTGGGCGTCACCGAGTCCCGCGTCTCCCAACTCCACTCGAGCGCGGTGCTGCGGCTGCGCGTGATCCTGCATCGGGGCGGGGAGCTGAACATCGAGCGCGGGCGCACCGTAGCCGTGCGAGGGACCCGCGGATGCTCGCCCCGGCCGGCCTCCTCGTCCTCGGGCTCGTCCTCGACGACTACGCTCTGATGGCACCGCCGGTGGCGCCGGCGTGGCACATCGCTTGCTCCCATTCTCAGAGCGACATGATCCACGCACTCGGCTCAGGCATGCACCCGCTGCGGCAGCGCCACGAGATCCTCGCGAACATTCTGGCCAATGTCTCCACGGTGGGATTCGAGCAGGACACCTAACCCTGAAGCACGGGGCACCCGAGGCGGGACTCGGCGACACACACTCCTGGGTACGCACGTCATGACACAG
>JBKOVG010000252.1:0-7737 GCA_046723845.1 Candidatus Methylomirabilota bacterium | reverse complement strand
CCCTTCAACCTGCCTGTCCTCCAGGGCATGTGGGTCCGCTTCCGCTCGGCCGTCATCGATCAGCAGGATGCCAAGACGCTCGGGTACCAGTTCCGCATCATCATCAACTGGGACAGGGATCTGATCTAGGCCGTCCCCCTGTTCCACGAATCCAATCGGTGATCAGAGACGGGGTGGCTCCATTGGCGTTGGATCTCGACGGTCATTCACTCGGAACAAGAGGAGAGAGGTGATGACACCCATCGGTACTCGATCGCTCTGGGCCACTCTCGCCGCCACCGTCGTGGTCGGGTTCGCCGCCTCGCTGATCGGGTGCGCCAGCGCCGGCCCGCTCACCCCCGTCGTGGTTTCCGACGTCAAGTCCGTGGCTGGCACGTGGAAGGGCGTGGTGTATCTCTCCGGCTCCGAGCCGGAGTACGTCTCGCTGACGATCCAGGAGGACGGCTCGTACCACCTCGAGTCCCGCCAAGCGATCGGCTCGACTCGCGGAAAGGGCACGATCGTGATCAGCGAGGGACGCCTCCTCTTCCAGGGCGAGAAAGGGCGCGGCGTGGGAACGGTGCTGAGGAGCCCTAACGGTGACCGCGTCATGAACGTCGAGGCGACACTATCCGACAACCGCATCCTGACAGCAAAGCTCTCGCCCAGCCCCTAGCGAAGTCCGCCGCTTCAGGGGGGACGGAACTTCGTCCGCCGACACCATGACGGTGGGCGAAGCCGGCGGGCGAGAGCAGGACCTTTTCGGTGGCCGAGTCGAGCGTGCGCTCCGCAGGGCAACGAGGAGATCAAGATGCGCGGGGTGGACTTCTTCGGCGCCTGATCCGCGCGCCACCGACCGCGCTTGGGAGGCTAGACCGCGCCCTCGTAGAGGCGGTAGCGCTTGTAGATTTCGCCCCCGAACATCGCCCCGATCTTCTGCATCAGAACGTTGTCGTCGAGGATCCACGAGAGTTCGGCGGCTTCGAAGCCGGCGGAAAGCGTGGCGCGGAGGAGTCGACCGAGAAGAAGCGCGTCGAGCCCCCGCTTCCGGTATTCCGCCCGGATGCCCATCGCCATCACCCGCACCGCCCGTGGACGGCGAAGCCCCGCCAGATACGGTAGGGCCAGGAGAAGCCGCGGACTCAGCAGGCGACCGCGCAAGCGTCCGAGAGCCTCGTTGTAGTCGGGCAGCGCCATGATGAACGCCACCGGCGCGTCGGGCGTCTCCGCGAGGAGGACGAGATTCGGGTGGAGGAGGGGCTGGAGGCGCGTGGCCATGAACTCGATCTCGGCTCCGGTCATGGGAACGTGTCCCCAGTTATCCTCCCAGGCCGCGTTGTAGACCTCCTGGATCTTGGCGAGGTCCCGCGGGAGCGCGCGCCTGTTGATGGGTCGGATGCTCACCCCGGGCATGCGCGCCAGGGCCCGCGCGGAGAGCCGGTCGAATCGCGCCTGGAGCGCGTTATCGAGCGTGATGAAGTACGCGAGCAGGTCCTTGCATGGCGCGAGCCCGGCGTCTTCGATGAGGCTCGCGTAGTATGGCGGGTTGTAGGTCATCATCAGCACCGGTGGCCAGTCGAAGCCTTCCACGAGCAGCCCGCATTCCTCGTTGATCGACGGGTTCATCGGGCCGAGGAGACGCTTCATGCCCAGCTGCCACGCCCAGTCGCGAACGGCGCCGAAGAGCAGGCGGCTCACCGCGGGCTCGTTCACCGCCTCGAAGAAGCCGAAGAAGGCCGCGCTGTCCCGGTGGCACGCGTTGTGGTGGTCGTCGATCACGCCAGCCACGCACCCCACATCACGCCCGTCGCGGACGGCCACCCACAGCGCCATCCGCGCGTGTGTGAAGAACGGGTTGTCCGCGCCGAGGAGCTTCCTTCGATCGGCGAGCAGGGGCGCGACCCAGTGCGGGTCGCCGCGGTAGACCGCGTAGGGGACGGCGAGGAAGCGCGCCAGGCCTGCGCGGTCTCGCGAGAGCTCGATCAGGCGGAGGTCGGCGGCCATGGCCCGAGCGCGGGGCGGCGTAGGCGAGACGCGCGCCTACGGGATGACGCCGAATTCCCGGCCGACGCGGGCGCAGGCGTCGAGCGCGCGCGACAGATGCTGCTCCGTGTGCGTCGCCATGCAACTGGTCCGCAGGAGGGCGCGCCCCAGGGGCGTCGCCGGCGAGATGACGGGGTTGACGAACACACCTTCCTCCTCGAGCCGTCGGGTCATCGCGAAGGCCCGCTCGTCGTCGCCGACGATGATCGGGATCACGGGCGTCTGCGAATCTCCGGTGCAGAAGCCGAGGCTCGACAGGCCGTCCCTCAGGAACACGCTGTTGCGCCAGAGACGCTCGCGACGCTCCGGCTCCTCTTGCAGGATGTCGACGGCGGTGGCGGCGGCGGCGGCGGAGGAGGGGGCGAGTGCCGCCGAGAAGATCAGGCTGCGCGCGGTGTGCCGGATATGCTCGATGACGTCGCGCTCGCCCGCGATGAATCCGCCGATCGACGCCAGCGACTTCGAGAAGGTGCCCATGATGAGGTGGACATCGTCCTCGAGGAAAAAGTGCTCCGCGGTGCCGCGGCCATGGCGGCCCAGAACGCCAATGCCGTGGGCATCGTCGACCATCACACCCGCACCGAACTCGCGCGCGACCTCCACGATCTGGGGCAACGGGGCGATGTCGCCCTCCATGGAGAACACGCCGTCAACGACCACGAGGCTCCCGCGCGGTGGCTCGGCGGCCATGAGCCGTGCGAGCGCTGCTGGATCGTTGTGGGCGAACTTGCGGATCTGCGCGAAGGACAGGCGGGCCCCGTCGATGATGCAGGCGTGGTCCTGCTTGTCCAGGTACACGACATCGCCCCGGTGGAGCAGGCAGGAGATGGTTCCAAGGTTGACCTGAAAGCCGGTGGAGAAGGTCACCACGGCGGGCTTGCCGATGAAGCGCGCGAGCTTGTCCTCGAGCACCTCGTGCAGGGCGAGCGTGCCGTTGAGTAGACGGCTCCCGGCGCAGCCGGTACCGAAACGGCGGACGGCGTCGACGGCGGCTTCCTTCACCTTGGGGTGGTTGGTCAAGCCGAGGTAGTTGTTGGATCCGAGCATCACCAGCCTGCGACCGCCGATGACGACCTCCGGATCCTGGGCGGACTCGATGACGCGGTAATAGCAATACGCGTCCTCGGCGCGTGCGCGCCCGACGCGCTCGACGGTGGCTCCGCACTTGTCGAAGACGGAGGGCCGGGGCGCTCCGACCTGGACGTCGAACCTGGTCGGCGTCGCGTCGTGCCCGGGCGCGGGCACCGCTCCCCGAGCTCTCATACGCCCGCGAAGCCCCGGGAGGTCAGCCACCGCGCCTCGACGTACCATCGGCAGGTTTGCCGGATGCCGTCCCTCCAGGCGGTCCCCGGCCCCATCCGGAGATCCCTGCGGAGAGGCTCGCCATCGCAGAGCCAATCGGGCTGCAGGAGCTCCCGGGCCTTGTCTCGGTTGAATGGGCCCGGAGCGCCGGTGAGCGCCTCCCGCACGGACTCGACAAACCCCAGGAAGCGAATCGCCGCGGCGGGCAGCGGCATCGGGCGAGCGGGAGGGGTGCGGAGGGCAGCGATCTCGCGCACGAGGTCGCCGAGGCTCACCGTGTCGCCCGCCGCGAACGCGCAGCGGCCGGCGAGGTCGGGGCGCTGCGCCGCCGCGAAGACGCTCTGCGCCAGATCCTCCGCGGCCAGCAGCTGCACGCGGCTTGCTCCGCCGGCGAGGATCGGCGCGACGCCGAGACCGACCACGGAAAACATCTGGAGCAATCCCGCGTCGCCGGCCCCGTACACGACGGAAGGGCGGATCACGCACCAGGGCCCGGGATGATAGCGGGTCAGCGCAAGCTCGCCTTCGAGCTTCGAGCGCCCGTACCAGGAGATGGGCGCGGGCGCGTCACCTTCGCGCACGGCCCGGCCATTGCGGGACGGTCCAGCCGCGGCCTGCGACGACACGTGCACGAACATGGCCTCCGGACAGGCCGCGGCCGCCGCGCGGGCGATCGCCTCGGTTCCCGCGACGTTGACGCGCCGGTACTCCGCGAGCCCGCGGGCCCGGGTCGCGCCGGCGCAGTGCACCACCGCGGCGCAGCCCTCCAGTGGTTTGCGATACGTCGCCAGGGCGCTCAGATCGCCCGGCACGACGTCGACGCCGCCGGGCAGGAGCCCGGGGCGCTCGGGCTGGCGGACGAGCGCTTTCACGCGCCAGCCACGGGCAAGGAACACCTTCGCGACGTGACTCCCGATAAACCCGGTCCCGCCGGTGAGGAAGACGGTGGCCATCCTCAGGAGGGATGCGAAGGACGGTTGCGGAGAGCCCGAATCACCGAAATCGAACACCCCCGTCTACGCGGTGGCCCTGGTCTCGGGCTCCAGACAGCAGATCCGGTCCAAGGGCGGTTCCACCAGCTCTAGTGGCTGGCTCGGAGGCAGAGTACCACACGGGGACGAGAGGGTACGTACAGCCCGACCACGGCCGGAGGGGCGGTGGTGTACGCGCCCGCCCCGACCGCGCGCTCGTCCCCCCGGGCTTACTCCACCGACACCGTGAGGTCGGTGTTCCAGGTGATGTCAACCCGGTCGCCCACCTTGACCTGATCGAACACGGCCGGATCGACGACCCGTCGACTGTATTTCCACCCATTCGGCCCGACAAAAGTGATCGCCGACGCGCTCTTGTCGATGTCGGCGATGGTCGCCGTCATCCTCCGCACCATTGCCGCCTTGCCGCTGGTCTGCCCCGTGGTGGAGGTGGTGTCGGCGGTATCGACCGCCGGCTCGCCCGCCGGCTTCATGCGCACGATGACGTTGTTGTTATACGTCGCCTTCAGCTTGTCCCCCACCTTGAGCTCGGAGAAGCGCTTGACGCTCTCGGGCACGTTGACGGCGACGAGCTTGCCATCGGCCGTCTTGATGTTCATGGCGCGCTTGCTCTGATCGATTGTCTCTATGGTGCCCGAAATGGTGACGGTCGTTGTCGGGAGCTGTTTGACCTGCGCCCAACTGGGCAGGGCAAGAGTCGTGACCAATGCGAACGCGCTCAGCATCATCGTCACTCGCTTCATGTCTTTTCCTCCTTTTGCGTCATTCGCGCCGCGATCGGCCCTGCGTGTGGTCCAGAGCACAGAACAGGAAGTTCATGTGCGAGCTGGCAGAGTCCGAGGAGCTGCCATCGGACAAGCCCGAGATCCTCCCGCATGCGCGCCGGAAGATGATGCCTGTCCGCGTCGGCCAGCATCAGCTCCATTCGCGTCAGCACGACCGCCAACGAGTTGGCCAGGCCCGGCAAGACTGTGTCCAGGGCGCACAGCCGCTGGTCCCGCAACGGACGCAAGATCTCTCGGACCCCCTCCGTCATCGTTGCCCCCAAAGGCAGTACCTCCCCTAGCCGGATCGAGAAACGGCGATGGGAAGGGTACCAACCGAGCCGAGCGGTGAGGAAGCCGCGAGGACTACGCGGGTACTTCTACGTAGATCGAGGTGTCGAGAGTGGAGCCGCGGCCGATTGACCTTCGATGACCGGCAGCTTGCGCAGTTGGCTCGCCAACTGCACGACGGACTGGACATCCATCTTCTCCAGCGCCCGACTGCGATGTCCTTCGGCCGTCCGGGTGCTGATGCCCAGGGCCTGGGCGATTTCCTTCGACGTCTTGCCCTCGACGAGGTGGCTCGCCACCTCCCGCTCGCGTGGTGTGAGGCGCGCGAACCGGCGCGCGGCCGATTCCCGCTCCACCCGGGCCCGGCGGGACTCCCCGTCGATCTCCAGCGCCTCGCGGATACGGCGGACAAGCGCGCGGGGCGGAACGGGCTTTTCCAGGAAGTCGAGAGCGCCGCCTCGGAACGCGCGGACAGAGGTCGGGACATCGCCGTGGCCCGTCATGACGATGATCGGGAGTTCGTGACCGCGCCGGCGCAACTCGTCCTGTATGTCGAGCCCGTTGCGCCCAGCCAGGCGCACGTCGAGCAGCAGGCACCCTGGACGGTCGGGATCGTAGGCGGCCAGGAAGGCCTGGGCTGACGCGTACGTCTCGACCGTCAGGCCGTGAGACCGGCCGAGCGCCCTCAGCGAGCGGCGGACCCCCGAATCATCGTCGACGACGAACACGGTGGGCTGGTGGGCCATGGCTCCGTTTCCTCTTCGGTTCCTCGACAAGTGGCAGACTGAAGGATACCGCCGCACCCCGTGGCCGGCGGCGCCGCTCGATCCAGAGCCGCCCGTGGTGGGACTGCACGATCGAGCGGGCGATAGCCAGCCCCATCCCGAGCCCCCCCGCCTTCGTGGTGAAGAACGGCTCGAACATGCGCGCGGCCACCTCCGCCGGGATGCCGGGACCGCTGTCCTCCACGGTGACCTTCGCCTCGCCGGAGACAAGCTTCGAGACCCGCACGCGGATGGTCTGCACGCGGACCTTGCGCTCCTTCGCCGGGACGGTCTGCACGGCCTCGAAAGCGTTCTGCACTAGGTTCAGGACCACCTGCTCGATCTGGATGCGGTCGGCCTGGATCGACAGGGCATCCGCGGGCAGATGGACTTGGAACGCGACCTTGTGTTGTGACATCTCCGGCGCAGTCAGGCTGACGGTTTCACGGATCATGTCGCGCAGGTCGATTCGCTCGATCCGGGGCGGGGTCCGGCGGAACATCTCCCGGAAGTTGCGCACGATCGCTGCGGCACGTATCGCCTCCGCCGATGCGTGCGCGAGGAGCTTGCGCAGCGTCCTCGGGGGCCCAGTGGCAAGCTGCGCTCGGCACGCCTCGAGATTGTTGGCGATGACGGTAAGGGGCTGGTTGAGTTCGTGGGCCAGACTTGCCCCGAATTCGCCTGCCGTTCTCACGCGCAGCACGCGGGCGAGCTCTGCCTGGTGCTGGCGGGCGCGCTGCTCGGCCTCCTTGCGCTCGGTCAGGTCTCGCAGGATGCCCGTGAACTTGCGCCCGGTCTCATCCGAGAACTCGCTCACGACCAGATCCCCTGGGAAGGTCGTCCCGTCCTTCCGACGGCCCTCGACCTCGCGGCCGATCCCGATGATTCGCGCCGCATCCGTCTCGCGGTGCCGGCGCGGGTGCCCGTCGTGCCCTATCCCGTGCGGGGAGAGCATGAGCATGCGCATGTTCTTGCCCGTCACCTCCGCGGCCTTGTACCCGAACATGCGTTCGGCGCCCCGGTTGAACGAGAGCACAGTGCCCGGCGCGTCGATCGTGATGATCGCATCGACGGCATTGTCGAGAATCGCCTGCAGACCCCGCAGCGCTCCCTCGAGCTCGGACCGCGCCGCGAACAGGGCGTCGGCGGCCACATCCGAAAAGGTGAGCACCACTCCCTCGATCCGGTTGTCTTGCGTGCGATACGGGAGGACCTGACGGAAGTACCGACGGCCATCCTGTGCCTGCACCTCGAACTGACGGGGCGTCAGGTGCTGGAGCACCGCCTGCGCGTCGTCGAGCAGTTTCGGGTCGGCAAACTTCTGCGCGATGTCAGAGAGGGGCCGACCGACGTCGGAAGGGATCAGGGTGAAGAGCCGGATGGCGGCCGGCGTGAACCGGCGGATGCGGAGCTGGGGATCGAGAAAAACGGTGGCGATGTTCGTGCTGGTCAGCAGATTATTGAGGTCGTCGCTGGCCCTCTCGACCTCGTCGATCTTGGTCTGGAGCTGGGCGTTCACGGTGCCCAGCTCCTCGTTGAGCGATTGGAGCTCTTCCTTCGAGGTCTCGAGTTCCTCGTTGGTGGACTGGAGCTCCTCGTTGA
>JBKOVG010000329.1:0-27889 GCA_046723845.1 Candidatus Methylomirabilota bacterium | reverse complement strand
GTGCACGCCTATGCCGCGGACGACCCTCGGCTCGGCCGCGGCGCAGCCGTAGGGATGACTTTCCGGCGCTGGCACGTCTTCGACAAGCAGTCGGGAGAGCGACGGCGGAGCGTGACTAGCGGCTGATGCGTTCCTGGGCCTGCGCGGTGAGGGCGGGCGTAGGCGTCCGCGCCACCACGCCGCGTGAGACGCGGGCGTTGATCTCGGGCGCGAGGAAGCGCAGCACGGTCACGGGCAGTGCGCTGGTGAACTGGTACTGCCCCGCCGCCTTGCCCGTGATCGACGCGGTGGCGATGCCGAAGTAGCGGTCGCCGATGTAGAAGACGAAGGCGGCCGTGCGGCTCACGGGGCGCGAGGAGATGAGCCGCCCGCGTCCCGCGAAGGTGTCGAAGCGGTTGTCGCCCGAGCCCGTCTTGCCGCCCACCACGATCGGCTTGCCGCCCGGCCCCTGGAAGGCGCCGGCGACGCGGCGGGCGGTGCCCGCCTCCACCACCTCGGCGAGCGCCTTGCGCAGGGCGCGCGCCACCGCCACGGACATCACGCGCTCGCCGTCGCCCGACTTCGGCGCGAACACCGTGTGATACGGCGTGTCCGCGGCAAAGCGGAGCGACTGGATGGACGTGGTGGGCCGGCGCACGCCGTCGTTGGCGATGATGCCCATCAGCTCGGCGAGGGCGGCGGGGCGATCCGCGGAGCTGCCGATGGCCGTGGCGTACGAGGGCACGAGCTGCTCGAAGGGGAAGCCCAGCCGGCGCCACGAGGGCGTCATGCGCGCGAAGGCGTCCTGCTCCATCTGGATGCGCACGCGCAGGTCCTGGGGATGCTTCTGGCGCGCCTGGAGGAGCCAGTTCGAGGCGAGCTCGCGCGGGCCGCCGCTCTTGGCCATCAGGTCGTCCCAGCCGAGAGCGGGCGTGCGGCTCAGCTCTCCTGCCACCCACAGGTCGAGCGGATGCCGCCCCACGAGATAGCCATAGTCGAGGAGGGTGAGCTTGGGATTGCCGTAGGCGCGCACGAGCTTGGCCACGTCCTCGGCGGGCACGGGATAGCCCTGCGCGTCAGACCAGCGCTGGAGCGCCTCGCCGTCGCCCCCGGGATTCCAGGCGAAGAAGACGATGGCCACGTGACGGGGCGAGTGCACGCGCTCGCCGAGGAGGCGCTTGAGCACGAGGCTCGACTCGAGCCCCTGATACTTCGCGTAGGCGCGCGCCAGGTACTGCCGCGACTCCTTGTCCGCCATCTCCTCGAGCATGCGCCGCCGCTCCGGATGATCGGGGTCGGCGAGCACGGCCTGCGCGTCGTAGGGCAGGCGCGCCTCGTGATAGCGCACGAGGTCGCGCATGAGCCGGATGAACACGAGGTTGGTCGAATGCGCGAGCGCCTCGTGCACGGGGGGGATGCGCCGGTTGTCCTCGGGCTCGAAGTTCTCGAAGCTGTGCACGCCCCCGCCCGTGAAGAAGGCCTCCCAGGGATGCGCGGGATAGGTCCGGTCGAGGGCCTGGGCGAGGAAGGCCTCGAGGCCGAGGCCCGGCGTCTTGCGCAGCGTCTCTGCCGCCCAGCGGGTGAGCGGATCGCGGTCGCGCGTCTCCGCGGCGCGTCGGTCCAGGGCCTCGGCATCGAGGGGGGCGAGCTCGGCGTGGAGGCTTTCCATCACCTCGAGGTAATGGGCGAGGGTCCGGAGCTTGGCCGTGCTGCCAAGCTCCATCTTCATGCCCGAGTTGATGTCGAACGGTCGGTCGAGGTTGTCGGCCTGCACGCGCAGGAGATTGCCCGCCGGCGTCCGCTCGAAGAGGAGGAGGCTGTACACCACGCGGCTCGGATCGCCGGTGAGGAGGAGATGCTCGGCGCGGAGGCCGCGCGCGTCCACGAAGGCCTTGTCCCCGAGCCGGCGGAAGAGCCGGGTCGCCGAATCCTGCAGCTCGCCGTCGATGGTGCTGTCGATCTCGAGATGGAGCCGGTCCATCTCGTAGGGGCTCCGGACGCCGAGGATGCGCCGCACGTCCTCGCGGATGGCATTGGGAGCGCGGCGTTCCGAGAAGTCGATGGGCGGCTGGTCGACGCGCCCTCCGAAGCGGAGTGACGTCTCGCGCAGCTCGCGATAGAGCTCGCGATCGATCACCCCCGCCTTGAGGAGGAGATCGCCGTAGGCGGTGATCTTCTTCTCGAGCGTCGCCGGCTCCTCGACGAGATAGCGCGTGGGCGCGCGCACCGCATAGAGGAGGGCCAGCACGTGCTTGTAGGCGGCGGCCTTGCTGGGGCCGGCCCCGGGCGCGTTCAGCGCGTCCTCCACCACGTCGAGATCGAGGTCGAACCAGGCCCGGAGCCCGTTCCCCAGGCCGTGCACCTCGCCGTAGCCGGGCGCGGCGGCGAGCGGCATGGTGTTGAGGTAGTCGAGCACGATCTCGCGGCGGCTCGCCGTGCTGTCGGGGCCGTCACGATATGCGCGCAGGCTCGCCGCGGCGAGCTGGCGGAGCTTGTCGAGCGGCGAGGCGGTGCGGCCGCTCTGCGAGTGGCGGTACTTCTCGATCTGCACGGCGAGGGTGCTCCCGCCCTCGGAGCGCACGGGCAGCCCCACCCCGCGCGCCACGTACAGGCCGCTCGCCTTGCCCAGCCGTCCCCAGTCGATGGCGGGATTGCTGCCGGGATCGGTGGGATTGGTCAGCTCGCGATTCTCGAGGAAGAGCAACGTGCTCACGATGAGGGCGGGCACGTCGTCGAAGCTCGCGAAGAGGGCGTCACGCGGCCGCGCGTCGTACAGCGGCACGCCCGTATAGTCGCGGATGACCAGTCCCGCCACCGCGGGCTCGCGATAGGGCGGCGTCACGCCCCACCGCACGAAGCGCACCATCCCCGCGCTCTGCCGCGCCTGCTCGGCCACGGTGTAGCCCGCGGACTCCAGGCGCCGACGGAAATCGTCGAGCCGTGGATAGCCGCGCTGCGTGTCGAAGGGTCCGCCGCGCGGGAACGCGATGCTCGCGCTCGGTCCCGGCTTCACCTCGTAGGACAGGCGCGCCGCGTAGCGCGAGAGGAGCCAGGACTGGATGGCCGAGGTGCGCAGCTCGTGATAGACGAGCGAGGCGAGGCCGCCCAGGACAAGGACGACGACACCGACCACCTTGGGCCAGCGCGCAGAGCGGTGGGCCGGCGTCTCCAGGCTCTGCGAAGATACGAGGTCGCTCATACGCCTACCTGATCATGAAGACAGGTCGGCCGATCCGCTTGGCCGTACCGGGGCTCGCGTCTGCTGCTGGGAGCCGGTGAATGCTCTTTATAGCACGGCGCGGCGGGACGTCAAACAAACCTTCGGTTACCGTCCTGTAACGATTGCAGAAGTCCCCGGAATGAGTGACCATTTGTCGGGTACCGCGCGGTTGCCCCCGGGGAGCCGCAGCGCATTCAATCTTTAGACGGTCTCACCCCCGCTGTCGATTACACGCAGGGCCGTTCGACTACGAGATGAAGGCCGACACCGAGACCACGGCGGGCGCAAGCCCGGGAAGGAGTGACGGATGAGCAGGGTACGGGTGCTGGTGGGCACGCGCAAGGGTGCGTTCGTCCTCACCTCTGACGGCAAGCGTGAGACCTGGGACGTCAACGGGCCCCATTTCGGAGGCTGGGAGATCTACCATGTGAAGGCCTCCCCCGCCGATCCGAACCGCATCTATGCCTCGCAGTCGAGCGGCTGGTTCGGGCAGGTGATCCAGCGCTCCCGCGACGGCGGCCAGACCTGGGAGCCGGTGGGTAACAAGTTCGCGTACGACGGTCCCACCGGCACGCACCTCTGGTACGACAACACGCCGCACCCCTGGGAGTTCGCGCGCGTGTGGCATCTCGAGCCGTCCCTCAACGATCCGGACACCGTCTATGCCGGCGTCGAGGACGCTGCCCTCTTCCGGTCGAGCGACGGCGGGCAGAGCTGGCAGGAGCTCCCGGGGCTGCGCAACCATCCGTCCGCCTCCGTGTGGCAGCCGGGCGCGGGCGGCATGTGCCTGCACACCATTCTCCTCGACCCGAGCAACCCGGAGCGGATCTACGTCGCCATCTCAGCGGCGGGGGCCTTCCGGAGCGACGACGCGGGCAAGACGTGGAAGCCCATCAACCGCGGTCTCCGCTCGGAGCAGATCCCAAATCCGACCGCGGAGGTGGGGCACTGCGTGCATCGTCTCGCCTTGCATCCCTCGCGGCCCGGCGTGCTCTTCATGCAGAAGCACTGGGACGTCATGCGCAGCGACGATGCCGGCGAGTCGTGGCGCGAGACGAGCGGGAACCTGCCCACGGACTTCGGCTTCCCCATCGACGTGCACGCCCACGAGCCGGAGACCATCTACGTGGTGCCGATCAAGAGCGACTCCGAGCACTATCCGCCCGAGGGGAAGCTGCGCGTGTACCGGAGCCGCACGGGCGGCCACGAGTGGGAGGCCCTGACCAAGGGGCTGCCTCAGCGCGACTGCTATGTCAACGTGCTCCGCGATGCCATGGCCGTGGACTCCCTCGATCCGTGCGGCGTCTACTTCGGTACCACGGGCGGACAGGTCTACGTCTCCGCCAACTCCGGGGACAGCTGGGCGCCCATCGTGCGGGATCTCCCCTCGGTGGTCGCGGTGGAAGTGCAGACGCTGCCATGATCATCCGCGTCACCCTGCCCGCACATCTGCGTACGCTCGCTCGTGTCGACGGCGAGGTCAAGCTCGACGTGGACGGCGAGGTGACCCAGCGCTCGGTGCTCGATGCCCTCGAGGCCGCCTATCCCATGCTGCGGGGGACGATCCGCGACCACGAGACGGGGGAGCGCCGGGCCTTCCTCCGCTTCTTCGCTTGCGAGGAGGATCTGTCCAACGAATCGCCGGATGCCCGGCTGCCCGACGCGGTGGCCAGAGGTGCCGAGCCCTTGCTCATCATCGGCGCCATGGCCGGCGGCTAGCCTGGATTATTCACGAGTGCCGCACGTGCGATCGGGGCGGGTGGTGTCGAGTGGGTGACGCAGCAGGAGCGCTCCCCCGCCCCCGACGACGGGCCCCGATCCGCCTGGCGTTCCGCGTTCGTGAATAATCCAGGCTAGGGGGCTCGCCGCGGGCGACGGCGCGAGGTGGACCGCCGCCGGATCTGCTGCCTCTCCATCACAAACTCCCGGAACCGATCGGCGGCCCCCTCCGCTTCGCTCCAACGGCGAAGCCTCGCCATGCCCACCCGGTGCCGGCTGGCGATCCAGGCCGCCACGGTGAGGCTTTGTCGATCGCCCCAGTGATAGAATGCGGCCAGCCGGTCGCGGCAAGAGTCCGTGGCCGACAGCATCCGGATCCGCCCGTATGCGGTGATCCGCACGACGGGACGGACGCGGTGATCTCCCCCGATCGCCAGGGGTCCTCGAGGGAACTCCACGTAGAAGCGGGCGCGTGGATGAACATAGCGGTCCCCTCGCCGCACGAACCCCGCCATGGCCATGGCGGAATCCATCCGGGCCTGGGAGACGCCTCCGATCACCACGAAATCGAGATCCCGGGAGTGGTAGGCGCCGGCGCTGTAGAGTGACGCGCACGCGCCCCCCGTGAGGACGGCCTGGATCCCATGTTCGCGAAGGCCGGCCGCGACCGCGGCCGCCACCGCGGCGAGGCTGGACCGCCCTGACAGCTTCACAGGGGCTTGCCGGTGCGGCGCGGGCGGCGGCGGAGGGTCGCGACCTGGCTGCGCAGGGCCGTCTCTGGCTCGGCGAGGCGTTGGAGGAAGACCTTGAGGGCGTCGCGGGCGAAATAGCGTGGATCAAGCTGGAAGACCCGGGTACGGCCGACGGGCCGGCCCGCCACCAGGCCGTCCAGCTCGAGACTCCGCAGGGCCTTCTGCACCCCTGAGAGCGGGGCACGGAGGACGCGGGCGAGCTCGCGAGCGTAGCTCTCCCCGAGGAGGGAGAGGGAGAGCAAGACGCGCGTGCGCGTGCTGCTCCCGAAGGGGCTCGAGCTTTTGATGACCATGGATAGAGGTCATGTGACCATCAGCGGTGGTCATATGTCAATCGCACGACGGTGGCGGTGACCCCGGGGCTCTTCGGGTACACTCGTCGGGATGCGCGGCTACCTCCTCTCCCGCCTGGGCCAGACGGCCCTCGTGGTGTTCCTCTCCCTCACCGTGGTGTTCTTCCTCGTGCGCCTGTCCGGCGATCCCGTGCTCCTCTTCCTGCCCATGGACATCCAGGCCAAGGACATCACCGAGACCCGCCAGCGCCTGGGCTTCAACGATCCCCTCGCCGTGCAGTACTCGCGCTTCGTGGCCAACGCCGCGCGCGGGGACTTCGGCGAGTCGCTGCGCTACCGGCGCGACGCCCTCCGCCTCGTGCTCGAGCGCCTGCCCGCCACCCTCGAGCTGGGAGCGACCGCGCTCCTCCTCACCTTCCTCGTGGCCATTCCCCTCGGCGTCCTCTCCGCCACCCGGCGCGGCACCCTCTTCGACTATCTCGGCATGGGGGCGGCCGTGCTCGGCCAGGCCATCCCCGGATTCTGGCTGGGGCTCATGCTCATCTACTTCTTCTCCGTGCGCCTGCACTGGCTGCCCACGGGCGGCATGGACGGTCCCGCCAACTTCGTCATGCCGTGCGTGGTGCTCGCCTCGTTCTACGCCGCGCGCATCGCGCGCCTCACCCGCTCCTCCGTGCTCGACACCCTCAACGAGGAGTTCGTGCTCACCGCGCGGGCCAAGGGGCTCGGGGAGTGGATCGTGATCGGCAAGCACACCCTCAAGAACTCGGCCATTCCCATCGTCACCCTCGCCGGCCTGGAGACCGGGCAGCTCCTGGGGGGTGCCGTCATCACCGAGACCATCTTCGCGTGGCCCGGCCTCGGCCGGCTCACCGTGCAGGCCCTTCTCAATCGCGACTTCCCCGTGGTCCTCGCCGCGGTGTTCGTCATCTCCGTCACCTACACCCTGATCAACCTCGTCGTCGATCTCCTGTACGGCTGGCTCGACCCGCGCACGCGCCGCGAGGCCGCCGCGTGAGAACGGTCTCGCTCCGGCGCAACGGGCTCGGCTTCCTCGGGCTCACCCTCGCCGTCCTCGCGGTGATCGCCGCCGTGGCCGCGCCCGTGCTGTCGCCCCACGATCCCGTGAAGGGCGATTTCTCCCAGGGCCTCAAGCCGCCCGGCACGCCGGGGCACCCACTGGGCACCGACCAGCTCGGACGCGATACCCTCTCGCGCGTGCTGTACGGCGCGCGGGTGGCCCTCTTCATCGGGCTCTGCACCGTGCTCCTCACCGCGCTGGTGGGCGGCCTCCTCGGTCTCCTCGCCGGCTTCTTCGGCGGCTGGCCGGGCAACGCGCTCATGCGCCTGTGTGACGTGCAGCTCTCCTTCCCCTTCATCCTCCTCGCGCTGACCATCAACGCCATCGTGGGCCTCGGCCTCCGGAACATCATCGTGAGCCTGGCGGCGGCGGGCTGGGTCGTCTATGCTCGGGTGGTGCGTGGCGAGGTGCTCTCGGTGAAGCAGCGCGATTTCGTGCAGGCGGCGGCCGCGCTCGGCACGGGGCGCCCACGCATCCTCTTCCGCCACGTGCTGCCCAACGTGGCGCCGTCCATCATCATCGTGGCGAGCCTCCAGTTCTCCCAGTTCATCGTGGCGGAGGCGGCCATCTCCTTCCTCGGCTTCGGGGTGCAGCCGCCGACGCCGGCGTGGGGCAGCATGCTCTCGGAGAGCCGCGACTTCCTCTACGTGGCGTGGTGGCTCGCCGCCTTTCCCGGAGCCGCCCTTGCCCTCACCGCGCTCGGCGTGAACCTGGTGGGCGACTGGCTGCGCGACATCCTCGATCCCAAGTTCCGGGTCTAGGGATGGCCGCGAGCGTCCCCATCCGCCCCGCCCGTCTCGACGAGATCGACCAGATCCTCGCCTTCTGGCGGGAGGCGGAGGCGACCCCGAGCGCCACCGACGACCGCGACGCGGTGCAGAGGCTCCTCCAGACTCCGCACGCCGTGGTCCTGGTCGCCCTAGCGGAAGGGCGCCTCGCGGGCACGGTCATTGGCGCGTGGGACGGCTGGCGGGGTAATATCTATCGGCTGGCGGTGGCTCCCGGTTTTCGGCGACGGGGCCTCGCCCGATCGCTGGTCGCCGAGGCCGATCGGTCGCTCTCTCGCCTGGGCGCCCGGCGCTTCACGGCCCTGGTCGACGGCGACCATCCCTGGGCCGTGGACTTCTGGAATGCGCTGGCCGCGTCGGGCTACCGACACGACGAGCCTATGCGTCGATACGTCAAGACACTCTAGGCACGAGGAGGAAGGGTTGATGCGATCGTTGAAAGCTCTCACGGTGCTCGCGGTGATCCTGGCCCTGGCGCGGCCCGCTTTCGCCCAGGATCGGGCCAAGGCGGAGGAGGTGGTCGTCGCCTTCGCCGCCGAGCCGCGGACACTGCTGCCCAACACCATCGTGGACTGGACCACGAACAACATGCTGGAGCACATGTACGACCGGCTGGTGGACCGGGATCCCAAGACCTACAAGCCCATCCCCATGCTCGCCACCTCCTGGAAGGTGGTGGACCCCACCACCTGGGAGTTCGCCCTCCGCACGGGGGTCAAGTTCCACAACGGAGAGCCCTTCGACGCCACCGCCGTCAAGGCGACCATGGACTATCTGAAGGATCCCGCCAACAAGACGCACTACGCCCCGCGGTGGACCCTGGTGAAGGAGGTCCAGATCGTCGATCCGCAGACCGTGCGCTTCATCACGGAAAAGCCGTGGCCGGGGCTCATCGATCGCATCTCCCTGGGCGACGTGCTGATCATGCCGCCCAAAGCCCTCAAGAGCGGCGGCCCGCAGGGGCTGCTCGCCAAGCCGGTGGGCACCGGGCCCTACAAGTTCGGGGAGTGGGTGCGCGACGAGAAGCTCGTGGTGGTGCGCAACGACGACTACTGGAAGGGCAAGGCGGAGATCAAGAAGGTGACCTTCCGCTTCATTCCGGAGTTCAGCGCGCGGCTCGCCGCGCTCATGGCGGGGGAGATCGACATCATGAAGGACGTGCCCCCGCACGCGGTGGACCTGGTGGACAGGAGCGGCAAGGCCACCGTGCGCGCCACGGTGTCCTCGCGCATCAACTATCTCGCCCTCGTCACCCTCAACCCCGGGCCCATGCAGGACATCCGCGTGCGCCAGGCCATTGCGCATGCCATCAACGTGGACGAGCTGATCTCGCAGGTGCTGCGGGGCCGCGCCTCCAAGATGTGCGGACCGCTCTCCCCTATCAACGTGGACTTCTCGCCCAAGGTGCAGTGCCTCAAGTACGACGTGAAGCACGCCCAGGTCCTCCTCAAGGCCGCCAACATCGATCCCGGCAAGCTCACCCTCACCCTCGACACGCCGTCGGGCCGCTACCCGCTCGACAAGGACATCTCGCAGGCCATCGCCGCCCAGCTCGGGCGCATCGGCATCACCGTCAACGTGGTGGTCAACGAGTGGGGCACGCACCTCGACAAGATCAAGAACCGCAAGACGGGCGACATGTTCTTCCTCGGCTGGGGGCCGGCCCTCGACGCTCAGGGCACCATCGAGCAGCTCTTCCAGGGTTCCATGACCTATTCTTCCTACGGGGGCAACAAGGCGCTCGAGGACAAGATCGCCACCGCCGTCACCTTCGTGGATCCCAAGAAGCGGCTGGAAGCGTGGGCGGAGATCCAGCAGATGGTCGTCAGTGAGGTCCCGTGGGTCTTTCTCTGGCAGCAGCACGATCTGTACGGGGTGGCGAACTGGATCGACTGGTCGCCGCGCGCCGACGAGAAGGTGTGGATGTACGAAGCCAAGATCGCCAAGCGCTGAGGGCTCGGCCATTTCCCTCACCGTCCTGACCAACGCCTTCCTCATCGACTGCACCGGCCGCGAGCCCGTTGAGGGCGCCGCGGTGGTGCTGGAGGGCGAGCGGATCAAGGACGTGATCGCCTCGGGCACGGTGGGTCCGCTGCGCGGCCCAGTGGAGACACTCGATCTCAAGGGGCGCACCCTCATGCCCGGCCTCACCGACGCCCACGTGCACATGTGCGCGGTGGAGGGCAACATCGCCGAGCAGCATCGTCACCATCCTCCCAGCCTCATCGCGGCCAAGACGCTCCGCCGCATCGAGCAGGCCCTCCAGCAAGGCTTCACCACCGTGCGCGACGCGGGGGGCGCCGACTACGGCTTCCGGGAGGCGGTGGCGAGCGGGCTCTACCCGGGCCCGCGCCTGCTCGTGTCCGGACGCGTCCTCTCCCAGACGGGCGGGCACGGGGACAAGCGACGCCGCGCGGAGTGGATCGAGCCCGTCGAGTGCTGCCTGGGCATGGTCGGCGTGATCGCCGACGGCCCCCACGAGGTGCGCAAGGCGGCGCGGGAGCAGCTCCGCCACGACGTGGACCAGATCAAGATCATGGCGTCGGGCGGGGCGATGTCCCCCTCCGACGAGCTCGACACCACGCAGTACACGGTGGAGGAGATGCGGGCCGCCGTGGAGGAAGCGCGCGCCGTCGGCAAGTACGTCCTCGCCCACGCCTACTCGAGCTCGGCCATTCGCATGGCCATCCAGGCGGGCGTGCGCTGCATCGAGCACGGCAACTTGCTCGACGAGGCGGGGGCGCGCGAGATCGAGCGGGCGGGCGCCTATCTCGTGCCGACCATGGTCACCTACGAGGCGATCTGGCGCGAGGGCAAGAGCTTCGGCGTGGGCGAGCACCAGCTCCAGAAGATCAACATGGCGCGCGAGCTCTCCGTGGAGGGGCTGACCCGGGCCTATCGCGCCGGCTGCAAGATCGGCTCGGGCTCCGATCTCCTCGGGGACATGCAGGCCCAGCGTGCCGTCGAGCTCGAGCTGAAGGCCCAGGTGATGAAGCCCATGGAGGTGCTGCTCTCCGCCACCCGCGTCAACGCGGAGATCCTCCGCATGGAGGATTGCATCGGCTCGGTGGAGCCGGGGAAGTACGCGGATCTCATCGTGGTGAAGGGCAATCCCCTCGAGGACCTCCGCGTCTTCCAGAACCAGGACAACCTGCATCTGATCATGAAGGGCGGTCGCGCGTACAAGCAGACGCTGTGACGGCCGCCGCCGCCCTGCTGCTGGCCATCCTGATCTGGGCCTCCAATTCCGTCATGGTCAAGATCGCGCTGCGGGAGATCTCGCCCCTCACCCTGACCTGGCTCCGCTTCCTCTTCGCCGCGCTCTTCTACGTCCCCTTCGCCTTCGCCACCTGGAACCGCGCCCCCGGCTACTCGCGGCGCGAGTGGCCGCTCCTCGCGGGCGCGGGCGTGGCCCTCGTGCCCGTCTTCAGCCTCACCCTGTACTGGGCGCTCACGTACACCTCGGTGGCCAACACGGCCCTCGTGCGCATGACGGAGCCCGCGTGGGTCCTTCTCCTGGGCGCCGTCTTCCTGGGCGAGCAGCCCACGCGAGGTCAGCTCGCGGGACTGGTCCTCGCCCTCGCCGGCACCGCCGCCCTCGTGCTCGTGGGGCGCCAGCCCGGCGTGAACGGCGACCACCACGCGCTCGGCATCGCCTTCATGGTCGCCAACTCGCTGGCATGGGTCGGCTACATCCTGTGCTTCAAGGATCTCCTGCGGCGGCATCGCGTGACCATCGTCACCGTGCACGCCACCCTCGTGGGCACCGTGGTGCTCCTCGTAGCCACCGGCCCCACGTCGGCGGCCACCGTCGGGCGCGAGGCCGCGCACATGAGCGCGCTCGCCTGGATCCTCGTGGTGTCCATGGCCCTCGTGGTCACCATCGGGTCCAACCAGCTCTTCTCGTACGGCCTGCAGCGGACCACGGCGGGGGCGGCCGCCGCGTATTCCTATCTCACCCCCGTGCTCGCCGCGCTATTCGCCTGGGCCGTCCTCGGCGAGCCCATCACGCCCGCGGTCGTGGTGTGCGGCCTCGTCATCGCGGCGGGCGTGTACCTGCTGAACCGGACCTGAGCGAGGCGTCTACGGGATGGGCCGGGCCGGCGGCGCGCCGACCTGGCGCACCATCTCGAGCAGGCGCGCGTGCGTCTCGGCGGCAGGGGCGGAGGAGCGCTCCAGCTGCGTCACCCACTCGCCTGAATCGCCGCTCTCCGGGCGGCGCACAGGCTTCGGGGGTCCCACTCCGCCGCAGCGCTCCCCCGCCCCCGCCGCCACCCGCCCCGATCGCACGTGCGGCACTCGTGAATAGTCCAGGCTAGACGGCGCGGGCGAGGACGTAGCAGCGCCGACTCGGGTACTCGGCGCCCTCGTAGGGCTCGCGCTCCACCTGCTCGATCACGGCGAGCCGAGCGCTCCGGAGCGCGTCGACAACATCGCCGGGAGCGTGAAAGCGAAAGTCGAGGTTGACCCGCGCTCCGAAGAGCTCGTTCACGTGCACCACGTCATGGCCCACGTGAAAGGCGATCAGGGCGAGCCCGCCTTCAGCTAGCGCCCGCCGGAGCTCGGCCATGACGGCGGCGAGCTCGCCGGGCTCGAAGTGCACGATCGAATAGAAGGCGATCGCCCCGGCGAGACTGGCATCGGGCAGGCTCAGCTTCCGCATGTCCCCCACCCTGAAGTCGAGGCCAGGGTTGAGCCGTCGCGCCTGCTCGATCATCTCGGGCGACAGGTCGATCCCGACCACGGTCACGCCCTGGTCGTGCAGGTATCGCGCGACGTGGCCAGGGCCGCATCCGAGGTCGGCCACGAGACCGCGACCGCGCGCCGTCTCGGCGAACCGGTTGAGGAGATGGCGGTCGAGCGGCTTGCCCGAGAGCTCCGATGCCAGATGGTCGGCGTATGCCCGCGCGGCGGAATCGTAGCTGTCACGAATGTTCACGGGCTTGGGCGCCTGCCCTCGAGCGCCGGCTCGATCACCACACGAAGGGCACCAGCCGATGGCGGACGCGCCCCTGGTAGTCGGCATAGCCCGGAAGATGCCCCCTCAGGAAGCGCTCCTCGTCGAGAAGCCGCCAGATCAGGAACGGCACCATGGCCACGATGGGCACGAGCCCCCAGTACGAGCCGAGGGCGAGCGGGGTGCCGACGAGATAGAGGAAGGCGCTGGCGTACATGGGATGGCGAACGATGGCGTAGGGGCCGGTCGAGATCACCCGCTGGCTCTCTACGACCTGGATGGTCGCCGAGCTGAAGCTGTTCTCCCGGTAAACGCGAGCGATGAGCAGGAATCCGATCAGCACGAGCGCGTCGCCCGCCACTACGGCGCTCGGCGGCACCACCGTCCATCCGTAGCGATGGCCAAGCGCCGGCACGGCCAGGAGCGCGATGAAGCCGAGGGAGGTGAAGAGCATGATGACCTTCTGCGCCAGCCGCTTCTCCGCCGTCGGTCCCCCCTTCATCCGGCGCTCGAGCAGCGTGGGGTCGTGTCTCACGAGAAAGAGCGTGGTGAGGGCGGAGGCGCCGGTGAAGAGGGCCAGGTACACCCAGGCCTGCCAGTAGTGAGCCGTCCCCGCTGAAACGAAGAGCAGGAGAGCCATCACCACCGCGAGCACGGCAAGCGCGAGCCAGGCCCGCGCCTTCAGGTTCCTCTTGGTGCCCTCGGCCCGTCTCGACATGTCGCGCGTCCTTCCCCTTCATCGATCGTACCCTCGAAGTCGAGCCGGAGGCAGCGCGGCGAGGCTACGCGCGGTGCGACTCCGGAGCGAAACGGGCGAAGAGGAGCGCGGTGGCCGTAAGGAGCAGCGCGGTGCCGCCCAGGGTCACGTCCGCCCCCGCGAGGTCGGCGGCGAGACCGAGGGCGATCGGCCCGACGACGTAGCCGAGATCGGCCAGCATGCGGAAGGCACTCATGGCCGCCGCGTTCATCCCCGACGGCGCCACGTCGGCCGCGTAGGCGGCGGGGGCAGCGCCGCCCACTCCTGAGGCCACGCTCCACATCACGCAGCCGGCGAGGAACCACGTGTACGACGAGGCGAGGAGGAAGAGCAGGAGGGACAGACCGGCGAGGATGGTCGCGGGCACGATGACGAACTTGCGCCCGTAGCGGTCCACGAGCACGCCGGAGGGATAGATCACGACGAGCCCCACCACGCTGGCCAGGGCAAGGCCGAGCCCGATGCGATCCGTGCTGAGGGCGAGCCGATCGTGGGCGAGCACGGGGATCACGTTGAAGAGGCCGCCCGTGCGGGCCACCGCGTTCATGAAGCTGACCAGGCTCACCAGCATGAAGCCGGCATGCGCGGTGAGGATGCGCACCTGCGCGGCGAAGCCCGGCGCCGCGAGCGCGCCGGCGTCTCCTGCGCCTCGGCGGGGCCTCGTCTCGGGAATGCACGTCCAGGCCACCGCGGCCGCCACCACGCCGGCCACCGCGTAGGCGAGGAAGGGAGCGCGCAGGCCGTAGTGCTCGGCGAGGAGACCTCCGGGGAGCGGGCCGATGCTCACCGCGAAGAGGAACACGCCCTGATAGATGGCCATGGTCCGGCCGCGCCGCGCGCGCGTGGTGATGTCCGCGAGCACGATCTGGCCGGAGATCAGAACCAGCGCCGCCCCCGCCCCCGCCACGAATCGCGCGCCCACGAGCACCGCGAAGGAGGGCGCGTAGGCGCAGAGCAGATTGCCCGCCGCCGTCACCAGGCCGCCCAGGGCGAGGGCGGGACGGCGGCCCAGCACGTCGGCGAGCTGGCCCGCGGGCATGGCTACGAGGAAGCGGGCCAGGCCATAGCACGCGATGGCCACGCCGATCGCAGACTGCGACACGCCGAACGAGCGTGCGTACAGGGCAAGCGCCGGCACGATCCCGCCGAAGCCGAGCTGGTTGACGGCGATCAACACACACATCCAGACGAGGATGCGGTCGGAGCGAGATCGCGGCATCGCGGCGACGGCGCTCGAGCTCGGATCGTGTTGGAGCATGAGAGACAGTAACACCGGTTCGCGTGCCCCGAAGCACGAGGGAACCGTCGAGATACTTGTCATCCGGCCGCCGTCTGCACCAGCCACCCGATGGTCGCGCCTTGAAAATCACGCGCATCGAAGTCTTGCATCAACCTTGCTTAGGAACCGCCGTTCGGATCGTGGCCAGACCGTCAACAAGATGACAGCGAAGCGTCTGCATGGATGGCCCGCATCGCCGCCTAACGGCGACGACGTGAAGTGGCGTCGGTGAATCGCCTGGTTAGAGATCTGACCGGGAGCGCACCGTCGATGGCACAGAGGATGCTGGATCAGTCTCTGTCGACGGTGTCACGGACGATGGAAGCTCAGTAGCCCCGGGTTCTCTCTCCGACACTTCTGTCGAAGTTCCACCAGAACCAGACTCCGTCTTGAAAAGGAGATCGCTTGATCGGAACCATGCGTGCTCGCTCGGTGCAACTTCGGCGAGAGGTCGTCCTCAGCCATGCCGCCATCGTCATCACCATCGTCGCCTCCCTCTTCGCCCTGGGCGGAATAGCCGGCTCGGTCGTCGAGGCCTACGCGTCGCACCGGTGGGGCACGATGTTCGCCCAGTCGTCGTTGGGCAGGGGCGCCGCCCGCCGTCGATCGCACCTGCCGGTAGCCGGCGCCACGAGGTACGCCGGTTCGGCCCGCACCGAGGCGGCCAATTGCTGTGCTATGGTGGCCGCCGTACGCCATGGCCAGATTCGGCATCTCGCTTCCCACCGGCCTCGGCGGCGGCCCGCCCTTCGGCGCCGCCAGCCTCTCCGACGCCGCGCGCAGCATCGAGGCGGCCGGCTTCGAGAGCGCGTGGACCTTCGACTCCGTCGGGCGAGGCACCCTTCGCCCCGATCCGCTCATGGCCCTGGTCGTGGCCGCCACCGTCACCCACGGCATCGAGCTGGGCACGGGCGTGTTCCAGGTGCCGCTGCGCCATCCCGTGGAGTTGGCGCAGCGGGTGCTCACCACCCATCTGGTGTCCGGCGGACGCCTCCGCTTCGGGGTAGGCGCTGGCTCCACCGCCGCCGACTTCGCCGCCCTCGGCCAGGACTTCGACTCGCGCTTCCGGCGGCTCGCCGAGTCGCTCACCATCATGCGGCGCCTCTGGGTCGATGAGAGCGTGGAGGACGCTTCCCTGGCGCCCGTGTGGCCCGCCGTGCACGGAGGACCACCCGTGCTCATCGGCTCCTGGGCCAGCTCGAAGTGGATCGAGCGCGCCGCGCGCGAGTTCGACGGCTGGATCGGCTCCGGCGCACGGAGCAGCTGGGGCGCGCTGCGAGACGGCATCAAGCGCTTCCGCGATCTCGGGGGCAAGCGCGCCGTGGTCACCAACGTGCGCGTGGATCTGGCGAGCGCGGCCGCAAGCCCTGAGGGCCCGGGTGATCCCTGCGATCTCAAGTGCCCGCCCGAGGTAGCCCGCGAGCGGCTGCACCGGCTCCGCGAGTGGGGTTACGACGACATCGTGCTCGGCCCCGGCCGTCACGACGCCGCGCATCTCGAAGAGCTGCGCGCGCTCTGCCTCAGCTCCCGCTGACGCGGCGGCGGTCGATGCGCGCCCGCAGGGCCGCCGCCATCTCGCGTCCCGCCCTCGCCCCACGCTCGGCGAATTGCCGGCAGAGCCCGGTGTAGCGCGCGGGATCCAGCAGCGCGTCGATCTGCTCCGGAGTGAGGCCTGCGCTCACGTGCGGATCCTTGGCCAGCGTCTCGCGGAAGGCGCGGGACTCCGTGGCGGAGGCCTGGGCCGCGTCGTAGACGGCGTCGTGGGCGCGCTGGCGGCCGATCTGCCGGCCGAGCTCAAGCATGAGGGCCTCGGCCATGATGAGCCCGCCCGAGAGGTCGAGATTCTCCCGCATCCGTTCCGGGAAGACCTGGAGGCCCTCGAAGAGGGCGATGAGCCGCTGCAGCATGTCGCCCGTGAGCTCGCAGGCGCCCACGATGGCCCGGCTCATCATGATGCTGGTGGTGCGGTCGGCCTCATGCTCCGTCTGCATCGCCTCCAGGGCCAGGGGGACGAGGGCGCGGATCTGCGCGGCGGCGGCGATGATGTCCTGCGACAGCTTCGGATTGCGCTTCTGCGGCATGGTGCTGCTGCCTACGGTGCCGGGCGGCACCGGCTCTTCCACCTCGCCGAACTCCTGCTTCATGAGCGTGTAGATCTCGCGCCCGATCTTGCTGCCCGTGGCCGCGAGCATGCCGAGGAGCGTGACGTACTCCGCCTGGTGATCTCCGATGGTGCGCGCGGGCACCGGCATGGGCTCCAGGCCAAGGTGCGCGGCCATCCCCTCCTGCGTGCGGAGCCCGAGCTCGCCGAGGGAGGCGAGGGTGCCCGCGCCTCCGCCCAGCATCGCCACGAACACGCGGGGCTCGCACGCGCGGAGGCGGTCCACGTGACGGCCGAGCTCGTCGATCCACACCGCCACCTTGAAGCCGAAGGTGGCGGGCACCGCGTGCTGGCCGTGCGTGCGCCCGGGCAGCAGCACATCCTTGGTCCGGTCGGCCAGATCGGCCAGCGTGGTCAGGAGCGCCCCGAGCTGGCGGAGGAAGATCTCATGGGCGCGGCGCACCTGGAGGAGCTGGCCCGTCTGCGTCACGTTCTGGGTGGTGGCGCCCCAGTGCACGTAGCCCCCCGCGTCGCCCTCGCAGACGCGATCGAGCTCCCAGACGAGCGGCACGAGCGGATGCCCGGTCCTGGCCAGCCCCGCCCGGACCGCGGAGAGGTCGAGAAAGGACAGCTTCGCCTTGCGAACGATCTCGCGGGCCGCCGCCTCGGGAATGATGCCGAGCTCGGCCTGCGCGCGGGCGAGGGCCGCCTCCACGTCGAGCCAGGACTGGAAGCGCGCCGACTCCGTGAAGAGCACGCGCACCCCAGGGTCCTCGATCCGCAGCGACGTCGGCTCGTCCTGCATGGGCGTTATCTCGCACGCGACCCGCGCGTTGTCAACACGCCGCCCGGCTCGATCGCGTAGAATCCTGGCCGCGGGATCACCCACAGGGAGGATGGCCATGGGCAAGCTCGACGGGAAGGTGGCGCTGATCAGCGGTGGCGCGCGCGGACAGGGCGCGGCGGAGGCGGAGACCTTCGCGCGCGAAGGCGCCAAGGTCGTCTTCGGCGACGTGCGCGACGTGGAGGGGCAGAAGGTGGAGGCGGCCATCCGCGCTGCCGGCTACGACGCCACCTACGTGCACCTGGACGTGGCGAGCGAGGCGGACTGGCAGGAGGCGGTCAAGCTCACCGTGGACCGCCACGGTCGCCTCAACATCCTCGTCAACAACGCGGCCATCGTCATCCCCCGCGTCCCCATCGAGGAGCGCACGGTGGCCGAGTGGGACCAGGTCATGGCCATCAATGCCCGGGGCGTGTTCCTCGGGACGAAGCACGCGATCCCCGCCATGCGCCGGGCGGGCGGCGGCTCCATCGTGAACATCTCCTCGGTGGCGGGCATCGGCCAGTCCGTGCACCAGGAGCCCGCGTACGCGGCGAGCAAGGGCGCCGTCCGCATCTTCACCAAGGTGACGGCGAGCCAGCACGCCAAGGACAGGATCCGCTGCAACTCCGTGCACCCGGGCCCCGTGGACACGGAGATGTTCCACAGCGCGTTCAAGGGAGACCGCGACGCGATCGAGAAGCGGCTGCAACGCGTGCCGCTCCGCCGTATGGGGACGGTGGCCGAGGTTGTGTCCGCCGTGCTCTATCTGGCTTCCGACGATGCGTCGTACATCACGGGCAGCGAGCTCGTGGTGGACGGCGGAGCGCTGGCGCAGTAGCCGTGACGCCCGAGCAGATCCTGGCCGCCGCGCCCCTCGTGCTCCCGCAGCAGGAGAGCGAGCGCTACTTCGAGGACGGCTTCCTCGTCGTGCCGGGCTACGTGAGCGTGGCATGGCTCGACCGTCTGCGCGCGGTGGTGACGGCCAAAATCGAGGAATCGCGCGGGCTCACCGCCTCCGACGATCAGTTCGACCTCGCTCCCGATCACAGCGCGGAGAAGCCCAACATCCGTCGCCTGCGCAAGGCGGTGGACCAGCATCCGAATGCAGAAGCAGTCGAACGAAGAGAATCCGCGTTCTGGCTCGGCTCTTCGAGCCATTCGGGCGATCGACTATACGGTCATTTTCGTGCGCGATATGGCAGCGATGCGTCGCTTCTACGAGGATATTCTTGGCTTTCCACTCGTACGAGAGCTTTCGCCAGGTTGGATCGAATATCGAGTGGGCGACAACACCTTGGCATTGGCCAGGCCAAGGCTCACTGCAGCAGATGTTCCAACGCCCAACGGCAGTGCCTCGCTTCAACTAGCATTCAAGGGTTCCGCGATCAGTGCGCCGACGAACTCGTACGGCAGGGCGTCAATCTGCTCTCACCGCCCACTGACCAGGTCTTTGGCCATCGCACGCTGTTCTTCCGTGATCCCGACGGAAACCTCCTCGAGATATTCGCCGATATTTAGTCGTCGAGAAGTCGACTGAGAGCCCGCGGCAAGCGCCGCGTGGACGATCGGTGTGCGATCAGGCGGAGCGGAGCTCGACGGCTACAACATTGATCTTCCCGAGCCGCCATGACGATGCTACCGGCGCGCTGACAATGCGGTGTCGCTACGAGAGTCGGGCGGGTGGCGGCGATCGTGGGGGTGCGCGGCCGGCGGAGTGGGACCCCTTCGTCCTGCGCGCAGCCAGCAGGGCTGCGATTCAGGCGAGCGGGTGACGGAGCTGGCTGCGCACCCCCGCGGTCGACGACGGGCCCCGCCCGCCACGCGTGTCAGATCAGGCGAGTTCCCTAACGCGTCAAGGGCGCGCCGCCGGAATCTCCTCCCCCCACGCCTGCATAGCCGGCAAGAGCGGCGTGAACTCCCGCACCCGCCCCGCCGCACCCGCCAGGATCCGGTCGATGGTCTGGCGTTCCGCCGCCGACAGCTCGAGCTCCGCGCCTGCGTTGTTGGCCTCCACCTCCCGTGGCGTACGCGCCCCCACCAGCGCTGTGCTGATGGCGGGATGGCCGAGCACCCACGCGAGCGCGACCTGGCTCAGCGTCACGCCGCGCGGCTGGGCGATCTCGCGCCGGACCCGCTCGGCAATCGCCACGTTGGTGCGGAAGTTGTCGCCACGGAAGATGGGCTGGCCGAAGGCCACGCCGTTGCCGCGCCAGTCGCGCGTGGCGTCGAAGGCGGTCGACGCGGTGAAAGCGCCCGTGAGCAGGCCGTGGCCGAGGGAGCCGTAGCCCATGACGCCGATGCCTTCCTGGACACAGTAGGGGAAGGTCTCCTGCTCCTGGCGTCGGTCGAGCATGTGATACCCGACCTGCGACACGTCCAGCCTCCGGATGCGCATACACTCGGCGAGCATGGCGCCCGTGAAGTTCGATACGCCCACGAAGCGCACTCGGCCGGAGCGCACCACCTCCTCCAGCGCGTGCATGGTCTCCTCGAAGGGCGTGCCCGCGTCCGGCCAGTGCACGAGGAGCACGTCGACCCAGTCGGTGCGAAGCCGCCGCAGGCTCGCGTCGATCTCGGCCAGGATGTTGGCGCGGCTCGCGTCACGAAGCGGCCCGGGCTGGCCGGGGGGCGGCACCTTCACCCCGCACTTGGTCACGAGGATCACCTCGCGCCGCCGCTTCTCGAGCGCGCGGGCCACCACCTCCTCGGAGTGTCCCGCGCCATAGGCGGGCGCGGTGTCCACGCAGTTCACCCCGAGATCGAGCGCGCGATGGATGGCCTTGACGGCCTCATCGTCCTCGATCGCGCCGTAGCGGTCGCCCGCCATGGGCCAGCAGCCGAAACCCACCACGGACACCTGCAAGCCGGTACGGCCGAACGGACGGTAGCGCATAGAGCCCTCGCGGTGAGATGGCACTCTCGTGAATCCGGGCGCCGAGCGTAGCACACGGGCGACGCCCGCCGCGCGGGAGCTAGTGCCGGACCAACTTGACTTCGCCATACTTCGTTCTCGGTCGGCCGCAGCCCTCAACGTATACCTACATACGCCTCGGGGTGCGGCCTCCCTCGGGCCTCGTCTGGCTCGCAATTTGGGCCGGCACTCTGCGGGAGCACGTGGCGTGTAGCCAATATTCGCTGGAGACGCACTAGCGGGCTCGGCGAGGGTCGATGCGGATCAGTGCCGTCGGCGCGTCCACGCCAGACACGTCGGTCTTGCCCTCGATGCGGAAGGTATCCCGCGGCCCCGCCGTCTCCCCCGCGATGGTGACGCTGCCCGCCAGCACCACCAGGAAGCCGACGCCGCCCGGCGCCGCGTCCATCGTCGAGGCCGCGGGCGCCACGGTCACCCGGTGCGTCCACTCGGCCCGCGCGGTCATGGCGTTCAGCACCAGGCAGGGGCCCGAGGGCACCCGGCAGCGGGCCGACCAATCGCCATCGAAGGCGACCGGCACGTAACGCTGGCGCGCCACCAGCGCGGGATGCGAGCGACCGAAGTCGAGGGTGAAGCCCGGGCCCTCGATGAGGGTGATGGTGCGATCGTGGCCGCGGTAATCCGAGAACGGCGCGTTGGCGTCCAGCCAGGCGAAGCCCACGAGCCAGTCCGGCCCGCTGGCGATGTCGGCCTTGCGGCCCGCGCCGTTGCGCCAGCGCGACTCCGAGAGGCTCGCGAAGGGGATCAGGGTCGCCGTCACGGCCCGATGGCCGTCTACAGCACCAGCTCGCGACGGGCGCCGCGCAGATCCATCTCGTACTCGAGCCCCTGGATGGGCGGGCGGCTCGGATACCAGTGGATGCCGTGGACGGCGGCGGGGCCGGCCACGGAAAGGATCTCGTGCTCGACCACGTCGTGGATGGGCTGCGCGGTATAGACGTCGATCACCATCACGCGATCCCATCCGGCGCCGAGAGCGCGCAGCCGGGCCTGCATGGTGTCCATCACGAAGCGCGCCTTCTCGCGCATGGCCCCTGCCGAGGTGTCGCCGTGGCAGACGATGCCGTCGGGCCCCTGGGCGCGGTCCCGCATCTCGCCCGCCCCCGCCACCACGAAGGTGGGCGCGGGCGTGGCCCCGGCCACCGTGTAGGAGAAGGCGAAGAGCGAGGGCTCGCGTGGCGCGCCGGCCACCGGGGCCACGTTGGTGCGGGGGATGGGATTGTCGTCGCCCACGAGGATCTTCCACTCCGCGAGGAGCGAGCGGTAGCCCTGGTTGAACTCGTCGAAGCCGCCGAAGCTGAACGGCGCGGGACTCCGGAGCTCGATCCCGCACAGGGCCGCCCGCGGGCGCCCGACCTCTCGCAGATGGCGGTCGATGCGCGCGAAGCCGTCGCGCCAGGGCACGGGCGCGGCCAGCGTGGCGTGGACGATCTCCCAGCCCGGCGTCGCCACCACGCCGGACGAGAACGCGCTGATGCCGGGGAGGAACTGATAGCCACCGGCCGGAACGTCTCGGAGCATGCCGGTCCTTTCAGTCGAGCGTGATCTCGGCGCTCATGGCGATGGTGCCCTCTGGCGTCACTGCCCACAGCTCGGCGCCTCGCCCGTCGCCGGTGGGCCGGCCGACCAGCTCGAAGGGCGCGGTGTCGAAGAGCGGCGCCCGCGCCTGCGTGGCGTAGGCGCGCACGGTACAGCCGGGATTGCTGTCGCGCGCGAAGTCGAGGAGGAGCGCGGTGGTGAGCGGCCCGTGCACGACGAGGCCGGGATAGCCTTCCGTCTCCATGGCCCATCGGCGATCGTAGTGGATGCGGTGGCTGTTGAAGGTGAGGGCGGAGAAGCGGAAGAGGAGAACGGGATCGGGCGTGATGCGGCGCCGCCACGGCAGCCCGGCGGGCGGGGCATCGCGACGCGGCGCCTGGTTGCCCTCGCCCGCTTTTACTTCCTCGCGGAAGACGGTGCGCCGCTCCTCCTCGAGGGCGAGGCCGTCCGGGCCGAAGATGCGGCTCGCCACGGTGGCGAACACGAGGGTGCCCGTCCCGCCGCTCTTCACGCTGATGTCGGCCAGCTCCGTCTCGCGCCGCACAGCGTCGCCGACGCGGAGGGGCCGGTGGAAGCGCACGCTCTCCCCCGCGAACATCCGGCGGGGCAGCGGCATGACCGGTACCACGCCGGCATCGCGCGGGCTGCCGTCGGGGCGTAGCTCATCGGGAACGAAGCGCGGCAGGAAATAGAGGGCGAGCCACGCGGGAGGCAGGGGATCGCCGGCGACGAGCTCCGGCTCGGGACGCGCAAAGGCGAGACGGAGCAGGTTGGCAGGCCCCGGATGGATCACGTCGCTGGCGGTGAGCCGGCGGCCGATGTGGGATCTGAGATCGTCGATGCTGAGAGCGGTGGTGGTCATCGTCATTCCTCCGCCGGAAAGGTGCCGCGGCGATCGTGCCAGAAGCCCCGCCGCGGGTCAATGCGCGAGCGGCCGCTCAGGCGGCGACGAAGCCTCCATCCACCACCAGCTCCGCGCCCGTGATGTACGACGCCTCGTCGGAGGCGAGGAAGAGGACCGCGTAGGCGACCTCCTCCACCCGCCCCTCGCGCTTCATGGGCACGGCATCGAGCAGCGGCTTGCGCCAGGCGGGATCCGCGGAGGTTTTGGAGGTGCGCATAGGCGGCATGAAGCCGGGATGCACGGAGTTCACGCGCACGCCGTCCTTGGCGAACTGCACGGCCGCCGACTTCGTCATGGTGCGCACCGCGCCCTTGGAGGCGTTGTAACCCATGTGCAGATTGTCCTGGCCGACGATTCCCGAGATCGACGAGATGTTCACGATAGCGCCGCCCCCGCCCTGGCGCATGGCGGGCACCGCGTGCTTCATGCCGAGGAAGACGCCCTTGGCGTTGATGCTCATGAGGGTGTCCCAGTGCGTCGTGCTCAGGGTGTCGCGGTCGTACGAGCCGCTCATCCCCGCATTGTTCACGAGGATGTCGAGGCGCCCGTAGGCGCCCACGGTAGTCTTGACCGCCTCCTGCCAGTCGAGCTCGCTCGCCACGTCGAGCTTGACGAACTGCGCCTTGCCGCCGTCGGCATTGATCTTCGAGGCGACCGCGCGCCCGTCCGCCTCCATGACGTCGGCCACCACTACGATGGCCCCCTCGCGAGCGAAGAGGACGGCCTCGCTCTCGCCCATGCCGTGGGCCGCTCCCGTAATCATCGCCACCTTGCCGCCGAGTCTCATGGCCGTCCTCCGCGCTGGGGTTCCCTCAGGTCCGGGGGGTGAGATCGTACGCCTGATCGATGAGCCGGACTACCCGCAAGCAATCGTGCACGCTCACGGGCGGCGGCTCGCCGCGGCGCCAGTGATCCACGATGTCGCGCACCGCGGTGGGATAGAGCGCCTCCGCGGGCGAGGCTATGAAGAGCTCCTCGCCTCTCCCAGTGATGAGGCGCGCGGCGTCGTCGTGGTAGTGCACGAGGATGGCGTCACGGCCCGCGATCTTCCACTCGCTGTCGCTGCCCGCGTAGGGCACCGTGTTGCCCAGCTCGACCACGCCCAGCACGCCGCGCGCCGAGCGAAGCAGCACGGAGGCGAAGTCCTCCACGCGCTGGCCGAGAGCGTGATGGCTGAGCTGCGCGCCGGTCACCGTGGCCTCCTCGCCCGTGAGGTGCAGGAACAGGTCCAGCACGTGCGCGCCGAGATTGCGTAGGCAGCCGCCGCCCGCCTCCGCGGGGTCGAGCATCCACGGCGAGTCCCACGCCGGATAGCGGGCGGAGGTGGGCCGGTTGAGCCGGAAGTAGAGGTGCGACAGCGGGCCGAAGGCGCCCTCGGCGAGCATGCGCCGCGCGCGGGTCACGAAGGCCGAGTAGCGCTGGGGAAAGGCCAGCGCCACGAAGGCGTTCCGCGACATCGCCTTGTCCGCGATCTCGCTCACCTCGCCCGCGTTGAGGCCCATGGGCTTCTCCATCATGAAGGGGAAGCCGTGATCGAGGAGATAGTGCGCGGTGGCCGCCATGCCGCTGTGCCGGCCGAGGGCGACCACGAAGTCCGGGCGGGTGCGGGCGAGCATCTCACGGTAGTCGGTGAAGGTGGGCGGCCCGCCCAGCTCGCGCGCCCGCTTGGCCGCCACCGCCGCGTCGGGATCCTGCAATCCCACGAGCTCCACGTCCGGCAGCCCGGACAGGATGCGCAGGTAGGCCGCGTCGTAGAGCGAGTGCCAGTGGCTGACCTCGATGGCGGCGACGCGCATCGCGCTACTCCATGTGCACGGGCGCCGGCGCATCGTCCTCGCGCGCGGCCATCGACGAGGGCGGGCTCGTGCGCACCCGCTCGAGGAGGGGCAGGAGGACCACCGTGCCGCAGAACAGCACGAAGAGCAGCCAGAAGTCGTCGGCGAAGGCAAGGACCTGGGCCTGCTGCGTCACCTCCTGGTAGACCATGGCGATGGCGCGCCGGTCCGCGGTGAAGCTGTCGGCTCCCCGCGCGGCGAAGTGGGCAGCCCACTTGGCCAGGCGCGCGGACGTCTCCGCGTCGAAGGGATTGATGTGGGCCACGAGCGTCGACTGGTGCTCCTGCGTCCGCCGGGCGAGGAGCATGCTCACCACGGCCACTCCCGCTCCGCCCCCCAGGTTGCGCACCACGTTGAGGAGCGCGGTGGCGTTGCCCATGCTGATGCGGGGAATGGTGGCGAGGCCCACCGCGTTGAGGGGCACGAAGATGAAGCCGACCCCGAGCCCCTGCACGAAGCGGGGCCAAGCGAGCCCCCAGTAGTCGACGGTGCTCGTGAGCACCGACATATTCCAGGCCGCCCACGCGTTGAGGAGACAGCCGAGGAGGAGGAGCACGCGCTGATCGATGCGGTTGATCAAGCGGCCCGCGATGACGAGCGAGAGGAGATTGCCCACTCCGCCCGGGGCGAGGACGAGACCCGAGGTCCACGCGTCGTAGCCCAGGACCTTCTGGGTAAAGAGGGCGAGGAGGACCATGCTCGAGAAGAAGCCGAACATGACGAAGACCATGATGAGGCTGGACGCGGCGAAGTTGCGGTCGCGGTAGACCCCCAGGTCGAGGATGGGCTCGCTCGCCGTGAGCTCGCGGATGAGGAAGCCCACGAGGGCGACCATCGCCGTGAGGCCCAGGGTAATGATGAAGTTCGAGTCGAACCACTCGTAACGCTCGCCCTGGTCGAGAAAGAGCTGGAGGGACAGGAAGCCTACCACCATGAGGCAGAGGCCGGGAATGTCGATCCGGCCCGGCTTCCGCAGGTAGGGTGGATCGAACAGGATGGCGCTCGCCGCGAAGAAGCCCAGGATGCCGATGGGCAGGTTGATGTAGAAGGTCCAGCGCCACGACCAGTTGTCGGTGATCCAGCCGCCCAGGGTGGGGCCGAAGATGGGCGCCATCATGATGCCCATGCCCCACACCGCCATGGCCATGCCGCGTTGCCGGAAGGGAAAGATCTCCCACATGATCGCCTGGGAGAGCGGCATCAGGGGGCCGCCCGCGATGCCCTGGAGCGCGCGCGCGAGGAGGAGCACGTTCAGGTTCGGGGCCACCCCGCACAGCGCGGAGGCGAGCGTGAAGCCCACCGTGCAGAGGAGGAAGAACCGCTTGCGCCCGAGCATGCCCGCGAGCCAGCCCGTGGCGGGAAGGATGACCGCGTTGGCCGCGAGGTAGGAGGTGAGGACCCAGGAGATCTCGTCCACCCCCGCGGAGAGTGAGCCCTGCATGTGGGGCAGGGCCACGTTGATCACGGTAACGTCGAGGACCTGCATCACGGTGACCGTCATGACCGTCACCGTGATGGCCCAGCGGCGCAGGGCGCCCAGGGGCGCGTCGAGGTCGGGGGTGTGGGCGGCCTCCGCCGTGGCCGTGGTCATCTGGGGTCCGCTTCGAGGGAGCCGGCGGCGCCGTCCGCTGAGCGATCGTGCATCGCGCCGATCCTGCCAGAGCGAGCGGGAGAGGTCAATTCACGCCTTTCGTTTGACGGGAGTCTTCGGCTGCACGAATCCACCTTCAGACTACGCGAGTGGCCAGGATCTCTTCGGCGAGTGGGCGTGGCCATGGCTCGTGGCGGCGGGTCGTCACAACTTCGCCCTCGTGGAGCCCGAGCGGGTGACCATCGTGTGGCCTACCGCCTACGAGATCCGCGACGGCAGCTACCGGCTCATCCCCGACGCGGCCCTCCCTCGCGAGCGACTGCGAGCGGCGGTCGAGGAGATGCGCCGCTTCTACCGCCCGTAGGGAACGCCCTCGCGCCGGGCTTCCCGCTCTTGTCCGGCCCATCGAGGACGAGGAGGGGCGAACTCCGTGGCAGTGGGACGCGCCTCCTCCGCGGGGGGCTCGATCGCGTAGCGAAGGACCCGGTGCTGCATCCAGCGCACGAAGAGCAGGTCCCGGAAGGCCCGGCCGGCCCGGTTGCGCACCCCGAACTTCGACTCGCCAAAGCGGCGGGCGCGATGGGTGACGGGAATCTCCACCACCCGATGGCCGGCGATCCGCAACAGCGTGGGGACGAATCGATGCAGGCCGTCATAGGGAGGAAGCGCGGCCGTGCAGGCCCGCTTCATCGCCCGGAGCGTGCATGCGCTGTCTCGCACCGTTTCCTGGGTCACCCGGTTGCGGATGAAGTTGGCGACCCGGGACGACAGCCGCTTGAGCCACGTGTCGTGACGATGCACCCGCCAGCCCGTGGCCGCATCCGCGTCCGCGAGGGCGGCGACGAGCTGGGGGATGTCCGCGGGGTCGCTCTGCAGATCGCTGTCCATGGTGACCACGATGGGGGCCCGCGCCCGGTGATAGCCGGCATCCAGGGCCGCGGTGAGCCCGGCATGCCGCGCGAAGCGGACGTGCCGCACTCTCCCATCCTGCCGGGCGAGCTCCCGTATCCATTCCGTGCTGCCGTCGGTGCTCACGTCGTCGACGAAGATAATCTCGACGTGACGCCAGTGCGCGTCCAGGACACCGATCAGCTCCGGCCACAGGATGGGAAGGTTCTCCACCTCGTTGAAGACGGGCAGGATGACCGTGAGCTCGAGCAGCTCGGCCGGCGACGCCGGAGCCTGATCACTCATTGACAGCGTCCGAGAAGCACGTAGGACCGAGATCCCAGGGCCACGCTCCCCATCGAGCACCAGCTCGGATGAGCGAACCGGCGCAGGGACGCCCAGTCGTTCGCCTGCAGGAGCAGCTCACCGGCGCTCTGGCTCTCGAGAC
>JBKOVG010000258.1:0-5769 GCA_046723845.1 Candidatus Methylomirabilota bacterium | reverse complement strand
CCGCTACACTTGCGATTACGAGTCGGGTGCTCTACACACATCGTCCGGAGTACGAGGAGGTATCTCATGCAAGTCCAACGTGCGTGGATGAAACCAGGGATCTGGGGTGCGGTCATCGGGAGCATTCTCACCATGATCGTGGGTTTCAACTGGGGGGGCTGGACAACGAGTAACACGGCGAACCAGGCGGCGAACCAACGGGCGGATACCGCCGTGACCACGGCGTTCATACCGGTCTGTCTCGAGCAGGCGAAGGTCGATGCTGCCAAGGCCAAGAAGCTCGGCGAGCTCAAGGCCATCACGGCGTCTTACGACCAGACGGACTTCGTGATGAAGGCAGGATGGGCGACGTTCCCGGGGAAGGCAGACCCCAATCGCGACGTGGCTGAAGCCTGTGCGTCCGCTCTTCTCAAGAGCGCGGCGGCTCAGTAGCCCCGCGGAGTCTTTGTCGACCTGCGATGGCACAGCGTCGCGGCGTCGACTCGTTCGACGAGGCTCGTTTGGACGGAGGGACAAGGACGATGCGTCGTTCGAGCATGATGGGGATGCTGTTGTTCGTAGCGGTCGCGGCCGCGCCGACATATCTGATGGCGGAGACGACGACCGACAAGGTCGCGCATAAGGCGCTGACGGCAGAGACGAAGGTCGCCCTCAAGGACGAGCTGACCTATGACTCCCTTCGGGCGCTCTCGCGTGCCGACCACACGGGATCGCGGGCGCAAGTGATGGTGATGCAGCAGGCCCTCAAAGATAAGGGCTTTGATCCAGGTCCAATCGACGGCACCGTCGGGCCGAAAACCGACGCTGCTCTGAGAAGCTATCAGAAGGGCGAGAACGCGAGGCTGGCCGGCCGGATGAATCCTGTCGCTGCGCTACTGATACTGGGCATTCTCTTCGGTGATCGTCAGCTCCCCCCATGAGGCGTTGACGTCCGGGGCGTGACCTAGCAAAAGGAATGACCGGCCCCCTCCTCGATGACCCAATGGGGGCGCCGATGATCACCCGCCTTTCGGAAGTGGCTGCTCAACCTAGCGGGATATCGAGCCTTCGCATGTGGCATGTCCATTGCCCCTCCTCCATGGTGGATCGGCACAGGAGAGGAGTGGCGAACACGGTGCCCGGCGGAATCGAGGAACGGTGGGATGAGCCCTCAGGAAGAGGTTTGCCCTAGCCCTGCAGCACGCCGAGTCGTAGCCCCCGGACCGAGCCTCAAGTTCGGCAGCGACAATGCCTTCCAGCTCGAGCTCCGGCGGCGGGTCGACGAGTACTTTCGAACCACCGGACGACGGCAGCGCGACAGCTGGCAGATGTACGTGAAGACCGCGATTCTCATCGCCGCCTTTGCGGGCTCGTACGGGCTGCTCGTGTTCGAAGCCCGGACATGGTGGCAGGTCCTACCCCTGGCCATCGTGCTCGGGTTGTCCGCAGCCGGGATCGGGTTCAACGTCCAGCACGACGGCGGTCATCAGGCGTATTCGAGCCGTCCCTGGATCAACAAGCTCATGGCGATGTCGCTGGAATTAATCGGGGGGAGCTCCTACCTCTGGCGCTGGAAGCACGTCGTCCTTCATCACACGTACGTGAATATCACCGGCCATGACACCGACATCGACCTCGGCCTGCTCGCCCGGCTGACGCCGCATCAGAGGCGGCTCGCCTTCCATCGGTGGCAGCACCTGTATCTCTGGCCCCTCTACGGCGCAATGGTTGCGCCGTTCCCGTTCGTGGGAGTACTAGCAGGAGTGCTGACTCAACTTTAAGTTCGGTCGCGACCCCGTTGGCGCTCCCTCCCCTCGAAGACGCGTCGCTTGAGGTAGCCTCGCCCTTCGAGCCGCGGGATCTACGCAATCAGCTTCGCAATGGCAAACGCCGCCGTGGCCGCCAGCCCCCCAACGACGGCTGTCTGCCACGCACTGCGGAAGGGCTTCTTACCCGTGAAGGTGCCCTTCACGTACCCAAACATCAGCAACGCGAGCACGGTCACCAGAACGGACACGACGAGCGCGGTCCCCATGCTGGACAGGACGAAGTACGGAGCCAGGGGCACGAGGCCGCCGACGATGTACGAGCCCGCGATGGTCAGCGCGCTCGTTCGAGCCCGCGCCGGGTCCGGCTTGTCCAACCCCAGCTCGAACTTCATCATGAACTCGACCCAGCGGCGGCGGTCGCTCCGAATGGCCTGGGCGACACTCGTGACCGTCGTCTCCGGCAGCCCGTACGAGCGAAAGATGCTCGCTACTTCCTCCAGCTCGACCTCGGGAACGTCGACTGTCTCCTGCTTCTCTCGCCCGTACTCCGAGGCATAGTGCTCGGCGTCCGTCCGGGCGGCCAGGTAGCCTCCAAGACCCATCGCGATCGCCCCGGCCGCGACCTCGGCCAGGCCGGCCGTGATCACGATGCCGGTCGATTGCACCACGCCCGAGAGGCCGGCGGCCAAGGCAAAGGGCACCGTCAGGCCGTCCGACATCCCGATGACGATGTCCCGGATCGTCTCCGAGGAGGTGAAGTGCTTCTCGACGTGCGGTGTCTGTGGCATGCCTCTCTCCCCCGTCATCTCTCACCGAGAGTCATGAAGTCTGCGTTCGTGAATGGCTCAGGCTAGTACTCGAACTGGAATTACGTCGAACTCCTGGCCGCCAAAACCATTGCCGCGCGGTGCGTTGATGCCGTAGCCGTACCCCACGCCCAGATCGATGCACGCTCACCCATGGTGCCAATGCGGTGCGGGTTCTCGAGGTCAAATCGGAGTCCTGAGTCGGCTACAGCTTTTTTGGTCGCCACCATGGCAACTGCTCTTAGCGGTCGACGCGCCCGGCGGTCGGTCCTTCTAGACGGTAGGCGGCTCAACTTCACGTTCGGCCGCGACCCCGATAATCCTTCATCCGCTCGAACAAGCGTCGCTTGAGGTAGGCCGCGCCCTTCTTACCGACGAGCACCGACCCCACAAAGAACATCCGCCAGCTCACGGCCGAAAGCCCCACTACCACTTCCCCCTTGCGCCACGCCGAGATCGGCAAGAAGGGCACCACGGGATACGCGGGATAAATCCCAAAGCTCAGAACCATCAAAATGACGCCCAGCCAAAACGAGACCCCCTGTGACGCCGACGATGTACAAGCCCGAGAGCGCTGCCGGTTCGTCACGGGGGCGGCGTGTCTGCTGGCGGGGCCGCACCCCCGGCCCGGTTGGCACCGACCACCGGCCCCGGGTGACGCGTCTTCGCGCGGTGCCGCTCGTTTGCCTCCTCGACCGAGTGGGAGACGGTGAGGCTGGCGTCCCGTTTGGCCATCGTGACAAGCCTCTGGTAGTGGACGTGAAGTAATCGGATCTCCATCTCCGTCAGGTCCTCCACGTTGATCAGGCGGTTGCTCGCGCCTTGAAGGGCCGCCACGACCTCGTTCAGTTTCAGGTGGACAGCGCGGCGTCCTTGTTCTGCGAGCGCTGGATGAGAAAGACCATCAGGAAGGTGATGATGGTCGTCCCCGTGTTGATCACGAGTTGCCACGTATCCGAGAAACCGAAGATCGGTCCCGTCACCCCCCATACGACGATGGTGGCGAGCGCGACGCCGAACGCTAACGAGCCGCCCGTCCACTCGGTGACCCGGTGGGCGAGCCCCTCCAGCGCCTCGCTGAGCCAGTGCGCATGTCGAGGAGTCTCCGCTTGTGCGCTCATACGCTGCGGCGGGCGCTCCTGGATACTTCGGTCGCCGCCGCCGATTCCTGGTTAGGTGCTGTGACCCGAGATGATGCCTTTCTGCTTTTCCCCATTTCCGATCCCCCTTCCGCCTTGTTCCAGCTAGACTGGCGCGCTCGGCTGCTGCTCACGAGCGACCGCGCCGAGGCGGTTCAGGCGTCCACTCCGCGTCAGCAAAATGCATAGGATCGTTCATCCTGGAGCCGGCATCTCGGAGACCGGAGCGCCCGAACTGAATCGCGACAAGCCGGATATGACTCAACTCTCAAGGAAGAAGACGATGATGCGAAGCACATTTGCCGTGAGTGACCAGCGAAGTGAAGAGCACCGATGCGAGCGCCAAGGCCTCTGAAGTGGCCCGCGGCGGCGCTGGTGTGCGGTCGTCAAGAACGACCTGACCTACGCCTCGCGCAGCAGCCCGTGTTAACGCGGCGCACAGCCGAGCGTCCCCACGACGCCCGCTGTGGTCACATCCTAGCGAGCGTCTCGCTTTGCCTGCTGTCTCTGTCCGCGCGCCTGGATGTGCCCTTGAACTGCCTTCTCTTGAGTCTTCTCAAATTGCCGCCTGGCTGCATTCGCGACGGCACTGGATCCGATCGCCCTGCCGCGGCTTGCCCTTTTCGACACTTCGCTGGCCGCGGCCGATTCCTGGTTAGGTGCTGTGACCCGGGATGACGCTTTCCTGCTCTTTTCCACTTCCCGACCTCCCTTGCCTCGTTCCTTCTGGGCGCTCCCCCGATTCCAGCTCTGCGCGGCATCGTCGCCACGACTGCCCCGAGACGGCGCGCGTCAGGCGTGGCTTGGAGCGACCAGCCGGATCACCCAGAGGAGGGCGATCGCCCCGACGAACGCAACGACTAGGCTCATCAAGACGCCACCGCCAGCACCCCCAAGAAAGGTGGCGAAGATCCATCCGCCCAGGAAGGCGCCGATGACTCCGACGACGATATCACCGAGCATACCGTAGTCGTGACCGCTGACGACTCGTCCCGCCAGCGCTCCTGCGATCAGTCCGATCAAGATGAACAGAACAAGGTTCATGGTGGTCTCCTTAGGGGCGCGGCTACCGCCTCTGCCGGCCCGCTTCCTAGTCGAATCCGACGAATCCGAGCACGGCCACCGCCACGATCACGATGCCGACGATGTAGAAGAGGTTGTCTATGCGCTCCCTCCTTTCCGCTTGCTTGCACTGTAGTCTCCGAGTACCCGCACGCCCATTGGACCTAGGTCCAACCACACGGGGCGCCCCCTATCCCTCCAAGGCGAGGGCGGTATGACTCTCGTCGTCGCCGACGCGCGTGATCCGAACACGCATCGCGCGCACGGCGCCTCCCCCGCACAGATCAGGCAGCCGTCGAGGCGAGCACAGATCGAGCCGCAGCGGGGACAGCCGATGGCGGCCGGGAGGCGGGCGTGGCCCGGAGCAGGATCAGTGGGCCTGATCACCTCCCCCGGGTGTTCTATGAACACGGCGCTGCCCCGTCGCTAGAACACGAACATCCGAATCAGCATTCCGAGAACGACCGTCGTCCCAATCACCAGCCAGTCGCTCATGGCGGGATCCTCCCCATTCTTGTCTGACGGCCACGCTATCGCTTCCGAAGGAGCGCCGCCTATTGGACCTTGGTCCAATCACGCCCGGAGAGCCGAGAGACGGCACGTACGACACGTGGAGTAAAATAGTTATCAGAGATATATGTGCTTCTAGCGACCGTGCGGGGTGGCTTCATGTGGGTTTCGCGGCACGCTCGGGTCTCTGCGGGTTTGTGTCTGTGTGTGATGCTTGCCCTCCTGTGGTCTCCCCTCCCCGCTCGCGGAGCCGACATTCGGGAGCGGAAGACGGTGGTGCTGCTGTACCCGGATCCGCGGCTCTTGCCAGAATCAATCGCCGTCGAACAGGGGATCCGGTCGACGCTCGAGCCGGCTGTCGCATCGGGCATCGACTTCTATACCGAGTATCTCGATCTCGGATTGGTCTCCGAGGACCGGAGCGAGCGGCTCCTGACGCGGTTTCTGCGTCAGAAGTATCAAGGCCGCAAGGTCGATCTGGTCATCCCGGTCGCCTTTCCGACC
>JBKOVG010000338.1:0-7883 GCA_046723845.1 Candidatus Methylomirabilota bacterium | reverse complement strand
GCCGTGCTCGGCGATCGTCTCGTGCATCCGGGTCAGCTCGCAATTGCCGCCGCGCTCGGCCGCCATGTCGATGATCACCGAGCCAGGCGTCATGCCACGCACCATGTCCGCCGTGACCAGCACCGGCGCCTTCCGGCCGGGTACCACCGCCGTGGTGATCACCACATCGCTCTCGGCTACCACGCGCCCCATGAGCTCGCGCTGTCGCTGATAGAAGGCCTCGTCCTGGGCGCGGGCGTAACCGCCCTTGTCCTCGGCGCCGGTCGTCTCCAGCGGCAGCTCGACGAAGCGCGCGCCCAGGCTCTGGACCTGCTCCTTCACGGCGGGACGGACGTCGTAGGCGGAGACGACCGCGCCCAATCGGCGGGCGGTGGCAATGGCCTGCAGCCCGGCCACGCCCGCTCCCACCACTAGCACGCGGGCGGGCGGGATCGTGCCGGCGGCGGTAGTGAGCATGGGAAACATGCGCGGCAGATGCTCGGCCGCCAGCAGCACCGCCTTGAATCCGGCCACGGTGGCCATCGAGGAGAGGGCATCCATGCTCTGCGCACGCGTGATGCGCGGGATCAGCTCGATGGCATAGATCGTGGCGCCCGTGACCGCGAGATCACGCACCGTTTCGGGCGATCCAAGCGGGCGGAGAAAGCCCACGAGCACCTGGCCGCGACGGAAGAGCGCCAGATCGGCGCGTCCCGTCTTGTCGTTGGCGCCGTAGGCGAGGACCTGGAGGATCACTTCGGCGGAGGCGAAGACCTCGGCCCGCGAGACGGCGATGCGCCCGCCTTTCTCGACGAAAGCCTGATCCGGATAGAAGGCTCCTTCGCCCGCGCCGCGCTCCACGAGGACTTCGTGGCCCGCCTTGGCCAGGCTTGGCAGGACGCCGGGCGTCAGCGCCACCCGCCGCTCGCCGGGGAATGTTTCCTTGGGGACGCCAAGGATCAATGCGTCTGCCTCCTGTGAGCGGGACGGACCACTTGACGCCGCCGCCAGCCTTGGCGAAACCGCGTGTTCAGTAGCACGCGTTGCGCATAGGAGACATGAACGGCGTTATCAGCCGTGCGCGGCTGGCCGACGGGGAAGCCCTCGGCGCCGGGAACGCCTCCTCGCGGATCGGGCAACCCGTCACGAGCCCCTTCTTCAGCATGGTGATTGTGGGTCAGCAGCGGCGCCAGCGTCAAGCGCCGCCCAGCGCGGGCACACCGCGAGGGCGGCACCGCAGAGGCCTGTCAGCAGCGAGGGCGGGGGCAGCGGGCAGAGCGATTATTCCAGGGACGCCGATGAAGTCAACGGGGCGGGGTACGTCGAGAGCAGGGTTCCGAGAGAAGAAGCCGGTCGGCACGAGCCTGAAGTACCAAGCGGCCGATGCCGTGGATCCCGTGCGTGGATTGACGCCTTGCCACGACCTGCCCGCTGGCGCTCCGGCTCCATTACTGCCCTGAGCGCTGCGGCGACCCCACAGACGCCTCCCTGGTCCGCAGTCGATCCAGGAACTGAGTGAATGACGTCCGCTTCAGAATCGAGTTGAACTGGCTACGATAGTTCGAGATGAGGCTCACGCCGTCCACCGCGACGTCGTATACGGCCCACCGCCCTTCCTGCTCGAGCAAGCGGTATTCGATGGCGACCTCTCCCTTGCCCGCGGCCATCTGAGACTGTACCTGCGCGTACGGGCCGCTGATGGTCTCGCTCTGGAACGTGATCGTCGCGAGCCGGTAGCTTCCGATGGTGTTCAGGTAGGTCCGCTCGAGGAGGTCGGTGAAGAGCACCACGAAGTCTCGCTGCTGTTCCGGGGAGGCGTCCGTCCAGCGCTGCCCCAGCAGCCGACGGGACATCTCGTCGAAGTCGAAGAGCTCTACCGCGGCCTCGCGAATCTCCGCCCGCCGCTTCCCGCTCTCCGTCGCATCGGCCGGCTGTGACCGGACGATCGTCAGGACACGGGAGACAGACGAGGCGACAACGTTGAGCGGCCCGGACCGGCCGGCGGCCGGACCCGGCTGCGCATCCGTCCCCACCTGTGCGAATACAGGAGCGGTCCCGAATGGAATGACGGCCGCGATCGCCGCGAGCGCTCCGAACCTGCGTCCATGCCGAATCAAGGTCATGAGAATCTGCGGCATACGAGAAGGGGGGAAACGAGTTTCAAACATGGTCGCACTCCCTGGACAGGGGTCCTGCACCGCGGGACGGACCTCTCCCGGGTGCACGTGTAAGGACGCTTCGTCGTTTCACGAAGAGGACTGTAGTCCCGGCGGAGGGCTTCGTCCTATTGGACCTAAGTCCCATGCCTGTCGAGCGGAAATGGGTGAGACCAAGGTCCAATAGGTGGTCCGGCGCCTAGAGGATCCGGCAGAATAGGGGTGTCAATCGTTCCAGGTCATCGACGGCGCCACGTGCCGAGGAGTAAGGCGAGGCCGCCCGCGAACGCGATGCCCCCGAGAATCGGCGGCAACGGAATCGTCTTCTGTTTGTCCGCGGTGGCCTTGATGGGCCCGAGGTCCACCACCGTCTCGCGGCTCGTGTACGTGATGCCCTGGTATGCAAGGGATACCAGGCCCACCGCGATGAGCACGATGCCGATGATGATGATGATGAGCGGCAGTCTCATGGAGTGGCTCCTCTCGTCTGCTCTCTCACTCTATGCGCCGCCGTCTCTCGTCCCTAGTGGACCTTGGTCCAGTCGATGGCCGTCCCCACCGACCGCTCCACGGATCGCCTCGAGCAAGAGCTGGTCGTCGAATGGCTTGCAGAGGTACGCGGCGGCTCCGGATGCGCGGACGCGCTCGCGCGTTGGGAGATCGTCAACGGCGGTGATGAAGATGATCGGGATGAGGATCCGGTCGGCCGTCAACTGCGCCTGAAGCTCGAAACCGCTCATGCCGCCGTTCAGGTGGATGTCCAGTACGAGGCAGGCGGTGCGGACCAGAGACACTGAGCTCAGAAAATCTTCCGCCGATGCGAAGGTCTCGGCAGTGAAACCGGCAAACTGTACAAGCCGACGAAGCGCTCGGCGAATCGAGCGGTCATCGTCAACGATGGAGATGAGCTGGGTGGGGTTGGGCACGAAGTCATAGCACTCGGATGGAGACTACGGGACGGCGGGTCTGACTCGGTAGTGGACCTTGGTCCAATGGGATCGGCGACGCCGCCGACCCGGGAAGAGGGCAATTCAGCGTTTCGCGATGATGCCTGCTCGATCGGCCAGCCGGACCAGCTCGGCCAGCGAGCCCGCCCGCATCTTCTCCATGACGCGCGCTCGGTGCACCTTGACCGTCTTCTCGACTATGCCCAGCTCGGCCGCGATCTGCTTGTTGAGCATGCCGGTCACGACCAGCGCGAAGACCTGTGCCTCCCGCGCGGTGAGGGTCTTGAGGCGGCCCTGCATGTCGGAGGCTCCGGCCTGTTCCCGCCGCGTTGTGAGTGCATTGGCCACGGCCCGTTGGATCGCGCCCAGGAGCTCCCGGGCGTCGACCGGCTTCGTGAGGAAATCGATCGCCCCGCCCTTCATGGCCTTGACGCTGCCCACGACGTCGCCGTGACCCGAGACGAACACGATCGACACCCGGTTTCCGGCGACGGAGAGCGCCTCCTGCAGCTCGAGCCCTGTGAGGCCGGGCATCCGAACATCCAGGATCAGGCAGCAGAGGTCCTCCGGCTGCGGACGCGCCAGGAACTCGCGCGCCGACGCGAAGACCTCGACTCGATAGCCGGCGGTCGTGACGAGGCGCGCCAACCCCTTCCGCACGGACGGATCATCGTCCACGATACCCACGAGGGTCCCCGAAGGAGCGCTCATGGCGCGTCGTGGCCGATGGGCAGCGTGAAGGAGAAGGTCGCTCCGCCCTGCGGGTTATTGTGGGCCTCCAGACGACCGCCGTGGACGTTGACAATGGATCGTGTGATCGTCAGGCCGATGCCCATCCCGTCGCGTCTGGTCGTGTAGAACGGCTGGAAGATCTTGTCCATGTCGCCCTCTTTGATTCCTGGCCCTGAGTCCTGCACTTCCACTCGGATGTTCTTGGCGTCGGTCATGGCCGTCCGGATGACGAGGGCCCGGTCATGAGTGCCCGACTCTCGCATGGCGTCCATGCCGTTGAGGACAAGGTTCAGCGCCACCTGCTGCAGCTGCACCCGGTCTCCCAGCACGGGAGGGAGCCCGGCAGCCAGCTCGAGCCGGATCGAGACGCCGCGCACGACCGCGTCACCGCTCACGAGGCGCGCGACGTCCTCCAGCGCGTCATTGAGATCGAGCGCGCTCATGTGAGGATCCCCCTTCGTGAGGAGGCTGCGCAGCCGGCGGATCACTTCACCAGCCCGCTTGTCGTCGTCGACGATGTCCTTGAGGATTGCCCCCACCTCCTCGAGGTCTACCGGGTCGGTGTCGAGGACGCGCTGGCCGGCCTGGGCATTGCTCAGGATCGCGGTCAACGGCTGGTTCAGCTCGTGCGCCAGCGAGGCGGTGAGCTCGCCGATAGTCGCGACGCGCCCGGCGTGGGCGAGATCGTTCCGCAGTCCCTGCGCCTCCAGCTCCGACCGCTTCCGCGACAAGCTGTTGGCGAACATCTCCCCAAAAAGCCGAAGCCGCTGCACGAGATCGTCCCGCCACCTGCGCTCGGCGGCGAGGGTGCTGAGCGCGAGCGCCCCCACGACCGTATCCCCGATCATCAGCGGGATCTCGAGACGCGACTTGATGCCCAGGGCGAGGTAGGTCTTCCGGTCCAGCGCAGTGTCCTCGCCCGTGAGCTCGTCGAGCCGGGAGAAGCGCACCGCGACTCCACGCTGCAGCCGGGCCGCGGTCCAGGGGACCTGATCGAGCGCGATCGCCGCGGGCGCCGGCGCGACCCCATCGGCCGCCCATGAATGCGTGGTCTGCGCGGACCGCTTGTCGTCCGAGAACGTAACCAGGCTGCCCCGATCGACCTCGAGGAAATCCACGATCCGTCGAAGGCCCCGCGTGATCTCGTAGTCTATGTCGAGTGCGGGCAGGCCGCTGAACACGGTGGAGAGCTCCGACAGGAGGGCTTCGAAGCGCAGTCGCTCGTTGAGCGCGAGCTCAGTTCGCCGCCGTTCCAGAGCGTGGGCGAAGACCTCGCTGAGGAGCTGGAGGCGTGGCAGCAGCTCGTCAGGCCAGATCCTCTCCGGGCCAACCGCATCGAAGGAGAGCACCCCCAAAAGCGAGTCCCCGGCGCCGAGCGGGAGCGACAGGTCCGACCGCGTGCCGCTTTTCTGATAGCTCTGCCGGTCGATCGCGGCCTGCTCGGGAAGCTCGTCTAGCCGGGAGAACCGGACGATGTGTCCGCCACGGAGCTGCTCGGTAGCCCATGGGAACTGATCACGCTCCATGACCCGCGACAGCGGCTCGACCCCCTCCACGGCCCAGGAGATACCAACGATGGCTGCCTCCGCCACGTATTCGTGGAGATTGGCCCTATCCACCTTGAGGAATTCGCCGACACGCCCGAGGCCACGGCCGATCTCGTCATCCAGGTCGTTCAGCGAGACATGGATCAGGTTCGCGGACAGCTCGGAGAGCAGACTCTCGAACTTCAGACGCTCGTCGAGGGACAGCTCCACGCGCCTCCGACCCACCCGCTGGAGCAGGAGCCCCCAGATGAGACTCACCACGCCAAGGATCAGCACCCCACCGGCAACATAGCCCCGATAGAGCACCCACGAGGATGGGTCCTGATACCGCACGATGCTTCCTTGGGGAAGCCGGCTCTCGCCGATGCCCCAGCGGCGGAGCTGCCGGACGTCGAAGATGTACGCGGCGCCTTCACCGTCGACGATGGGCACGTTCCTCGGCGGCTCTCCACGGAGAATGCGCAAGCCGAGCTCCGCGGCCCTCGCTCCCTGGATTTCGAAGCTCGCGAGACGGCCGCCCACGATGCCATGCCCGAGGTGCGTCTCCGCCCAGCTGTAGACGGGCACGTTCGAGGCTCGGGCGATCAGCGACACCGCTTCCGGATTGGTGAACAGACGCCCGGCCCCGTCACGAAGCAGGGACACGAAGAGGACCGTGCTGTCCTTGGGCAAGCGGGCGACCGCGTCCAGGAGCTGCGTCATCGGTAATCCCGTCAGATACGTGAGGGCGACTCGGTTGCGGTAGCGACCCAGGTCCTCGACGGCCGCCGCCTCCAGGTCACGATCGATCTCGGATGCCCCGGTGATCACGATCACCTGCCGTATGCCCGGATCGACCTTGAGCGCCGCCTCGAGGGTCGCGCCCCATTCCGAGCGCAACCTGACGCCGGTGACGTCAGGCCCCAGGTCGAGTCCCTTGATGGCATCCAGATTCGCGGCGCAGAAGATGGCGGGGACGCCGGGGAAGAGCTCCGCACGATGCTGCAGAAAAAAGTGCAGGGCGGGGAAGGCGACGGGGATGACGAGATCGACCTTGCGGCCTTGATACTTCTGCCGCAGAAAGCGCATCAACAGCCGCTCGCTCGGGTCCTCAGAAGCCAACCCGAGATCGAGATACTCGGTATAGAAGTCGATGCCCGATGTCACGGCCGGCTCGAAGGTCGACCGGATCCCCTGTTCCACGGCGAGGGACTCGGGCAAGAGCCGCGGATCAGGATAGAGCAGCACCACCGTCTTCCGCTCCGATACGTCGGCTCCGCGAGCGGGGGGCGGATACGCGGAAAAGGTGAGCAACGCGCACAGGCATACACCTGCTGCGACCCGCACGTACCGCGAAGCCCGCGTCAACCCGTCCCGCCCTCTTCTTAGGAGCACATGTTTCTCTTCTAATCAGCATCTTACCCTACGTCGCACCCACTTGGCTCCGCCGGACCCTTTTGGACCAAGGTCCAATAGGCGGCACTTCTTCGGGAGGGCTAGCGTGACGGTCAGTCGAAGACGGGGAGGACCTCACCATGAGCGATATGAGCGCTTGGCTGGTGATTGCTACGACGGTCGCGATCGGCATGCTGATTCGGATGTTCCTGTTCTAACGATGCGTGTTCGGGTCTCTCAGGCTCCGAGGAAGTGTTTCACCGGAGGTAGCCCCACGTCTGAGTGGGTGTTGGACCTAGGTCCAATGGGCGCGTGGGCACCGGAGGGCTAGAGTGGCTACTGAGATTCGACTAGGCAGCAGGGCCGGTACTCAGAAGTCCGAGAACCTGCCGACGACCGGTACGATGGACAGTGATACGGGTGCGAAGCTCAGCGTGAAGGTGAACACCGAGGGACGGCAGTCAACGTCGAAGACACGGAGGGCATCATGAACCTGATCCTCTTCATCCTGATCGGATTGATCGCGGGAGCGCTGGCGGGGCGGGTCGTGAGCGGCCACGGCTACGGCGCGCTCGGCGATATCGTCGTGGGGATCATCGGCGCCTTCCTGGGCGGGTGGATCTTCTCCACGTTTCTGGGTGTGGCCGGGGGTGGTGTCCTGATGAGCCTCGTCACGGCGTTCATCGGGGCCGTCGCCCTCCTCTGGCTGATCCGACTGGTCGCTCCGAAACACGCGTAGCTGCCGTGGGAGGACGTGCCTCCATCGTCTCGAGGGTGGAGGCGCTTCTCCCGCCGGGGCATCACGACGGACGACCGATGTAGCCCATGGCGCGATTCCCGACCGACGAAGACCGCCGTCGCCTGACCCTGCGTGGCCTCGATCGTTGCGACGATAACCGTCGACTTGGCACGAGGACGTTCGGACGCGCGAGCAGGCCAGAAAGTCCGGAGTGGCCGGGTTCCTGTCGAAGCCGTTTTCGGCGATCAGGCTCCGCTCGATCTCATTCGGAGGGAAACCTGCCCAGGCTGACCAGACTTTGAAATAGAGACTGAAGCGCCCCAGCACCTACGCCGCGATGCTGTGCCATCGTGGGTGGGTGGAGCCTACGAGGATTACTTGGCAGCAGCCGTCTTGAGGAGTGCAGACG
>JBKOVG010000133.1:0-5483 GCA_046723845.1 Candidatus Methylomirabilota bacterium | reverse complement strand
AACACCAAACACGAAGCACGAAACACATTGCCGCAGCTGCCCGAGGTTGTGAGTTCCAGAGTTCCAAGGCCACGGGGAGAGCCGGGTGGGTTGGGGGGTTCTTTCCCGCAGGCCCGTGTCTTCTGGGGAGATTCTTCGAAGCAGAAAACCTAAATCTCGTGGCGGGCCTGAGTGGCCACGCCGATTGCGGCTCAGCGTGGTCTGCGGGGAAGAGCCCCCCAACCCGCCCGGCGTAAACAGCTCGACCCATACGATTGGCCAACCCCGTGTCGTGAACGATGCGCCGACGTGGGCCCACGCTGTGGCATCGGAGTAGAATGAACAGACATGCCTGAGACCGTAAGGGTTCGCTTTGCCCCCAGCCCCACCGGGTCCTTCCACGTGGGCAGCGCGCGCACCGCGCTGTTCAACTGGGCCTTCGCGCGCCGCCACAAGGGCGTGTTCATCCTCCGCATCGAGGACACGGACAGCTCACGCTCCACCGACGCCAACATCGACCAGATCGTGGCCGCCATGCGCTGGCTCGGCCTCGACTGGGACGAGGGCCCGCCCACGCCCGGCTATCGCCAGACCGAGCGCTTCGAGATCTACCAGGCGCACGCGGAGCGGCTCGTCGCGGAGGGACGCGCGTACCGCTGCCGCTGCACGCCAGAGACCCTCGACGCCCTCCGCGAGATCGCCAAGTCCCGCAAGGAGCAGTTCCGGTATCCGGGCACGTGCCGCGACGCCAACGTGCCGGCGTCGGAGCCGCACGCCCTCCGGCTCAGGGTGCCTGCCGAGGGGCAGACGGTGGTCGAGGACGTCATCCTCGGCACGGTCACCTTCGACAATGGCACCCTGGACGACTGGATCCTCGTGCGAACGGACGGCACGCCCACCTACAACTTCTGCGTGGTGGTGGACGACGTGACGATGAAGATCACCCATGTGATCCGCGGCAACGACCACCTGAGCAATACGCCGAAGCAGATCGCCTGCTACGAGGCGCTGAGCTACGCCACGCCGATCTTCGCCCACATCCCCATGATCCTCGCCTCCGACCGGAGCAAGATGTCCAAGCGCCACGGCGCCACCACCGTCGAGGAGTTCCGCGACCAGGGCATCCTGCCGGAGGCTCTCGTCAACTATCTGGTCCGGCTTGGGTGGTCGCACGGCGATCAGGAGATCTTCTCGCCGGCGGAGATCGCCACGCACTTCGATCTCGAGCACGTGGGCAAGGCCGGCGCGATCTTCGACCGGGAAAAGCTTCTCTGGCTCTCCCTCGAGTGGATCAAGGCCACGCCGCCCGAGCGCCTGGCTGCCCTGCTCCCGCCCTTCATCGAGTTGGCTGGATACGCGGCGACCGCCGACGCCTCGCGCCTCGCCCGGATCGCCGAGAGCCTCAAGGAGCGCTCGCACACGCTCGTGGAGATGGTCGAGCAGGCCAGCTTCTACTTCCGGCCGCCCGCGGCCTACGATCCGCAGGCCGTCGCCAAGTTCTGGGGACCCGAGGCGCCCGCCCGCTATGCCGCGCTGATCAAGCGAATCGAGGCCCAGGAGGCCTTCGATACGGAGAGTCTCGAGGCGCTCTATCGAGGGCTGGCGGCCGAGATGGGCCTCAAGCTCGTCGACCTGGCGCAGCTCACCCGGATCGCCCTCACCGGCAAGACGGCCAGCCCGCCCATCTTCCAGGTGGCGGCGATACTGGGCAAGCCCGAGACCATCGAGCGCCTGCGCTCGGCGCACAAGGCGGCGTCGGCGGCACGATGAGCCGGCTCCTCCTCGCCCGGCACGGCCAGTCGGTGGCGAATGCCGTCAGGCGCTTTCAGGGTGTCCAGGACGTCGCGCTGTCCGAGCTGGGCGAGCGCCAGGCCGTTGCCCTCGGCCAGGCCCTGCGCCATCGCCGTGTCACCGCGGTGTATCCGAGCCCGCTCGAGCGGGCGCGCCGCACTGCGGAGATCGCCGTGGAGGGTCTCGGCCTCTCCGTCACCCAGGTGCACGAGCTTCGCGAGCTGTCGCTGGGCGACTGGGAAGGGCAGACGGTGGAGGAGATCAGCAGCCTGCCCGGCGATCCGTACACGCAGTGGGTGCGCGATCCGGTGGCCTGCCTGCCTCCGGGTGCGGAGCCTCTCGCCGATGTGCAGCTGCGCGTGGTCGGCGCCATGGCGGCCATCGCGGCCGCCCATCCCGACGGCCAAGAAGCGCTCGTGGTGTGCCACGGCGGCGTGATCAGCGCATATCTCGCCTACTGCCTGGGTCTTCCCCTGTCCTCTATCTGGCGGCTGACGCTGTCGAACGGATCGATCACGGAGATCGCGCCGCCCATCGTGCGCTCCGTCAACAGCACACGTCATCTGGCCGGCCTCGCCGCCGGTGGCCCCTTGGCGCCCTCGAGGCTGGGACACTAGCCGTGGTCCTCCTCGGCCTGTTCGGTGGCCTGGCCCTGCTTCTCTATGGCATGCAGCTGTGCGGCGAAGGGCTCCAGCGCTCGGCGGGCGGCCATCTCCGTCATCTGCTCACCAGCATGACCCGCAATCGCCTCGCCGCGGTGTGCTCGGGCGCGCTCGTCACCGCGCTGATCCAGTCCTCCTCGGCCACCACCCTGATGCTCATCGGCTTCGTGTCGGCCGGCCTCCTGACCTTTCGCCAGTCGCTCGGCGTCATCCTGGGCGCCGACATCGGCACGACCTTCACCGTGCAGATCCTCGCCTTCAAGGTCCAGGAACTGGCCCTGCTCCTCGTCGGGGCGGGCTTCGCTCTCACGTTCTTCGCTCGGCGCGGTCTCGCCAAGAGCCTGGGGCAGGTGGTGCTGGGGTTCGGCCTCCTCTTTCTGGGCATGCGTCTCATGACGGAAGCGGTGGCCCCCGTGGCGGACAGCGCGCTCGCCCGCCAGGTGCTGGTGGCGCTGTCGAGCAATGCCGCCCTGGGGCTTCTCGTGGGGGCGATCTTCAGCGCGGGCATGGCGTCGTCCGTGGCCACCATCGGCCTCATGCTCTCCCTCGCCCAGCAGGGACTGCTCCCCCTGGACGGCGCCCTGCCCGTCGTGCTCGGCGCCAACATCGGCACCTGCGCCACCGCGCTGGCGGCGAGTCTGCACTCCTCCGCGGACGCGCGACGGGTCGCGGTGGCACATATCGCCTTCAAGGTCCTCGGAGTGGCCCTCGCCCTGCCGTTCCTTCACCAGGTCACGTCCTTCCTGTCCACCACCGCCGAGAGTCCGGCGCGCCAGATCGCCAATGCGCACACCCTCTTCAACGTGGCTATCAGCGCGGTGTTCCTGCCCTTCGCGCCTCTTGCCGCACGGGCCATCACCGCCCTCGTGCCCGAGGAGATCAAGGGCGGCGACAATCCGTTCAAGACGCGCTACCTGGATGACCGCTATCTCGACCAGCCCGCCCTCGCCCTCGGGCAGGCCACCCGTGAAGCGCACCGCATGGGCGACGTGGCGCAGGGTATGCTGCGGGATGCCATGACCGCCCTGCGCACGGACAACCAGGAGCTCTTGGAGGATGTCGAGCGGCGTGATGACCAGCTCGACTATCTCGAGCGCGAGATCAAGCTCTTCCTGACCCGGCTCGGGCAGGAGACCATGTCACCCGATCTCACCCGGAAGGAGATCGCCCTCATCTCCTTCATCGGCAACCTCGAGAACATCGGTGACATCGTGGACAAGAACCTCATGGAGCTGGCCCGCAAGAAGCTCTATCAGGGCCGGCGCTTCTCCGAGGCGGGGGAAGCGGAGCTGCTCGAGTTCCACGGCATGATCTCGAAGAACCTCGAGCGCGCCATCGCGGGCTTCGCCTCCAACGACCGCACCCTCGCCCAGGACGTGCTCGATCAGCGCCCGGCCATTCGCCAGCGCGAGCGCGAGCTTCGCACCTCGCATCTGGCGCGGCTGCGGCAGGGGCTCGCGGAGTCACTGGAGACCTCCGAGATCCACCTCGACGTGCTGACGAACCTCAAGCGCATCTCGTCGCACATCTCGCAGCTCGTCTTCCCGATTCTCGAAGAAGATTCCTGAGGCCAAGACATGCCACCGCGTCTCCGCATCCTCCTCGTCGCCTCCGAGGCCTCGCCCTTTGCCAAGACGGGCGGACTGGGCGACGTCACGGGCGCCCTGCCCCGGGCCCTCCGGGCCCTCGGCCACGACGTGCGCATCCTCATGCCCCGTCACCGCGGCGTGGAGCTTCACGCCCCGGAGATCAAGACGCTGGTTCCGCGGCTCCGCGTGCCTCTCGGCGACCGCGTGGTGGAGGGAGCGCTCGAGGAGACGGAGACCACGGGCGGCGTCCCCGTGTACTTCCTCGCCCAGGACCAGTACTTCGACCGCGACGGGCTCTACGGCACCGCGGACGGCGACTACTGGGACAACTGCGAGCGCTTCGTGTTCTTCTGTCGGGGCGCGCTCGAATCGGTCATCGAGCTGGAGAGCATCTGGCGACCGCAGATCATCCACGTCAACGACTGGCAGACCGGGCTCATCCCCGTTTACCTCCGCACGCTCTACCGCGACCATCCCGTCCTCGGATCGATGGCCACCCTCCTCACCATTCACAACCTCGCCTACCAGGGCGCTTTCTGGCACTACGACATGGCCATGACCGGGCTGGGCTGGGACCTCTTCACTCCCGCCGGCATCGAGTTCTACGGCAAGATCAACTTCCTCAAGGGCGGCCTCGTCTTCTCCGACCTGCTCAACACGGTGAGCCGCACGTACGCGGCGGAGATCCGGACGCCCGAGTTTGGCAACGGCCTGGACGGGGTGCTCGAGGAGCGCGCGTCCGATCTCTACGGCGTGATCAACGGCATCGATTACGAGCAGTGGAATCCTGCGAAGGACCCCGGGCTGGCGCGTCCGTACTCCGCCGATGAGCCCGAGGGCAAGGCCGCCTGCCGTGAGGCGCTCCGGCGCGAGCTCGAGCTGGACGAGGCGCCGGGGCCGATCATCGGCATGGTGACGCGGCTGGCCGGGCAGAAAGGGCTCGACCTCGTGCTCGAAGGCCTCCCCGCCATGCTCGAGGCTGGCTGTCAGTTCGTGCTGCTCGGCTCGGGGGAAGCGCATCTGGAAGAGGCGTGGCTGGCCGCGGCGGTGCAGTATCCGGGCAAGGTCGGGGTACGCCTCGGCTATGACACCGCGCTGGCCACCCGCCTCTACGGCGGCGCGGACTGTTTCCTCATGCCCTCGCGCTACGAGCCGTGCGGGCTGGGCCAGCTCATTTCCCTCCGCTACGGCACGGTGCCCATCGTTCGGCGGACGGGCGGTCTCGCCGACACTGTCAAGGAATTCGACGCCACCCGCCGGGCGGGCACCGGCTTTCTCTTCGAGGACTTCGAGACGGACGCCATGCTGGGGGCGATCCACCGGGCGGTGACCGTCTTCCGGCGGCCCGACCTCTGGAGCGCGCTGGTGAGAAACGGCATGACGGAAGATTTCTCGTGGGACGCCTCGGCCCGCGAGTACGCTCTGCTCTACAAAAAGGCGCTTCGCCCCGCGGGCCCCAGGC
>JBKOVG010000374.1:0-11370 GCA_046723845.1 Candidatus Methylomirabilota bacterium | reverse complement strand
AGATAGCGGAGCCATGGACGACCGCGGCCAGCTCTACTTCGATGACTTCACCCTCGGCGAGCGATTCCGGAGCCCCGGCCGCACGCTGGGCGATGCACATTTCCTCCTCTTCGCCGGGCTCACGGGCGACAACCATCCCATCCATTACGACGAGGAGTATGCCCGCCATTCGCGATTCGGGGCCCGCGTCGCCCATGGGCTTCTGGTCATGGCCATGTCGGCGCTCGGCGCCTCCGCCTATGCCCAGCGTCTCGAGGCCTCCATGGTCGCCTTCGTCGAGCAGGGGTGCCAGTTCCGCAAGCCCGTCCTGCTCGGCGACACGGTGCACGCGGAATTCGAGGTCGCCGGTCTCGAGCGCAAGGGCGATCGGGGCATCCTTCGCCTGCGCATCACGCTGCGGAACCAGCGTGACGAGGAAGTCCTCGAGGGCCACCACATCTATCTCCTGCGGTGCCGATGAGCCGGCCGTCCCACGCCGAGGCCTGCCGCGCCTTCCGCTGGGAGGATACTCTGCGGGCACTCGGCTGGACGCAGGACGGCCCCGTCGATCTCGGGTGGACCATTGTCGACCGCCACGCCGGCCGTGACCGCGCCGCGCTCCGCTGGATCGGCAAGAGCGGAGCGGCGCGCACGCAGAGCTTCGACGAGCTCGCCCGGCTGAGCGCGCGGGTCGCAGGATGGCTGCGGTCGCAAGGCGTTCGCGACCGCGACCGGGTCGCCGGCTTCCTGCCGCGAGTGCCGGAGACGATCGCCATCATGCTTGGCACGTGGAAGGCGGGCGGCGTCTACGTGCCGATCTTCACCGGCTTCGGCCCGGACGCCATCGCGTTCCGCCTCCGGGACAGCGGCGCGAAAGTGCTCTGCACGCACGGGGAATATCGCTCGCGGGTGCCGGCGCTCGGGCTAGGAGTCCCGACGATCCTGACGATCTCGGGATCAGGAGCGCGCGCGGCGGGCGACGCGGACTTCTCCGAGGCGGTCGAGGGCAGGCCCGCGGAGGCCGGGCGAGCGAAGCGCCGACGCGACGATGCGGCGGTGATCCTCTACACTTCGGGATCCACGGGCCCGCCCAAGGGCGTGCAGATCGCCGCGAACTTCCTCGCGGCCGTGCATCCCTGGATGCTCTACGGGGTGGACCTTCGCCCCGACGATATGTTCTGGCCTACGGGTGATCCCGGGTGGGGCTACGGTCTCATCTGCTACATGCTCGCTCTCGCGCTGGGCGTGCCCGTGGTCTGTCACGAGGCGACGCCGGCCCCGGAGTATGCTCTGGAGAGGCTGAGCGTGGACGGCGTCACCAACCTCGCGACTACACCGACGCTCCTGCGCGGCATCATGGCCCTGCCCGCGGAGACGCTGCGGCGGTGGCCGCTCCGCCTGCGCGCGGCCAGCAGCTGCGGCGAGCCGCTCAACGGTGAGGTCGTCACGTTCTTCCAGCGGCACTGGGGCGTCACCGTCATGGATCAGTACGGCTCGAGCGAGTTCGGCCGGCCCATCGGCAACTGCAACGCGCTGGGGATGGAGGTGCGGCCGGGCTCGATGGGGCTCCCCCTGCCCGGCCACACCATGGCCATCGTCGGCGACGATGGCCGGGAGGCGCCCGCCGGCACGGTCGGTCAGATCGCCCTGCGGCCGCATCCGGAGGGCTACTACTCCCTCGGCTACTGGGGTGACACCGAGCGCACCGCCGCCATGCACCGCAGCGGCTGGATGACCATCGGCGACCTCGGGCGGCGGGACACGGACGGCTACTTCTGGTTCGAGGGCCGCGCCGACGACGTGATCAAGAGCGCGGGCTACCGGATCGGGCCCTTCGAGGTCGAGAGCGCGATCCTTCACCACGCGGCGGTCGCCGAGGCCGCGGTGGTGGGCGCGCCCGACGCGCTCCGGGGACAGATCGTCAAGGCCTTCGTCGTCCTCCGCGGGGGATACACGCCATCGGCGGAGCTTCGGGACGAGATCGTGGAGCTCGTCAAGACCCGCGTCGGCCGTCATCAGTATCCGCGGGAGATCGAGTTCGTATCGGCGTTGCCCAAGACGGAGACGGGCAAGATCCAGCGCTTCCTGCTGCGCTCGGCGGCGCCCATCACTTCCTAGGAGACACCATGGCCGCGTTCGAGGCGATCACCGGATCCCGTCCCTGGCCCGCGCGCTACACCTTCTCGCCCGCCGTGCGGGCCGGCAACCTCCTCTTCATCTCGGGCACCACCGCCACGGACGACAGCGGCGAGCTCGTCGCCCCCGGTGACATCGTCGAGCAGACGCGGGTGATCCTCCGCAAGTTCCAGCGGCTCCTCGAGGCGGCCGGCGGAGGCATGGAGCACATCGTCGAGACGACCGAGTACATCACGACGACGGAGCACTACCGGCGAACGGCCGAGGTGCGGCGGGAGTTCTTCAGCGCGCCTTATCCAACCGCCACCGGCGTGATCGTCGCCGGTCTGCTGCGTGAGGGCGCCGTCATCGAGATCTCCGCGATCGCCGTGCTCCCGAGCTGATCCGCCCCTTCACGGGGCCAGTCGCAGTATGCTTTCTCCGGGCGCTCCCGCCCACCGAGGAGATCCGATCATGACGCGCCTGCTCGAGGGCACGGGGATGTCGCTCTTCGCGGCGATCATGGCCGGCCTCTACCATCGGGAGCGCATGGGGCGCGGCACCACCGTCTCCACGTCCCTGCTCGCCAACGGGCTCTGGATGAACGCCATCCCCGTGCAGGGCATCCTCTGCGGAGCGCGCACGGAGGTGCGTCCGCCCCGCGAGGAGGCGATCAGCGCGCTGGCGAACCTCTATCGCTGCCGGGATGGACGCTGGTTCATGCTCACCATTACGGGCGACGAGCGCCACTGGGAGAGCTTCGCGCGGGGCATCGGCCGCGACGATCTCGTCACCGACCCACGCTTCACGGCCACCGAGGCCCGGCGTGCGAACGCCCAAGCCCTCACCGCTCTCCTCGACGCGTGGTTCGAGACCAAGGACTGGGCGGTGTGGTCGCCCATCCTCGAGAAGACCGGCGTCGCCTTCGGCGTGGTTGCCACCCTCGACGACGTGCCCCACGACGCGCAGATGCGCGCGAGCGGCGCCCTCGTCCCCATCGACGACCCGCGGGCAGGCGCAACGCACACCGTGTCGAGCCCGCTCCACATCGGCGGTCACGAGAAGGTGCCCGCCACCCTCGCCCCGGAGATCGGCGAGCACACCGTGGAGGTGCTGCGCGCGGCCGGCATCGCCGAGGCGGAGATCGAGCGGCTCCTGCGCGCCGGCGTGATCGTCCAGGCCTGAGCGGAGGCTTGGCCGGTCGTCCTGGCGTAGCCGGACTATTCACGAACATGCGGAGCGCGAGGCGGCCGGGTCCTGTCGCCGGGGGGACGGGTGCGCTCAGGCGGAGTGGGACCCCCTCGTCCTGCGCGCAGCCCGCAGGGCTGCGATTCAGGCGAGCGGGTGACGTAGCATGAGCGCACCCGTCCCCCCGGCGCCACCCGGCCGATCGCACGCGTGGCCATCGGGAAGAATCCGGGCTAGGCGCGAGCGATGCGAGCGCCCAGCTCGCTCAGGCGCTCGGTGATGCGCTCGTAGCCGCGATCGATCTGATGCCCGTTCCGGATGACGGAGGCGCCCTGCGCGCACAGCGCGGCGGTCAGGAGCGCCATCCCCGCCCGGATGTCCGGCGAGACCATGCTCGTCCCGTGGAGCCGGCTCGGCCCCGCCACCACCGCGCGATGCGGATCGCAGAGGATCACCCGGGCCCCCATGTCGATCAGGCGATCGACGAAGAAGAGGCGGCTCTCGAAGAGCTTCTCGTGAATCAGCACGGTGCCTGCGCACTGGGTGGCGAGGACGAGAGCGGTCGGGGTGAGATCGGCCGGGAAGCCGGGCCACGGCGCGTCGTCCACGGTGGGAATGGCGCTCCCCACGTCATCGGAGATGGCGAGCCGCTGGTTCCCGGGCACCACGAGCGTGGTTCCTTCCAGATGAGTCTCCACGCCGAGTCGCGCGAAAACGAGGCGAATCATCCGCAGATGGTCGGGCACCACGTCGGTGATGCGCAACTCGCCGCCCGTCATGGCGGCCAGGGCCACGAAGGAGCCGATCTCGATGTGATCGGGCCCGATGCGGTGCGAGGCCGGCCCGAGCGCTTCCACGCCCTCGATCTCGAGCGCGTTAGTGCCGATCCCGCGGATCCGGGCGCCCATCGCGTTGAGGGCGTGGCACAGCCCCTGGACGTGCGGCTCGCCCGCGGCGTTGAGGAGCCTCGTGGTGCCCTCGGCGACCACCGCCGCCATCACCGCGTTCTCGGTCGAGGTGACGCTCGCCTCGTCCAGGAACACCTCGGCCCCCTTGAAGCGGCCGCCCAGCGTCAGCCGATAAACGTCGCCCAGCTCCGCCACCGCGCCAAGCTGACGGAGGGCGAGTAGATGCGTGTCGATCCGCCGTCGCCCGATGCGGTCGCCCCCCGGGGGCGGCAGCACGGCCTCACCGGTGCGCGCGAGGAGCGGAGCGGCGAGGAGGAACGACCCGCGGATGCGCGAGGCGAGCGCGGTGTCCGGCGCCGAGCGGCTGACCGCTGAGGCGTCGATGCGGACGGTGCGCTCACCCTGGACGGTGACCTCGGCCCCGAGCCCGCGCACGGCCTGGAGCAAGGTCTCCACGTCGCCGATGCGTGGCAGGTTCTCGAGGACCACGGGCCCCGAGACCAGGAGGGATGCCGCGATGAGGGGCAGCGCCTCGTTCTTGTTGCCCGCTGGCTGAAGCGTTCCATGAATGGGCCGCCCACCCTCGACGGTGAGCTGATCCCCGGCAGGCGGCTGGACGAAGAGGGCCACCCCCTTATGTTAGCCGGAGGGCGCCGCCGGACCGTCAACAAGTCGTAGCCGGGCGGGTCCGGTCGAGCCTCGTGCTGGCGCCCCGTCACGAAGGGCGCCAGCGATGCGACGATCCAGTGAATGACCTTCCGTCGCGTTCGGTACGCTCCACGGAAGGCGACCGTGGAGCCGGAGCGAAGGGACACTCGTGGGTCCGTGACCTATGGCCTTCATCGGAAGGAAGCGGAGCCCTTGACCTCTCGCCAGATCGACGGATGGCTCCTTGCAATCCGCGGGCGGCGAGCCTATGCTCCCTTGCGTCGCCTCGAGACGGCAGAATCCTGCGGCCGACCCTGGATGGATCAATGCCTGGCATCGCCACGAGGTACTCCGGATCATGAGCACGCTGGTGACTCGCTCCCGTCAAAGCTGTCGGAAAAGTCTGAAGCTCGTCGAGAGATCGCGAAAGCTCATCGCGGTGAGCCGCCGAGCGCTGAATCCCGCGTGGCGAATCAGCGGCGCGGCCGACGGCGGCTCTCGTCGCGGCCTCGGCTCGAACCCCGAAGCCCTCCGCCTCGCCATACGCCGGCGACTCCGGGAGGAGACGCTGTTCGTGGCCCCCAGCCGAGTGTGGTCGGGATCGGGCAGAGGACGAATCTGTGTCGTGTGCGACGACGACATATCGGGCCACGAGATCGAGAACGAGATGATCCTCGGCCCGGTCACGCTCTGGGCCCACCTGGCCTGCTACGATCTGGCGGCAGGAATCGAACCTTTACCAGCAGGAGAGTGCCGGACTGCCGCAGGCGCCCTGACCGAGCCGGGACGCGCTCCCGGAGGAACTGGATGACCGCTCTCATCGCCGCCTCGAAGCAGAGTTGCGCACAGAACGACCGACTCCTCGCTCAATCGAGAGATCGGTCGGCCAGGAGCTGCCGGCTCCTCAATCCGTGGTGGGGAATCTCCGGAGGGGCAGCGGAGCCCCACTCTCCCCCCGATGGAAGCCCTGCCCACTGGCCTCTGGACGAACTGGAGCGCCTCGTGCGTGACAAGCTGCGCCGGGGCGCGTTGTTCATCCTCTCGAACAAGGCGCACTGGGCCGGGCCCGCCACGGGTCGGGTGTGCCGCGTGTGCAGCCAGGCGATATCCCAGGGCAACGAGTGCGAGGTTCGCGGGCCCCGGGGCGCCGTCTACACGCATCTCCTCTGCCATCGCATCTGGCATCGCGAGTCGGAAGCCTATCGGGGGGAGGCTACCTCCTCCTCGTAGGGCAGGGCCAGTCGTCGCCTCCTTCAGCTGTCCGCGGCGCTTTCTGACGGGGTTGCTTCGCCCGGAAGAGGCTGACTGGCGAGCGCGGCGACCCGCTCCGGAGAGGCGGGCTTGACCAGGAACTCGTCGAAGCCAGCCGCGCGGGCGCGGTCACGGTCGCTGGCCTGGCCGTAGCCCGTCACGGCGACGAGCAGCATCTGCTCGCGGCCCAGGCTCTCCCGCAGGCGCCGTGCGAGTTCGTACCCGTCCATGCCCGGCATGCTCACATCGAGGAACACCACCTGGGGGCGAAACGTGGCCGCGATCTCCAGCGCGGAGACGCCGCTATAGGCGACCTGTACGTTGTGCCCCGCCTGACGCAGGAGCATGCCCAGCATATCGGCGCCGTCGACGTTGTCGTCCGTCACCAGGACGCGGCGCGGTGTCCGAACGGGCGGGATGGCGGCCCGGGACGTCTGGAGGGCCCGCTCGCCGGGACGACGCTGAAGGGGCAGTCGAACGATGAACTCGCTCCCCCGCCCCGCTCCGGCACTGCTGACCTCCACCGTTCCCCCGTGGAGCCCGACGAGATGCCGCACCAGCGACAGCCCGATGCCGAGCCCGCCCGTGGCGCGACCGAGCGAGGCATCGACCTGCACGAACTGCTCGAACACCTTGGACAGATCCTCGGGCGCGATGCCGATACCCGCGTCGCGGACCCGTATCACCGCCTCCGAGTCGCCCGGCTTCTCCACGGTCAGCCAGATGTGCCCCCGACGAGCGGAGAACTTGGAGGCGTTGTTGAGCAGGTTACCCAGGATCTGCTCGAGCCGGAGGGCATCCGCTTCGAGGATCACCGCCTGATCCGGGAGGGAGAGGACCACCTCCTGCTGCCGGCCCTCGAGATGGGTCCGCGCGGTTTCCACCGCCCGCTCGACGATGGTCAAGAGATTCACGGGCTCCTTGCGGAGCTCGATCCGGCCCTGGGTGATTCGTGACACGTCCAGCAGGTCGTCCACCATCCGGGCCATGTTGTGGATCTGGCGTCTCATGACCTCTCGAGCGCGATCGAGCATGACGGGCGGGGCGTCCGGCTGCCGGAACATCTCCACGGCATTGGTCAGGGGGGCGAGCGGGCCCCGGAGCTCATGGGCGAGCAAGGCGAGAAATTCATCCTTGTGGCGGTCGGCCGCCGCCAGCTCTGACGCTCGCCGCCGGAGATTCTCCTCGACCAGCTTGCGCTCGGTGATGGGGTGATTCGTCTCGAAGACGAGCCGGGGCTGGACGTCTCCCTGCTCGAGCACCATGCGGCTCTCCACCACGATCCGCTGACCGTCGCGCCGTATGTTGGTGAGCTCGCCCGTCCACTGCTGCTCGCTCCGCAGGGCGTCCAGGAAAGCCTGGGGCCGCGGCGAGGTATTGAGCAGCTCGTGGCGCTTCCGGCCCAGCGCTTCCTCCCTGGTGAATCCGTACGTTTCCTCGGCTCCTCGATTCCAGTAGGTGATGCCGCCCTCGAGCTCCCAGATGAAGATCGGCCCGCTCGTCTGATCGAGCAGCTCGTTCTGCCGGCGGAGCGCCTCTTGCTGCCGCTTGAGGGCGTCCACGTCGAGAAGGACGAGCACCACTCCCTCGATGCGGTTGTCCAGGGTGCGATAGGGGCGGAGGCGCAGGAGATACCAGTGCCCCTCCTTGTCCCGCACCTCCAGCTCCTTGACGGTGATGGTGTCGACGACCTCCGCGAGCATCCGCGGCAGGTCCGTCCCTCCGAGGCTGAGGTGAATGTCCGTGATGGGTCGCCCCACGTCGGCGGCGATCAGGTTGAACAGCTTCTCCGCCATGGGGGTGAAGCGCCGGATGCGTAGATCCGCGCCGAGCATCACGATGGCGAGCTGGACGCTCGAGAGGAGGTTGAGGAAGTCGTTGTTGGCCTGGCCGAGCTCGGTGTTGCGGTTGTGCAGCTCTTCGTTGACGGTGGCCAGCTCCTCGTTGCTGGACTGGATCTCCTCCTTGGCGGTCTCCAGCTCCTCGTTGACGCTCTGCAGCTCCTCGTTGGCTGACTGCACCTCCTCGTTCGAGGATTGCAGCTCTTCGTTGGCGGCCTCCTGCTGCTCGATCACGGATTGCAGGTACTCCCGAGTGGCCGCGAGCTCCTGGGCGAGCCGCGCGGACTCCCCCTCGGTCGCCGCGGCTTCAGCCTTGCCACGGGCGCCGCGAGCTGATGCGGCCTTCCTCCGGTTCCGCGATCGGGGCCGAGAGGGCTCGACGCGGGAGGGTCCCCCTTCCTCGAAGAGGACGAGGTAGTGCGTCTGGTTCACGGAATTGCTAGCCTTGATGGGGATGACGCTCACCTCGACGAGGCGGTGGCCGCCGTTGGACTTGACGCGCAGCCCATGGTCGCGCACCGGCGCCTCCTCGCGGCGCGCCTTGTGAATGGCCCCGCGCACACCCGCCAGGAGTCCCTCGCGGAGCATCTTGAGCAAGCCGAGGCTAGCCTTGCCCGGCGCCGGGGCCAGGTAGGCGCCGGTGTCGCCGCGGAACTGGATCACCTCGAAGTCCCCGTTGATGAGCACGCTGGCGGGGGCGTACCGCCTGAGGAGCAGACGGTCGGCCTCCCGATAGATGTCGGTTCCCACCCCCGTCTCGCCTGGTCGCAGCTCCTCGCCTCTGCGACGTCCCCTGACGGATTCGACGCCGAAGGGTTGCGTCACACGAGCCAGGCCGGGCTTCTTCACGTAGAACTTGTGCTTGACGTCCTCCATCTCGAAGAGATCCCGGAAGCCTCCGAGGGTCTCAGAGTTCCCCAGCCACAACCACCCGTTCGGCTTCAGGGCATAGTGCATCACGCTCATGGCCTTCTGCTGGAGGGCGGACTCCATGTAGATGAGGAGATTGCGACAGCTGAGGAGATCGATCCGAGAGAAGGGCGGCTCCGTCAGCAGATTGTGCTTGGCGAAGACCACCATGTCGCGGATCGACTTGGAGATCCGGTAAGTCCCGTCTGTCTCGAAGAAGAATCGCCGCAGGCGCTCCGGGGAGATGCCCTGGGCGATGGTCTTCGGATAGAGTCCGGCGCGAGCCTTCTCGATGCCCGCTCCGTTCAGGTCGGTCGCGAAGATCTGCACGGGGATCTGCGAGCGAATCGTCTCCGTGAACTCCGCGAAGGCGATGGCGATGGAATAGGCCTCCTCGCCCGTCGAGCATCCGAGGACCCACACGCGCACGGGATCGTGACGGGAGCGATCTCTCGTCAACGCCGGGAACACCGTCGTCTTGAGGACATCAAAGGCTTCGGGATTGCGAAAGAAGCTCGTGACCCCGATGAGCACGTCCTCGAAGAGCGCCTCGACCTCGGCGGGACTCCCTTGCAGGAACCGGGCATAGTCCTGGAGGCCCTCCATGTGGTGGAGCACGGCCCGCCGCCTGATGCGGCGGGAGAGCGTGCTGCGCTTGTACTGGGAGAAATCCACCCCCGTCACCGCGTGGAGCTGTTCGAGCACCCGGCCCAGGGTGGGCTCGACGGCCTTGGCCTCCTCCTGGTCCTCGGATTCCCGCACCAGGAACGGATGTCGGCTGATGCGCGCGATCTCCCCGGCAATCGCCGCCGGCGGGAGCACGAGATCGACGCAGCCGGCGGCCACCGCGCTCTTCGGCATGTTCGCGTGCTGGGCCGTGTCGTCCTGAGCGAAGGTCCAGCCTCCCTCGGCCTTGATGGCCTCCAGGCCCAGGGTGCCGTCAGCGTTGCTGCCGGAAAGGATGACGCCGATCGCCCGCTGGTGCTGGTCCTCGGCCAGTGACTGCAGGAAGTGATCGATGGTGCGTGTCTGCCCGCGGACGTCCGTGCGAGGGGACAGGCGAAGAATGCCTCTCGCGATGTCCATGGTCACTCCCGGCGGAATGACGTAGACGTGATTCGGCTCCGCCGCGGTCTGGTCCCTGACTTCCGCCACCGGCATGGGAGTGGCGCGAGAGAGGATTTCCGTGAGCATGCTGGCGTGGGTGGGATCGAGGTGGGGGATCAGCACGAACGCCATGCCGGTGTCGGTCGGCAGGGCGTGGAGGATCTGACTGAAGGCGTCGAGACCGCCGGCGGAAGCGCCTATACCAACGATCGGAAACGAGGACCCGGTAGACCCCGCACCTTCGGAGACGGGCGGGCTCAACTCAGGGTCTCGAGAAGTGCTCGAGCGCCTGCTCGGTCCCCGCGCCCGGTCGACTCGCGACTTCCGTCTCGCCACGTGCCCTCCTGGAGGTTCTCGGCGTCCGCAGTCTCGCGCAGAGATATATCGAAAGCAAGAAGCGGGGACTCTCCGGCTCGGGAGACGACGATCTCTTCAAATCGAGTCGGACATGCTTCGTGTGCAATGAGCCCATTGTGCTCGGCGTGGAGTGCGAGATCAGCGGTTCCGTAGGTTCGATGTTCGCGCACTTCTTCTCCTCTTCTGTCTGGTGGGAGGAGACGCGCCGCGATACGAGAATCCTCCCCCCGGAACTAGAATCTGTCGCTCTCGCAGGCTCCTGGCACCTGCGCCGGCGATACCTCCCAGTGAGCAGAGCAATCTCGGGGCGAGGCGTCATACGGTCGTCCGTACCGAGTTCCGCCTGCCTATCGGAAGAAACGACTGTCGGTGGCCCCCCATCCAGGAGATGGACACCATGGCCCAGGAGCTGAAGGAGGACGAGGCGAGCTTCCTCGCTATTCCGGCGGAACGGTGGTCCCGGGGGGACCGACCTCTTTCCGGAGGGCTTCAAAGCTTGTCTGGAGATCTTTCAGCTCCTCGTCTGTCAGCTCCTCCAGACGTACCAAGCCGGTGCGCGCGCCCTTCACCCCGCGGAGAAGCTCGTCGAGCTTGAGCTGAATGGCCTTGGCGTCCCGATTCTGGGTGTTCTGAATGACGAAGACCATCAGGAATGTCACGATGGTCGTGGCGGTGTTGATCACAAGCTGCCAGGTGTCGGAATAGTGGTAGACAGGGCCGAGGGCGGCCCAGACCACAATCACCGCAACGGCCATGAGAAAACTCTCGGCTCGACCGAGTACATCGGAGGCACCACGAGCGAACCGTCGGAAGAACTCCCCCACCGTCCCTCCCAGGACACAGCCTACCGCGACTGGGCGGCAAGCATCGTCGACACGCATCTATTGGTACAGCAAGGCTTGTGCCGAATGGGAATCCGGATGAGCTCGAGCGGCTCGAGTCCAGAATGGCCACTGGAACGTTGAGGCAGGGGTCCGGCATTGCCGCGTGCCGGTCAGGACGTCTGGCACGCCGATTGCGCATCACGCGGTGGGGCCGATGCCAGTCGAAATCACGGAGGATACGAT
>JBKOVG010000085.1:0-13993 GCA_046723845.1 Candidatus Methylomirabilota bacterium | reverse complement strand
GTCTCAGCTTCACGCTCGGGTTCGGGCAGGCGTGGACGTGCACCCCGCGTGGCGGGGAGAGGGCCGCTCCGACGAGGACGGTCATGGTGGCGCGTGGCCGGATCGGATGGAGCCCGTGAAGGACGTGGCGGGACGGTAAGGACTATTCAGTAATCCTTGCCCTCGACTCAGCGTGGGGTCAGATCATTCCCTCCGCCTCCGGGTCGTCCGGGTCGGTGTCGGCAGGATCGTCGTCCGTAGCGATCAGGCGGAGCACGAGGGCATTCGAGAACACTCTGGCCCCGTTGACCTGAAGGGATCGGAGGCCGAGCGCCGCTGCCCCCCGCACCGCGTTCTCGATCGCCTTCTTGACGGCGGATCTGAGTGTCTCTTCCGACTCGTCGGCGAGCGGCACGGTGGCCTCGATCACCACGACTCGTGCCCACGCCGTGGGCACCACGGCCGACATCAGCAGCAGAGTGAGAGCCAGTGGAACGAATTTCCTCATGGCATGCTCCATTTCGCAGTCGTTCGAGCCTGCTAGCTACGAGCATCGAACATGCCAGGAGCAGTCGGTCAGCTCGCCTCCTCCGCCGTCTCCCCAATCGCCCCCGCCGCCGTCACCCATGTCGCCGAAGCCGTCGAAGATGCTGCTGACCGAGTCCTCCTACTTGGGCGGCGTCCAGTCGCGATGCAGGACCCGCCGCACCAGCGGGGCGAAGGTGGTCATCGGCTCGCTCGGGTAGTCGGGATCGAAGGACACTTCGTCTAGAGCGCGCAGAACTCGGCCGTGCGATCGAAGTGCGGGCTCCCGCGATAGTGCTCGCGCGCGTTGGGATCGATCTTGAGGTGGCTGCCGTAGAAGTAGACCTGGAACACGGGATGGTGCTCGAGCATCCAGTGGTTCGCCTCGGACACGAAGGGCTTCAGGATGGCCGCCACCACCTCGCCGTGATTGAACGGCCCCAGCGATTCGCCGATGTCGTGCAGGAGCGCGCACACCACGTATTCCTCCTCCCGTCCGTCGCGGAGGGCGCGCGTGGCCGCCTGGAGGCTGTGCTGGAGGCGGTCGACGGGATAAGCCTCGTCCGCCTCGAGCCCGGTGAGAATGCTCATGAGCTGGTCGGGCAGCTTGCGGATCGCTTCCTGGTGCACGCGCGCCAGCACGGCGAAGTCAGCGTCGGTGCCCTCGTCCATGCGCCGGAAGTGCATCTTGCCGATGTCGTCGACCATGTAGGCTCCCCCTTCGCTCGTTGGGATGATGGCCGTCGCGCGTCTGGGCGAAGACGAGCGGGCAGCGCTCCCTGAGACCTCGATGCTGGCGAGTATACCCGTGTCGCCGGGTGAGATCGCGGAGGCCGGGTAAGCACCTGACGCGGAGCTCGCGTCATATCGACCGGGAGTGAGGGTCGAGCCACGCAGGTCCACCAGGAGGAGGGTCCATGATGCGTTTCGTGATTCCCGTTCTGCTTGGCAGCGCCTTCATCGCCGGCGGGGTGACAGAGAGCGCGCGGGCCCAGCAGACCACGCGGAGCGAGCGGGCCGAGCATTCCCGGATCGCCGCGGCGATCCGGGAGCTCGAGGACGCCATCAGGTACATGGAGACGGCGCCTCACGACTTTGATGGCTACAAGGCGGAGGCGCTCCAATCGTCGCGCCAGGCCCTCCACGATCTGCGCCTGGCCCTCGCCTATCGTGCCCGGCAGGACAACATGCGGTAGGGGGAAGTTCGGCGTATGTGATCGAGTACCAAGCCCGGGCGATCCCTTCGCCGGAAAGGGATCGCGTCCGGTGCTACACTCCGTGCCTCGGCATCGGGTCCCTCGTGAACATCGCAGCGACGTCTGCCACAAAGGGGGTGCGGATGATGCAGCGTTGCCCGAGAAGACGTCCCCGGAGTCCACCGAGGCATGAGCCCGTCGCATCGCTGGTCGCGCACGATATCTCCTGGCCTCTCACCCGCAGAAGAGGAGATGTCCATGAGGCACACCATCGCGCATCCCGCCGTCCTCGCCGCAATCCTGCTCGCCTTCGCCGTCACTGCTTCCGCCCAGACCTTGAAGGGGCCGGTGTCGGACAAGCCCATCGACGAGAAGTGGGCGCCGTCGAAGTGGGGAGCGCAGGATCGGGCGGGCTCGGCGAACCACACGAGCAACTCGGCGAACATCGCCCGGGCCCTCGCCACCGTCAAGCAGAACAAGGCCATCACCATTGGCAAGTTCTACCATCGTGAGGCGCCCGCGTTCGGGCCGCGCGGCTGGCAGATGGTGATTCCCGGGACTCCGACGGGCGGTCCCTTCGGCAAGAACGCGCTGATCTACCACGACGAGTTCGTCGTCACCGAGATCGGCCAGATCCAGACGCAGTTCGACGGCCCCGGCCACATCGGGGTGAACACCTCGAAGGGGCCCATGATGTACAACGGGGTGATCTCGTGGGACGCCTACGAGCACGGCGCGGGCGGCCGGGTGATGGGCATGGGACCCCTCGGCGTGGAGCACCCGGCGGAGCTGGGCTTCGTGTGCCGCCTCGTGGTGCTGGACGCCGTGGCCTACAAGAAGTCGAAGGGGCTCATCCCGGCTAACGCCGAGATGCTGCCCATTCCCACCAAGCCGGGCGATCCCGGCATCGTGACCGCCGCCGACGTGCAGGGCATCCTGCAGATGCAGGGGGTCGCGGACATCGGTGCCGGCGACTGCGTGGCCCTCCACACGGGGCAGGGCAACAGCTGGAGCAACGACCGCTACAAGTCCATGAAGCCCGAGGAGCGCAAGGCGGCCCGCGACCTCTTCGAGAAGGGCGAGCCGGGCTTCGGCATCAGCGCCTGCGAGTACATGGCCGCGCGGGACATCGCGCTGACCATGTGCGACACCTCGGCCTGCGACGCCCAGCCCTCGGGCGAGCAAGGGCCCGACTTCTCCGTGCCCTGCCACACCGAGATGCAGGCACGGCGAGGCATCTGGAACCTGGAGAACGTGGACACGAAGTCACTCGTGGACAAGAAGATCAAGGAAGGCGCGTTCATCTGGGCGCCGCTGCGGATCATCGGCGCCACCGGCTCGCCCGGGAATCCCATCGTGCTCTACTAGCCGAACCGACGTGGGGGGGCGGCGGGAGTCCTCGCCGCCTCCTGTCCGTCTTTCGCACGGGCTTTCTCGTCTCGAGCACGAGCGCGGGACTTACAGCTTCTCCGGAGCCCTTTCGGCGGCGAGCAGGCGCCGCATCGCCGCCACTTCCGTCGGACGGATGTTCCGGTCCCGGGACTTCCATTCCACGACCGTGGGAAGGGCGGCCCGGATGCTGGCGCGGTCGAAGTGGCGGAGGAAGGAGCGGACGAACAAGGTGCGCATGATGCCGTCGAGCCAGGTCCGCCACCGCGGGCCGGGGATCTCGGCGGCCGCCATCAGGATCCAGGTGAGGGCGACGTCCGTCGCCTCGGAGCCTCGTGCTGCGTTGGTCCAGTCGATGAGAACGGGGCCCGCGGGGGCGAGGATGACGTTCAGCGGATGGAGGTCCAGATGCATGAGCGAGGCTCCACCGCCCGGGAAGGCCTGGAGCCAAGCGGGAGCCGGCAGCTCGTGCAGGCGCCGATGGAGCGAGGCGAGCGTGGCGGCGTGCCGGTGGTAGCTCCAGGGCCGCTTCTGGAGCTCCTCCAGCATCGTAGGACCCACGATGCGCTCCATGACCAGCTCCGAGCCGTCGGCGCTCAGCTCCTCGATCCGCGGCGCCGGGTAGCCCCGCTCAGTGACGTAGCGCATGATCGCCGCTTCCTTCTCCATCGAGCGGCGGCTTCGTGAGCGACGGAGCACGAGGCCGGGGCCGTAATCGAAAATCTCGGAGTCGCGGCCGGAGGCGAGGAGCGCACCTGGCTGGCGCATGGCCGCTACTCTAATGCATCATCACGGCGGCGACTCATCGTCACGACCCCGGCGAAACGGATGACGGAGAGCACCATGGCCACGCTCTATCACCAGGTGTGGATCAACGCCTCGACGGCGAAAGTCTATGCGGCCATCGCCACCGAGAAGGGCATCGGCGGCTGGTGGGATCCGCCGAAAGTCACGAGATCGGACGGCGGAATGACCCTCGAGTTCAGCCCTGGCCCTGAGCACGGCATTCTCAAGGCCAGGGTCGTGGCCATGCTTCCCGACGAGCGGGTCGAATGGGAGTTCATCAGCACGCATCCCGCGACGAGCCCCGCCTCCGCCTGGACGGGCACGCGCGCAAGCTTCGCCATCACGCGGCGCGAGGTGCCTCCATGGTCGCCAGAGCGCGTGGACATGGCGATCCTCGACTTCCGGCACTCCGGCTGGGACGAAGGGAGCGAATACCTCGGGTTCTGCAACTTCGCCTGGGGCGAGACGCTGCAGAAGCTCAAGCGATGGTGCGAGTCGCCGGACGAGAGTGGCTAGGCGGAAGGGGACGCGTGGAGCGCGCCCAGCGATATGACCGGCAGCTTCTCCTGGCCGGAGCGAAGCGAAATGCTGTGCTGGAGCTCCAGGAAGTCGAGCGCTACGGCATCGACAGCTACGGGGACGTGGACTACGTCTCCATCTACGGCCTGCGGCCGTCCGAGTGGTATGCTCGGGGCGTCCGCTTGCTGGGACGCACCGCGGTGGAGTGCACGCGCGACAGCCTTGGCGACGCGATCGGGCGAGAAGTCGCCGCGGTGCTCCGGCCGGCGAGCCCGCTCGTGGTCGATCTCTTCACCGGCTCCGGCAACACGCTCTACTGGCTGCTGCGTCACCTGCCGGCGGCTCGCGGCCTGGGATTCGAGACCGATCGCATCGTCTTCGCGCTCACCAGGCAGAATGTCGCGGCTCTGGCCCTGCCCATCGACGTGCGGAATGTCGACTATGCGGCCGGCCTCGCGGATCTACAAGAGCGGGGCGCGGCTGGGCTACGGGGGCGCCATGTCCCAGGAGCTGGCCGGCCTCAACGACCAGGACCTGATCGACCTTGCGCACTATCTCTCTCACTTCAGCGCTGCGCCCGCGCCGAAGTAGCGTCCTCTGTCCGGCGCCTCCCGAGGCAGGTATGATCGTTCCCGGCGAGGAGCCATGAGCGCACAGGGCGAGTCCTACGACGTCATCGTCATCGGGGCCGGGATTTCCGGCATGTATCAGCTCCACCGCCTGCGTGAGCTCGGGCTGCGGGCGCGGGTGTTCGAGGCGGGCGACGGGGTGGGGGGGACCTGGTACTGGAACCGCTACCCGGGGGCACGCTTCGATTCCGAGAGCTGGACCTACGGCTACTCGTTCTCCGACGAGCTCCTCCAGGAGTGGGAGTGGAGCGAGCACTTCGCCGCCCAGCCGGAGACCCTGCGCTACTGCAACTTCGTCGCTGACAAGCTCGATCTCCGCCGCGACATCGAGTTCAACTGCCGGATCAAGGCCGTGGCCTGGGACGAGGCGGCCAACCAGTGGGGAATCGAGAGCGAGGACGGCCGGACGGCGCGGGCACGGTTCCTCATCACGGCCATTGGCCCGCTGTCGGCCCCCACCATGCCGGCGATTCCGGGTGTGGAGACCTTCCGGGGCGAGGCCTACCATACCGGCGCCTGGCCGCACGAGCCGGTGAGCTTCGTGGGCAAGCGCGTGGGTATCATCGGCACCGGCGCGACCGCCGTGCAGGCCATCACGGAGATTGCCAAGACCGTCGGCCATCTCACTGTCTTCCAGCGCACACCGAACTGGTGCGCGCCGCTCCACAACAGCCCCATCGATGCGGCCACGCAGGCCCACATCAAGGCGACCTATCCGGAGACGTTCGAGATCTGCCGCAACTCCTTCGGCTGCTTCCTCCACCAGGCTGACCCGCGCAACGCGCTGGACGTGAGCCCCGAGGAGCGCGAGACCTTTTTCGAGAAGCTCTACGGCGAGCCCGGCTTCGGCATCTGGATGGGTAACTTCCGGGACATCTTGATCGACAAGGCCGCCAATGCCACCATCACCGAGTTCATGGCGCGCAAGATCCGCTCGCGCGTCAAGGACCCGAAGCTCGCGGAGAAGCTCGTCCCCACGAATCACGGCTTCGGCACGCGGCGGGTGCCGCTCGAGAGCGGCTACTATGAGGTTTTCAATCAGCCGAACGTGCGCCTGGTCGACCTGCGCGACTCGCCCATCGAATGCGTCACGCCGGTGGGCATCAGGGCCAGCGACACCGAGTACGCATTCGACATGATCATCTACGCCACCGGCTTCGACGCCATCACGGGGGCGTTCGACCGCATCGACATCCGCGGCCGGGGTGGCCGCCGCCTGCGGGAGAAGTGGTCGGAGGGCCCGCGCACCTACCTCGGTCTCCAGATCGAGGGCTTCCCCAACCTGTTCACCCTCGTCGGCCCGCACAACGCCGCTACCTTCTGCAACATCCCCCGCTGCATCGAGCAGAATGTGGATTGGGTCACCTCGCTCCTCCGGCACATGGGCGAGCGGGGTCAGGTCCTGGTCGAGGCCACCGCGGACGCGGAGAGCGCGTGGACGCAGCACGTGCACGACAGCGGGCGGCGCATGCTCTTTACCCAGGTCGACTCCTGGATGATGGGCATCAACTCGAACCTGCCCGGCAAGCAGAAGCGCACCTTCATCGTGTACGCGGGAGGCGCCCCGAAGTACCGCGAGAAATGCGACGAGGTCGCGGCGGCGGGCTACGCCGGCTTCACCTTCCGCTGAGCGCGCGCCCGCCCTAGCCCGAACTATTCACGAACACGCGGAGCGCGAGGCGGGTCGGGGCCCGTCGTCAGGGGCGGGGGAGCGCTCCCGCTGCGTCCCCCACTCGCCTGAATCGCAGCCCTCCGGGCGGCGCACAGGCTTCGGGGGTCCCACTCCGCCGGAGCGCTCCCCGCCCCCGCCGCCGCCCCGATCGCACGTGCGGCACTCGTGAATAATCCAGGCTAGTGCGCCTCCGACGAGTATTGGCAACACGCGACGTGGCCCCGCAGAGTGCCGGGCCAAATTGCGAGCCAGACCAGGCCCGAGGGAGGCTGCAGCCCGAGGCGTACGTGGCCGTTCGAGCCGAGGGGCTTGCCACGAGGCGAGGGCTGAGTGGATCGTACGTTGAGGGCTGCGGCCGACCGAGAACGTGGCAGTTCGAGCTGAGCCGCTCGGCGGCGAGGCGAGGGCTGAGTCGATCCGGCGAAGTCAAGTTGGATCGGCACTAGAGTCCCTGACGACCAGCTCGGCCACCGGCACGCCCGCCCGGAAGCGTTCCACCAGGGTGTCGGGGTCGTACTCGACGCCAATGGGATTGGCATCGAAGGCGGGAGAGAGCATCCACGCCTGGCCCTCCTCCGCCGTGGCGAAGTTGTCGATCTGGAGCTCGACGCGGTTGCCGTCGGGATCGCGGTAGTACATCGAGGTGGTCGGCCCGTGGTTGACGCAGAAGAAGGGCCGGATCCCCCGGTCGCGAAGCCGCACGTAGTTGTCGAGGAACTCCTTCATCGAGCCGAAGGTGAAGGCGACGTGGTGGAGTCCCGGCGGCTCCGCGGGCTTCACGGTCAGCTCGGTGGCGGAGGGGTCGCGCGGGGCGAGGGGGCCGAAGTCCACGAAGGCGACGCGGTGATGCTCGTCGTCGTAGGTGACGAAGGCGAGGTGCTTGTTCTCGTAGATCACGCGGGCGCCCAGGACGGCACAGTACCAGTCGCGCATCTCCGCCATGCGGTTGGTCTGGTAGACGACGTGAGCCAGCTTGCTTGGTGGCATCTGTTCTCCTCCGGGGCGGCACGGCCGCCCTTCAGGTCATCGATCGCTCGAGGCTAAGCCTCCCACGCGCAGCGTGACGCGGCCACCCGAAGGCCTTCACGACAGCGGCCGGCCCCGGCGCGCGATGAACTCGGAAAAGGCCGCCTCCGCCTTGGCGCCCCTCGCCACGTTCGTGGTGTATTCTCGCTCGTTCGCCCACTGCGCTCGACGAGGACGCATGCGGCCATCGGGACGGTCCTCCTGGCGTGCGGGCTCGGGCCCTGCCGGGACCGAGACTACCGCCCGGACTCCACTCCGGTCCACCGAAACCTGCCGCTGGCGGGCTAGAAGACGCCGCGGAGGCCTGCGTTGAGGCCACCGAGATTGTTCGTGTTCCCGGTGGCATAGACGTGCACACCTTCGGCGTGACTCCAGCCGAAGCTGAGCTCGGCGACGGTGGCCCCGCCCAGGCGGAAGGTGAGACTCGCCCCTACGCTGGACTTGAGCCCGCTGAAGCCGAGGTCGCTGGCATGCGTCCCGACCTTGCCGTACTGGCCGAAGATGCGGATACCCAGCGGGTCGAAGATCTGCCGCTCGTAGTTGAGCTCGTAGGCGACCAGGTTGGGGTCCCGGAAGCGGTAGTTGTGATAGCCGCGGAGCACGTTCTCGTCGTTGATGTCGGCGCCCCCGATGGTGGGCTGGAGGTAAAAGGGCACGCGATTGTGGGACCGGGGATCGCTCACGATGACCCTGCTCGCGAAGCGGAAGCTGCCGAAGCGAGGATCGAGGCCGAGGCCCACGTTCCACCGTGCCTCGACCCGGCCGAACGAGAAGTCACCGCCCGCCACCGCGCCGTAGAAGCCGTAGGAGACGACGGCGGAGGAGGAGAGGCCGTAGAGCACCCCGCGGTCGGGATAGCTCCACGACACGGAGGCGCGCGGGCGCACATAGGCCGTCTTCGTATGAAGCCCGGGCGCCGTCTCCTCGTTGAACACGCTCCCGAACGAGGTCGACACCTCGGGGGCGAACCACAGCCCCGCGATCTCGCCTCCCAGCGCGAAGCCGGCGGGCAGGGGCACGTCGAGGCTCACCGCCACCGCTGAGTCTCGAAGCCCGTAGAGCTTCCGCCCGTCCTCCGGGCTGCCGTTGCCGAGCCCGTAGTAGGGCAGGCGGGGCAGGTCGAGATGGCTGGCGAAGAGGGTGACCTGGGGCGACTTGCCGCGCTCCGAGTAGCCGGCAAGCAGCGTCTGGAGCCTGGCCCCGACCTCCCAGAAGCCGTCCTCGGTAGCGCGCCCCTCGACGCTGGTGGAGAACCGCTGGTAGATCAGGGCGGTCGTGTTCCAGTCCACGTTCAAGGCGAGGCCGCCCGCCGCGCCGCAGTCGGGTACGACGATTCCCGCGGTCGGATGAAGCCCCGGTCCGGTGAACAGGTCGACGAGGAAATACTGCAGGCGCGGCCACGTGTCGTCCCAGCGCATGAGCTTGCACCAGTCCTGCTTGAGGAGAGCCCACTCGATGGTGAGGCTCCGGACGAGCGGATCCGAGCTCGCCGGCACCTGCTGGGGCGGGCAGGGCATGGATGTGTCGGGCAGGGGAGGCGGCGCATCGAGCGCCTGGGTCGCCCCCGTGGACGGGAGCGCGATGAGTGTGCAGACAAGCAGGAGGCTGCCGACCTGCGCCGGGAGGCGACGGGGCATGCCGGGCTAGGCGTACCCCGCGCGATCGTGGAGGGCGGTCATGGCCTGGCTAAGGAAGGCCGAGGCGTCCTCCTTCGTCCTGACGCCGCGAGGATCGAGCCCGCGCGCGACGTCCGGCAGCAGGTGAGCGAGGACGACATGCACCTCCTCGGCATGCTCGAGCTGAAGCGCGGACGCCGGCCCTTCGCGAGTGAGCATGCGCGTGATCCGCGGGCTTGCCTTATACGCCGGCCAGTCGAGCCGCGGCGGAATGGGCTCGAGGAGCTTCAGCATCGGATTGGCGTTCTGCTCCCGCAGGTACGGGGCAAAACGGCGGGGATCGCCGATGAACTGCCGGGTCACGGTGGCGGGAATGGATGCGTGCTCGAAGAGCGTGTGGTCGACGCCGGGACTGACGTACGGCGAGACGACGACGGCGCCCACCCGGACGCCGAGCTGGTCGAAGGCGAACGTGGGCACCACGGAGCGAAAAGGCTTTGCGGCGGTGCCGTCGCCATAGGGGAGCCGGGGCGGCGGCACGTGATCGAAGATCCCCCCGTGCTCGTCCCACACGATCAAGAGCAGGCTCGAGCGCCAGACCTCGTCGTTGGCGCGAAGGGCCTTGTACACGTCCCAGATGAACTGGTCCCCCGCCAGCACGTAGTGATCCGGATGCTGATCGGTGGCAATGGTCCGGTCGGCGTGATCGCTGTAGGACGGCTCCACGAAAGCGTATTCCGGCAACGTCCCCCGCCGGCAGTCGGCCACGAAGTCCCCGTACAGGCCGAAGTACTTCGAGCCCAGGAAGGTCATGCCGAGCGTGCCACTCTCGCGCGAGTAGTAGATCTTGCCGCGTTTGCCGGCTACCTCGAGCCGGCCGTAAATCCCGCGTCCACGCCCGAGCCAGATGAGCCCGGAGGTGACCTGCCCGAACGACGTTCCGAAGTGCACGAACTGCCGGTTGGGCGCGGTGGGGCCGGGCACGGAGGAGAACCAGTTGTCGCAAATGAGGTAGTGCCGGGCGAGGGCGGTCAGGGCGGGGAGCTGCTCGGGGCGAAAGCAGCGCATGATGTCGGCGGGATCACCGCCGCCGCGCTGATAGCTCGAGGCGAATCCACGCATGGTTGGCGTCCCGGACGCATCGAAGCCGAGCTGCTCGTGGACGTGCTCGAACTCGTGCAGCGGGTCGACGGCGAGCTGGCCCTGGTACTTCGCGCCGTCCGCCACCTGGTAGCGCGTCCCGTCGGCGCCTTCGTTGGCGTACTGCCCCACCGCGACGCCGCGCAGACCGGGAATGTGGGGCACGAGCATCCCGAGCATGTGATCGAACGAGCGGTTCTCGAGCATGAGCACGACGATGTGTCGAATGCGCGGATCGCTGCCTTCGACGAGCGACTCGGATCGCCCCGCGGTGTGCGCGGCCAGCACCGCACCTCCCGCCATCATCGAAAGCACCGCCCGTCGTTCCACCGTGGTCATTGGTCATCAATGTATCAAATCGCGGTCAAGCCTTTCCAGAACTCTGTGCTCCCTTCGCGATAGCCCCTGAATATCACGAGGCGCCCAGGGGTGGTGAGCCCTGGGCGCCGGGCTTCAGCGGATCTGGCGACTAGGCCGCCTCGGCGCGGCGTGGAGTCTCGCCGCGCTCCTCCGCCGTCGTCGGATGCTTGAAGAAGCTGCCCGTGAACACGACGGAGTTCGGGAACACGACGATGCGCCCCGTCGGGCGGAGCGGATCGCCGGCCAGCTCGCGCAGGCGAATCCGCACGAGTCCGATCTCGAGCACCTCCCCGTGCACGTAGCCGAAAGGCCCCTGCAAGCTCACCCGATCGCCGACCCGAATGCCGTTGGGCGCCACCATCGAGAAGTAGCCGGCGAGAGCGAGGATCACGTTTTGGAGCGCGAAGGCGATGCCGGCGGCGGCGAAGCCGAGCCCAGTCACCAGCATGGTGAGCTCGCTCGCGAAGTGGAAGACGAGCACCAGGGTCATGGCCGCGACCACCACGACGTTCCGGGTCACGAGGAGGAGGCGACGGCGATACGGGTCGTGCACGTACCGCACGGCGGCTATGCGCCAGACCATGCCGCCTACGAGGATGGCGGCCAGCGAGACGACGACCCCGATGAGGCCCACCCCCAGACTCTGCACGATCTGCCAGCGCTCGCGGTCGAGGGAGGCCTTCAGGCCCTCGAGGTCGCCCGCGAAGCGGCGAACGAGCGCCCGCTCGCCTCGCGTCGACATGATGACCGCGTTCAGCTGCTTGCTCTGCTGGAGGAGGGCACGGAAGGTCTTCTGACCCTCGGCCAGCGATCCATTCGGTGACGGATCGGCGGTGAGAGCGCGGAGCTGGCTCACCACCGGGTGCAGGCTGGCGCGAGTGGTCTTCAGGTCCTTCCCGATCCGCCCCTCTAGCGCAGCGGTGCGAAGGGCGAGCTGATCGAGGTTTCGCTGCGTGTGGTAGATCCCCATCAGGCGCTGCACGAGGCCCCAGTTGCCTCCGGCAGGCGCCGAGGTCTGCGCGGCAGCGGTGGGCGCCGGCTCGGCGGTCGAGCGCAACTCCGGTAGCGACTCTTCCAAGGCCTGGATCTGGTGCGCGACGTCCATGTCGGTACTCGAGGCCGAAACCTCGGAGCTTTGCAGCTTGGTCAGGAAATCGAGGCGCACACGGTCGAGCTCGAGGCGATTCGTCGCCGCCGCGAGCTCGTCCTGCAGCTTCGGCCGCTGTGCGCGGGGCGCGCCCCGGAGGCGCTGCTGCAGGCGGTCGATCTTCTCCAGATCAGCCTGGACCGCGGCCTCGACCTCCGTGCGCTTACCGGCGAGTGGCCCGGCATCGGCCGACGGGGTCGACGCCGCGGCGTGGTCGCTCGCGGCGAGGAGAGCGGCCTGGGCCCGAGCCGCCTCGAAAGCGCTGCGAAGCACGGCGAGCGCCGTCTGCTCGTCTTCCCGACCGAACACACTGCCTACGTTGCGCATCGCCTGCCGGGCCTCGCGATACCACGCGAGCGTCTGATTGAGCGAGGTGATGACCTGATCGGACGTCATCAGATGCTCCGGAGCTGATCCGTTGTCGGGCGGCGCGGCCAGCGCGGAGGAGACCAGCGAGCCGGCGAGCCCGATCGCGAGCAATAGTCGTCCAGGCATGCGAGGACCTCGGATGTCAGAAGTTCGCGACCAATTCATTCGGGTTCATGGCCGCATATTTCATGCCCGGCGAAGAAGTATCTGAAATGCTGGGCCCTGCACGATCGAGAGCAGGGCAAGCAGGAAGAATCTGCTAGGTAGAGACTTCCAGCTCCATCGGCTGCTCTGATGATCTCGCGCCAGGGGCGGGCGGACCTCGGTGCCGGAGAAGAGCACCGTCATGACGACTTCCACGGAATGATTGCGGGACAAACCCTGACAGCCGATGGCGGCGCGCGTGGGCTTGCCGCGCTCCCCGAAGAGTTCCACGAGCAGGTCCACGGCGCCGTTGATCACGCGGGGCTGATCGCCGAAGCCGGGAGCGGAGTTCACGAAGCCGATGAGCTGGATGATCTGCTGCACCCGGTCCAGGTCGCCCAGCGCGTACCTCAGCTCCGAGAGGCTGTTGAGCACGGCGTGGCGGGCCGCCGCGTGGCCCTGCTCGATGGTGAGGTCCTTGCCCACATTGATCTGGCCCATTGCCCGCTCCTCGAGACCGCGATGGAATCGGACGCTAGCGCCATTCCTTCAAGGTCACGGTGAAGCGGTGACGATCGGCGCGATAGAAGGCGTTGCTGAAGATGACTCGGCGCCCCGACTTGTCGAAGTAGATGCGCTCACCCTCGAGCACGGGGGCACCCACCTCGACGCCTAGGTGACCGGCGAAGACGGGATCGGCCAGCGTCGCGCCGATGGTTTGCAGGACGGAGTCGACCTTGACGCCGTAGGTGTCGTTGAGGAGCGAGGCAAGAGTGGCGCGGCTGAGGGCGCCCGGATCCTTGAGCACCTTCACCCCCAGATCCTCGGGCAGGTAGGCGCGCATGAAGATGATCGGCTCGTTGTCCACCGCGCCGACCCGATCCAGCACGACCACCGGCGATCCGACGGGCAGGGCGAGGCGCTCGGCGATGCGCGGCCCCGCGGGCATGAGGTTGCTGGAGAGCAGGCGAGTGTAGGACCGGGGCTGCTGGCGGATCATGGATTCCAGCAGCTTGCTGGGCGCCGTCTCCGTGCGCCGTGCGCCGGCGCCCCGATAGAAGGTGCCGCGGCCCTGCTCGCGCGCGATCAGCCCGTCCTTCTCCAGCATGTTCAGCGCGCGCTGGATGGTGATGCGGCTCACGCTGAACTCGGCGCACAGCGCGTACTCGGAAGGGAGCTTGTCCCCCGGCGCGAAGTCTCGATCGAATCTGCCCTGCAGGATGGACTTGATGACGAAGTACTTGGGGACGGGCGGCTTCATGGAAGCCGATCGTAGCTTGTCCTAAGGATATGTCAAAAGATCATTCTCGCGAGCAGCCGCTCCCACTCGCCGTCGCGGAAGCTCCGCTTGAGATGCTGCGCCCAACGATCGATGCGGACGTCGAGGGCATCGGCGACGCGGATGGGCTGCGCACGACGTCCGCGATCCTCCCGGACGTGGTTGAGGAACGCGCCCCTCCACTCGTCGCTCGTCAGGAGGCCGTGGAGGTAGCAGC
>JBKOVG010000366.1:0-6651 GCA_046723845.1 Candidatus Methylomirabilota bacterium | reverse complement strand
ATCCAGTATCGGCCTTCTGAACCGTTTGGGCTCGCTCCGGTGTGTCCGGCCAGGCCAGCAGATGGTCGAGGTTCTCGCAGGTCTTCTCAAGGATGACCCGGGTCACCGGCAAGATGCCGGGCGTTGTCAGCGAATCGAATTGTCACATCTCGATGGCGACCCAAGAGAGGAGCGCCTGCAGGCTCTGATCCTTCTTGGGACCAGGATCTCGGGGTGCTGGGCCACCGCCGCGAGCGCGGCCTTCGTGAAGACGTCCACACTCGCGCGCGAGCGCACGCGGGAGAGATCTCCGTCCGGAGAGTCGAGCACCAGCCCGAGCATGCCCTTGCTGACCTCGGAGAGCAACACCGCCTCTCCTCCAGCACCAGCTGCCCGCCGGTGCCGAGAATGCTGCGGAAGATAAGCTCGCCCCACTCGACGACCACTCGACGCCACGCTCTTCGCGTGAGGAGTTTGTGCTTACTGCTGCCCGCGCCGTCGTCCGTCGACGCCTAGTGGTCCGGGGCCTACTGTGACACGACTTCGGCGATCTTTCCGTTGACAGACTCTCGAACGTCGCCTTACTCTCTCGGCACACTTTCCGAGAGCAGTCGGCTAGAGGCGACCAATGAATAGTACGGAGGCGGAGTCGTGAGTGTCGAACGCCGCCTCGTCGCCGTCCTCTCTGCTGACGGCAAGGGCTACAGCCGCCTGATGGGCGAGGACGAGATTGGCACCGTGCGTACCCTCACCGCTCACCGGACGGTGATGCGAGATGCGATTGCGCGAGTTTCCGGGCGTGTCGTGGACACGCCCGGTGACAATCTCCTCGCCGAGTTCGCTAGTGCCGCCGATGCCGTACGGTCCGCCGTTGAGATCCAGCAGACTCTGCGCGAGCGAAATGCCGAGCTGCCTGAAGGACGGCGACTCGAATTCCGCATTGGGGTAAACGTTGGCGAGGTCGTCGACGACGGCGAGCGCATCTATGGCGACACTATAAACATTGCCGCACGTCTCGAGGCCTTGGCGGACGGCGGAGGTGTATGTGTTTCTGGCGCCGTCTATGACGAGGTTGCCCTCCTGCTCCCGCTGACGTGGGAATCGATGGGCGAGCAGACAGTGAAGGACATCGCCCGTCCTGTGCGCGCCTATCGTGCGCTCCTCGTCCCAGAGGGCGTGACGTTAACACGCCAACGCCCACGTCGACCAAACGACCGGCCGTCCATTGCTGTGCTTCCGTTCCAGGAAGTAGGAGCCCACGAGGGGCAGCGCTATTTCGGCGACGGCATCGTGGAGGACGTCGTCAGAGCCATCGCTTCTCTGCCCGACGTCTTTGTCATTTCGCGCACCTCCACGTCCCGATTCCGCGAGGCGGTCGACCTCCGCTCTGTAGGACGTGAGCTGTCCGTGCGGTACATCGTGTCGGGCAGCATCCGCCGCTCCGCGGACAGGATCCGCATCATGGCGGAGCTGGCCGACTCCGAGAGCAGGACTGTCTTGTGGACGGACAAGATCGACGGCCGCGCCACTGATCTCTTTGAGCTTCAAGAGAGACTGTCTGAGAAGATCATCACCACCGTCGCCCCCCACGTCCGGGGTGCGGAAATGCGCCGTGCCCTTCGCGAACACCCGGAGAATCTGGATGCGTACGATTTCATGCTCCGAGGTCTCGACCTGCTGTACCGTCTCAAGCGCGACAGGTTCGACCTAGCCCGCGAGATGTTCGAGCGGGCGACCGCCCTCGATCCGGACTACGCAACACCATACGCGTTGACTGCTCTCTGGCATGCCATCCGTGTGGGTCAGGGCTGGTCGGAGGATCCGAAGGCCGACTACGCGACGGTTACACGGTTGGCCGAGGCGGCGCTGGAGCGGGACCCGGTCGACCCACAGGCCCTTGCTCTGTACGGACACATGAAGGCGCTCCTATTCCACGACTACGAGGGAGCGATCGGGCTGTTCGACCGGGCCATTTCGGTCAGCCCCAACTCAGTGGCCGCCTGGGGTCGAAGCAGCCCGACATATAGTTACATCGGGGACGGGGCAGAGGCGAAACGTCGAGCGAAGATGGCGCAGCGGCTCTCACCATTCGATCCCCATCTATTCTTGATTCACACTGCACTTGGCCTCGCCTGCTATACCGCAGGCGACCACGAAGAAGCGGTCGCCTGGTGCCGCCGGGCCATGTCTCAGAATCCGAACTACACGGCAAATCTGCGCTTCCTTGCCGCCAGCCTAGCAGCGGCGGATCGCCCCGTCGAGGCTGGGGCTATCGGGCGTGCGCTCCTCGAAATCGAGCCAGGGTTTAGCGTCAAGCGCTTCTGCGACGGCTACGCGTACAGGGATTCTGAGAGACGGGCTGCGTTAGCCGAGCACCTCAAGGCCGCCGGGCTTCCTGACTGAGAGTAGGAGCGTCTGCTGCGGCACATCGCCCAATAGGGATCTGGCGCATCGACGCACAGAGGAGGAGCCATGGGATCGCTCAACATGAACATGAATATGAACATGAACATGAATATGGCCGCGCCGGGCACATCGGTCGGCGGTGCCTGGACGCGCGTCCGCTTCAATACTCAGGACTACCGAAAATTTATTGCGCTCACGGGCCCGACCACCACGGAAGCTGTCATTCCGGCGACTACCAGCGTCATGCGCTTCCCCGCTTATTGGGATGCTGATCTGCGATCGTACGAGTATCTGAACGAGTTCCTGATCTCGTACCCGACTTGGCGGGTGCTGCTTAACACTTTCGTCGGCACCGCCTCGTTCGATCTCGTCCCCCCTCATCAACTCTCGCAGGCACAGCTGACTCTCGAGGTTCAGCAGATGCTCGACGTCGCTCTCGATCGCGAAGACCGATTTGCCGAGATCATCGACCAGCATGAGGCCGAAGGGGCTATCAGCTACTTTCTCGGAATGCTCATGATCGACCCCAGCCGAATGCCAGCGGCAAACTTGCTGGTCCGTGTCGGCCGGCGAATCGGTGAGCATATCGTGATGTGTCTGAAGGGCGAGTTCCGGTGTCCCCGACCGTCTCAACTCTGCACAGCCATTGTGCCAATGGTGGACCCGCCGGCAACGCCGTCGTTTCCGGCTGGGCACTCACTGCAGGCTGAGTTGATCTCAACATGCCTCAAAGCTACGACGTTCCCGGCGCGGCCGGTGCACCTCCTGGACGATCTCGCCGAGAGGATCGGCCGCAATCGCGTCATCGCTGGTGTGCATTATCCGAAGGACCACATCGTCGGCAAAGGAGTTGCAGACTGGATCTACACGTCTCTGCTGAGCACACTTCCAGCCTCATCAGCGTTCAAAAAGTTGTGCGCGGCGGCGACGACGGAACTCGCGCAGCAATGGGCGCCCCAGCCCTGAGGCAGTCTGGCCGAGTCGGAGATCGTGTACGGGGGAGGAGGCAGAGCTTACCATGACGCGTGAGCGGCAAGAGGCCCTGCAGGCGTCGTTCGACGCCGTCTATCGACAGGTGGTCGTCACGTTGGAGACGGAAGGGTTCGAAAAGTTCCAGGCTGAGCTTTACGGGTTCTTGGACGAGAGCAACATTGGGTACCAGAAGCTTCGTACGATTCCTGAGGTGGGGATCGTGCCGATCGAACTGTTTGAGGGTGAGGATGTCCTCGGGATCCTGGCGGAACTTAACTGCAGAGATGGCGTGAAGGCCGCAGAGCAGAATCGTTATCTAGGGCTGAGCGAAACGATCATCCCCCCGCCGATGAGCGTCAACGATCCGCTCTACCGCTTCCAGTGGGCACTGTTCAAAATTTCGGCTGAAGGCGCGTGGCAACACGCGGCCAGCGTCTCGCCCGTTGTGGTCGCCATCGTCGACAGTGGTATCAGTACGGTCCATCCAGATCTCGTGACACACCTCTGGGACGATGGCGCCGGTCACCATGGGTTTAACGTCTTGACCTGGACCTCCGACGTGGAGGACGAGGATGGCCACGGCACGCTGCTCGCGGGCACGATCGCGGCTGTCTCGAATAATGCCATCGGTATCGCGGGGACACCGTGGCCCGTCAGGCTAATGGCGGTAAAGTTCCACGACGCCCGCACGCGGCCGAACGCGCTCAATGGCACGTACGGGATAGTGGTTGCGGCCCTGGCTGGGGCGAACGTGATCAATGCGGCATGGCACCTGGGTCTTGGGCTCGGCTTCGTGCGAACTGCTATTCAGTTTGCAAATGGCCTCGGGGTTGTGTTTGTTGCGGGAGCGGGAAACGACGGTTTGGACAATGACGACCTGAAAACGTATCCGGCATCCTATCCCATCGCGAACGTCGTAGCGGTCATGGCGACCAACGAGCACGACGGCAAGCCTGGCTTTTCGAACTATGGTAGGACAACTGTTCATCTCGCCGCGCCCGGGGTCCGGATCCTCAGCACGGAGTGCTACCTGACCGGGCCGCGCTGGCGAAACTACAGTGGTACGTCAGCCGCGTGTGCGCTCGTGGCGAGTGCGGCGGCGGTCCTGAAAGGCATGAACCCAGGGTGGACGCCCGGGCAGATCCGAGAGCATCTGGTGGCGTCGGTCGATAGAGTCCCCCGTTGGTTGCCGTGCTTCGCAGAGGGCCGGCTGAACCTTTGGCGCGCTGTGTGTGGCCCCCTTGTCATCACGGCTCCATTGGGGGGCGACGTGTGGTCGGCGGGGACGAATCAGACGGTGACGTGGACACTGAGCTACGTAACGCTGAGATGCTCCACCGTGCGCGTGTTGTTCTCAGGTGACGGTGGGGTGACGTACCCCACCGTCCTCGCGGCCGGGCAGCTTGCCGCTAGCTTGGCGTGCACAGTGGCAGTCCCGAATCAAAGCGTGGTGAACGCACGGATAAAGCTTGAGAGCGAGCAAGGTCCCGGGCTCTTCGACCAATCGGGCGTCTTCAAGGTCGCTTGAAGTGGGGCGGAGTTCTGTAAGTAGTGGGGTGCCACAGGCTACTGCTGGATGATCGCCTTCGACTTAGTGGTCTGTCCAAGCACGAAAGCCTGTCGTATCACTCACCACGCCGCGAGATATACGCCAATCCGTCCCTATCTAGGGGATGGGGGCCGTCTTCGCGGCCATCGCGCGCTGGTAATGGCTGGCGTTCGTTCACGGAGAAGCGGACACACCAGGCATTCACGAGGTGCACTTCATTCCGATGGGAACGCTGGGCGCCAGCACCCTCGATCGGCCACTGCCGCCGAACATCAACTTCTACATGCTACGGAGCATCGAGATGCACGTGGCCGGTAATCCTCGCAAGCCTTTGCCTTCGTCAAGATGGGACCAGAGGTCTCTTTCGTCTTCATTCAGCCCCCGCCGGCAGGCTCATGGATCGGTACAAAGGTGGCGCTTGGGGACGGTCAGGTCGGCGGGCAGATGGGGATGCCCACTCAGGTTCTCGACTACTTCATCGAACGTGCCGAGCTAGTGCGGCAGGCCAATCGGCGCCGCTCTCCTCACAAGTAATGCCAGGATCAGGGACTCGATCGCTGCGGACGTGGAGCGTGCGGCCGCGTCTGGGACGTTCGAGGCTCTCGAGGCCGACGTGATACGGTTCGGTGTAGACCGCGTCTTCTCCTCGGAGGATGAGGAGCCGAGCAGCGGGACCCGGCAATAAACCTGTGCGGGATTTGTGCGTGGACGAGAGCCGGAGCGCCAGAAACGGGCCCGAGAGCAAGCCCAGGACCAAGGCTAGCAGCGCCGAGAGACCTGTCAATCCAGTGGAGCCGTAAGTCGCCTTACAGCACCTGCCTATGGCTCCTCGGTGAGTCAAGGCTAGTCGATGTTGATCGATCGCCTTAGGGCCAAAACCACGTGACCAGACTCAGCTCCATCCTCCAATCGCACAACCCGGGCTAACCGGGAGGCACCCATGATAGGCTGCCGGGAACCTCCCCACGGCAGTCGCTGGCCTCCTCCTCACGCCCCTCGCCGCCCAGGCGCAGAAGCGGGAAGGTGTGGCGGGTCGATGTGCTCGGAGGCAGAATGGCGGCGGCGCGGCCGACTCCATGTACTAGATAATGTGAGGTTGTATTGCACAGCGGTGTGGGTTTCTCGGGGCAGGTTGATCACAGCTATTCCGGAGGCAAGTTTGTCAGAACTCGCAATTGACTGAGCAGGGAGTTGGGGAGTCAGAGTACCCTAGGGCCCGCCATGGATCCGCTTGCTGAACTCGTAGGCGAGAGTGCTGCAATCGACGCCGTCCGGGAACAGATCCGGCGGCTGGTAGCGCGCAGGACGCCGGGGCAACGGCTACCGGCCATCCTTATCAGCGGGGAGACGGGCACCGGTAAAGGACTGGTCGCCCGGACGATCCACCGCGCCGGCCCTCGCTCGGGCGGTCCCTACGTGGATGTCAATTGCGCGGCAATCCCGGAGACGCTTCTCGAGGCCGAACTCTTCGGTTTCGAGCGTGGCGCATTTACCGACGCGCGCCGCGCGAAGGCGGGTCTCTTTCAGACCGCTCACCGCGGCACGATCTTCCTCGACGAGGTGGGGCTCTTGCCTCAGGCGCTCCAGGCCAAGCTTCTCAAGGTTCTCGAGGAACAGTCAGTGCGACGTTTGGGCGCTACCGCCGCCGAGCCAGTCGACACGTGGATCATCAGCGCTACGAATGCCGATCTTCAGGCCGCTGTCCGCCAGCGGACTTTCCGGGAGGACCTCTATCACCGCTTGGC
>JBKOVG010000209.1:0-11649 GCA_046723845.1 Candidatus Methylomirabilota bacterium | reverse complement strand
GGATGGACGCTTGTGACGAGGGGGGGTTGGGGTGGGACGACACCTCCAACAATCGCGCGTTCCATTCGGGGGAGCTGTGCTCCACCCTCAACGGCGCCAGCATCTACATTTTCGCCAAGCGCAACCCGGAAAAGATCAAGGACGAGAAGGGCGAGCCCATGTGGAAGGACATCTCGCACTTCAACTACCCCGACGGGCCCGCCGGCAAGACGCCCACGTACCACCTCGCGACCTCGCACGCCGTCATGAAGTACTCGAAGAACATCCAGGCGGCTAAGGAGTTCCTCAAGCACATCCACGGGAAGGAGCAGTTCACCAAGTGGTTCGAGACTGACTACGGCTTCAACGTGGGCTCCACGACCTACTGGGAGAATCATCCCCTGTGGAACACCATCGACGAGGCCATGAAGCCGTACCGGTACACGGGGCGCGGCACCCGCATGATCGGCTATGCGGGGCCGGCCAACGCCAGGGCGGGTGAGGTCTACTCCAAGTACGTCATCACCGATATGTTCGCCAAAGGTGTGCAGGGAATGAAGCCCGAGGACGCCGTCAAGTGGGCGGAGGGGGAGCTCAAGAAGGTGTACGAATCGTAGTGACCCGTTCGCTGGCCCGCGCGTTCTTCAGGCTCGCCACCCTCCCCCTCGCCGTCGTCCTCGTCGCCGCCTGCTCGGCGACCTCGCCCGTGGGGGACGCGCCGCCGCCTCCGGTGCTGTGGACCTATGAGAGCGTGTCCTGGTACAACCGCTACTCCCTCAACTCCACGGTGGGCCCCCTGGTGCTCGGACGAACCGTCATCTACGGCGGCACGTACTCCTACCAGAACACCAAGGCCTCCCGTCTCGCCGCTCTCGACCCGACCACGGGCCGGCCCACCTGGCGCATGGAGCACGCGGGCGGCTTCGGTCCCCTCGTCGTCGTGGGCGGCACCATCATCGTGGCCAGCGAGGACAGCGTGCTCGGGCTCGACGTGACGTCGGGCACGCAGCGCTGGGCGATGCCCCTCCGCGCGCGCACGCTCACCGCAGGGGGCCCCGTCGTGCTCGTTGCGGAGCGCCAGGCCATCCACGCGCTCGATCCCGCCTCGGGGCGGCAGCGATGGCAGGTAGCATCGGGCACGGATCCCGCCATGGCGGGCGACACCGTCCTCTTCGTGGAAGGGCGCACGCTGCACGCCGCCGACGCGTCCACCGGCGCCGATCGCTGGACGCTCGAGCTGCCGCCCGCGCTCGCCTATCCGCAATCGGTGGCTGGCGATCATCTCTATCTCCTCGGCGCCACTGCGCTGGGCTCGGTGAGCCTGAGCAGCCACCGCCTCGAATGGGTCGCGCCACTTCCGAGCGCGCCCACCACCGGCATCGCGCGAGCCGACGACACGCTCTTCTTCACCACGCAGACCCCCGCGGGATCGTACGTGTTCCACGCCTTCGATCCCGCCGCGCGGAAGGACCGCTGGACCCGCGCGCTCGACTCGAGCTCGCCCGTGGCGCCCGTGGTGATGGGCGACCTCGTGGCCACCGCAGCCAACTCCGACGAGCAGAGCCTGATCGCCATGGCCCGGGCCAGCGGAGCGGTGACCTGGCAGGCGCGGGCGGGCTCGGTGCCCGTGCCGCCGGTGGTCAAGGGAGGCGTGCTCTACGTGGCCGGGCAGGGACCCAACCGCGTCTATGCCTTCGAGGCGGCGACGGGCACGCTCCTGTGGAGCGGCCGGCTCTTCGGCTTTCCCATGGGCATGGCGCTCACGGAGGAGGGCGCCCTCCTCGTGAGCGCCGACAACCTCACGCTCTACGCCTACCGGACGCGCTAGCCTCGACGCTCACTCGGCGAGGACGCCGAGCACGTCGACCTTGACGGCGGTCGCGACCGCGACCGTGCGGTAGAGCGGTCATCGATCCTTCCAGACCTCGACGAGCTGCTCGGCCTGCCCCTGGCTCACGCCCCAGATCTCGATCGAGACGTTGACGGACTGAAAGCGATTGGGCTCGGCGTCACTGCGAATGCCCTCGATGGCGACCTGCATGCCCCTGACGGGGATCTTCTGCTCGAGGGCGTACTTCTCGATGAGGGTGACCCCGCACGAGGAGATGCCCGAGAGGAACGCCTCAGCATTGGTCAGGGCCTCGTTGGGGCCGGAGGGCGAATCCAGCACGAAGTGATTGTGACGGGCGCTGTTGAGCGAGCGTCCGGGAGTGCCGCTCGAATAGGAACGCACGGTGTCGATCTTCACGTCACCAGCCATTGACCCCCCCCTTTTCGAAGAATGGACACCGCCATTGTAGGGCGCGTGCGCGAGGGTTGACAAGGCGCAGGCCCTCCCGCACGATGCTGCGAGCGAAGGAGAGCTCGTGATTCAAACCATCCGCACCGCCTGCGCCCACGATTGCCCCGACCAGTGCTCACTCCTCGCCTCCGTGGAGGACGGACGTATCCTGAAGATCCAGGGCGACCCCGAGCATCCAATGACGGCGGGCTTCGCCTGCGCCAAGGTCAATCGTGACCACGAGTGGGTGCATTCGCCCGAGCGCGTGCTCACCCCGCTCCGGCGAGTCGGCGCCAAGGGCGAGGGGCGCTTCCAGCCGATCAGCTGGAATCAGGCCCTCGACGAGATCGTCACGCGGTGGAAAGCCATCTTCGCCTCCGACGGCCCCCTCGGTCTCCTCGGCTACGCGTACAGCGCGCATCAGGGCCAGCTCAACCGGGGACTGCTCCTCGGACTCTTCCATGCGCTTGGAGCCACGCGCCTTCAGGCAGGCACGGTCTGTGACTCCGCCGCCGAGGCCGGATGGGACGCGGCGTGCGGGAGCGTGGGCGGCGCCGATCCCGAGACGGTGAGCGAGTCCGATCTCGTCATCGCGTGGGGCGCCGATCTGCTCACCACCAACCTCCACATCTGGCCGCTCGTGGAGCGGGCGCGCGATCGCGGCGCCCAGCTCGTGGTCATCGAGCCGCGTCGGAGCCGCACTGCCGAGCGGGCGGACTGGCATCTCCGGGTCAACGTGGGGACGGACGCCGCCCTCGCCCTCGGCATCATGCACGTCCTCGTGCGCGATGGCCTCTGCGATCGCGGCTATCTCGCGCGAGAGACGGTGGGATTCTCCCGCCTCGAAAGCGAGGTCCTGCCTCGCTTCGATCCCGCCCGCGTCGCCCGGATCACCGACGTGTCCCCCGCGGATCTCGAGCGCCTCGCCCACATGTACGGGCGCGCGCGGGCTCCGTTCATCCGCCTCGGGGAGGGGATGTCTCGGTGCCTGAACGGCGGACAGGCGGTGCGGGCGGTCGCCCTCCTCCCCGGAGTCACGGGCGCCTATGCACGCGTGGGCGGGGGCGCCCTCCTCATGACGGCCACCGGCTTCGGCCTCGACCCGGCGTTCATCCGCAAGCCGTCGGGACCGGTGAAGACACGCATCGTGAATCACTCGCGCCTGGGGCGCGCGCTCCTCGAGCTGTCCGATCCGGCCATCCGTGCGCTGTTCGTGGCCGCCAACAATCCCGCGGTGACCTGTCCCGACTCCGTGACCACGCGGCGCGGGCTCTCGCGGGAGGATCTCTTCACCGTCGTCCACGATCCGTTCCTCTCCGACACCGCGCGCTGCGCCGACATCGTGCTGCCCGCCGCCACCTATCTCGAGAGCGAGGACCTCGTCCGCTCGTACGGCACGTACTACATGCAGTTCGTCCGGCAGGTCGTGCCGCCCCAGGGCGAGGCGTGGTCGAATGCGCGGCTGGCTCAGGAGCTGGGACAGCGGCTCGGCCTCGCCGACCCCATCTTTTCCATGGACACCGACGGGCTCCTCCGCGAGCTCTTCCGCGGCGCCCGCCCGCCCGCGGTGGAGGTCGACCTCAAGGATCTGCGCGCGGGCGGAGCGATCAAGCTCGCCCCCAAGCCCGGGCCGCAGCGGTTCGCGACGCCATCAGGGAAGCTCGAGTTCTACTCGGAGACGGTCGCTTCCCAGGGACTGCCCGCCATGCCCGATTGGATCGCCGACTCCGGCGAGAGCGACGAGGCCGAGCGCTTTCCGCTCCGGCTCCTCACGGCTCCCGGCTATTTCCAAGCGCACACCGCGTGGGCCGGCGTGGCCACCCTTCGCCGCCGCGCCGGTGAGCCCGAGTGCGTGCTCCACCCCGAGGATGCGGCGGCGCGCGGACTGCGAGATGGGCAGGCGGTGAGGCTCGAGAGCCGGCACGGCGCCGTGCGGCTCCGGCTTCGCGTGAGCGACGAGACCACCCGCGGGGTGGCCTTCGTGCCGGGGCAGCGGCCCGCCTCAGGGAAGGACGGCACCATCAACATGCTGTGCTCCGATCGCTACAGCGACCTGGGCGAGGGAGCGACCTACCAGAGTACCCGGCTCCAGGTGAGCGCTATTCCAGAAGAGGAGACCAGCGCATGATCGGTGTCGTGGCGACCATCAAGGTGAAGCCCGGGATGGAGAAGGACTTCGAGGCGGTAGCCAAGGACCTCGTGGCCAAGGTGAGGGCCCACGAGCCGGGCTGCAGCCTCTACGCCCTCCATCACGCAGAGGCACCGCACACCTACGTCTTCATGGAGCGCTACGCCGATCAGGCCGCCGTGGAGGCGCATCGCGGAACGGAGCATTTCAAGACCCTGGGGCGTAAGATGGGCGAGTACATGGACGGCCGGGCCGAGGTGATCCGGCTCCGCGAGGTCTCGTAGCGAGCGCGAAGGCGAGGGAGGGTGGCCGTGCGGAAGACCCTGTCGACGGTGATGCTGGCGTGGGCGCTCTGGTGGGTGCAGGAGCTCGTGGAGCGGCCCGAGCTGCCTCTCGACATCGTCAAGCTCAGCGTGCACGACACCCAGGAGGCCTGCGAGCAGCGGGCGGCCCTGCGGCGGCAGTGGGAAGACGACCTGTACCAGCAGGAGATCCAGGCCTACAACTGGGACTCCAAGCCTTGGCCCAAGTACATGGTGCGCCGCCAAACCTTCACCTGCATCCCGACCTAGCGCCTCACTCTCCGTCGCTCGATCTTCGCGAGAGTCGATCGCCCGTAGACCACGAGCTCGCCCGCCGTCGTCATCGGGCCCCGAGGCTGATCGAGCCCCACTGCTCGGTGTCCTGGTGTTCCTTGGGATCGAGCATGCTATCTGCTGAACTTTTGGCGCGGGGCCGTTAAGCCGCCGTGGGGCACCCTGGCCGCCGTCAACCTCAAGACGGGGGCGCTGCAGTTCGAGGTGCCTCTCGGTTCCATCGCGGCGACCAGAGACAATCACCTGCGCGCCTTCGACATCGAGACCGGGCGCCTGCTCTGGAAATCGCCCTGCCCGCAGGCGTACAGGCGACGCTCATCACGTACGAGATCGCGGGGCGGCACTACGTGCTCATCGCCGCCGGCGGGCGCGGCAAGCTCGCCACCACGCTGGGCGACTACGTGATGGCGTGTTCCCTGCCGCGCGCTCCGAAGTAATTCCAGCGCTCGACTCGACGCTGTGTCATCATGCGACGGTCTGGTCTGGCTGTCGGTTCGCCCTGAACCTCTCCCTCAACCAGACCGCGACTCTGGAGCTGTTGTCCGTGTTCCAGGGTGTGCCTCCACCGGAGGGAGAGCGATTCGGAGGGTGGCCATGGCCCACAAATTGTTCATCGGAGGCCTCTCCTTCTCGACGACCGAGGACCGGCTGCGCGAGCTGTTCGCGGGGGTCGGTACGGTCGAATCGGCGGCGGTGGTGACGGATCGCAACACGGGCCGCTCCCGTGGCTTCGGCTTCGTGGAGATGGCCACGGCCGAGGATGCCGCGGAGGCGGTCAAGCGCTTCAACGGCCAGACCGTGGACGGCCGGACCCTCAAGGTCGAGATAGCGAGCTCGACGGGGTCGGTAGGGAATCGGGGCGGCGGGGGAGGCCGGCGCGGGGGAGACGCCGGCCGGCGGTAAGGCGTCGGCAAGCGCACGCTCCCTCGTCCAGCCTGCCCATCGAGCCGGCCCATGCCCTCGGGCGACATGCCCGCTGGATCATGTCCCAACGAGCCGGAACCCGCTGTTTTTACGGGATGCGGGGACATGGCACCCTCGATGCTTTCTAGCGGCCCGCACGGGATCCTAGAGCGCGGAAGTTAAAGGGTTTTCCTCCCTCGAAGGGGGTACGGGGATGAAGGCAACCTGGTTCCGGCTGATGGCAGGGGTGATGGCCCTCGTCGCTTTTCCCACCCTGGCCCGGGCGCAGGCCACCCCCGAGGTCGGGGTCGTCACGACCCTGCAGGGCCAGGCCACCGTCGCTCGAGCCTCCAGTACCTCCCCCCTTCCCCTCAAGTTCCGCGACAGCATCTTCGAGAAGGACCGCATCAATACCGGCGAGAAGTCCATCGTCAAGGTCCTCATGGGCGGCCGGGCCATCGTCACCGTCCGTGAGCTCTCCGTCTTGACCATCACGGAAGAGGTCGGCCGTACGGTGGTCAACCTCGAATCGGGCAAGATCGCGGTGGGCGTCGCCAAGCAGAGGATGAAGCCGGGGGAGACGCTCGAGGTGCACACGCCGAACGCCGTGGCTGCCGTGCGCGGCACGGTATTCATCGTCGAGGTGACCCGTCAGGGGGCGCAGGTGGGAGCGGGTACTTTGGCCGCGAGCACACAGGTCACCACGGTGCAGGGCACGGTACAGGTGGGGCCGATCGGCGGAAGCCCTGCCAGCAGCGCAGCAGTGAATGCGCTTCAGACCGTCGGAGTCACCGGGCGCCTCATGAGCCCGGTGACCAACGTGACCTCGCAGCAGATACAACAGCTGGTGGGCACGTTCACCGCCAACCGGCAGATCAGCCCGCACCAAGCCGCCTGGGCGTCCGTGGGCGAAAAGCAGAAGGGGCAGGTCGTGGCTCTGGCGCAGGCCCTCGCGCCGGCCCAGGGCGATAACGCCAAGACGGCCTCGAGCAACGGGACGAACGCCAAGGTTTTGCCGGGGGGCGGCAGCTACTATGGTTTCCACCTGCTGCAACCTCCTCTGCCCAAGACAGCTGAATTGATCCGGAATGGCGACTTCGAGAGCGCTGCATTCTCGCCTGGCTGGAATCTCAATGGCTCCGGCAGAGTGATCGGGAGCTTTGGCCAATTCACGGCGCCTGGCGGCCAGTTCATGGGTTTCATCTCGTCCGGTCCAGGATCAGTGGCGAACGTCACTGGTCACTTCACCCAGTCGAGCTCGCTCTCCCAGGCCTTCGAGGCGACGGCGGGGAAGCTCTACACGGTGAAGGCCACCTACAACTTCGTGAGCAACGAGTATCCCTACTGGGTCAATCTCAGCCCCCAGAATTTCTTCAACGACGCCACGGACATCACCATCAAAGGTCCGGGCGGCCAAACGACCCAGGTGACCCAACTCCAGGCGAACAGCGCCTTTAGCCCGACTCAGGTCTCGCATCAGAACGTGAGCGTGGGCGGGTTCACCGCCGGAGGAGATTGCGCGACCTGCGGGTGGGGCTACACCGGCTTCAAGACGGTCTCCTTCAGCTGGCTGGCCCCGAGCACTGGCGAAGCGTCGCTGGTCTTCGAGGTTGGTGACGTGGGCGACACCCTCTTCCCGTCCGCTCTTCTGATCGACGACGTCTCGGTCCTGCCGGATCCGCCCCTGTTCCTGCTCCAAGGGGGTCAGAATCTTGTGCGCACGAGCACGGATCCGCTCGTCGAGTTCTCGGGTGGCTCCGCCACTTTCGATGCGGTCATGGTGGTGGCGGGCGGGTCTTCGGCCAGCCTTGCTGGTCCTCTCCTGCGCGCGACGGACACGAACCTGACCATCCCGACCAGCCTCCTCACGGTGTTGCCCGGTGGCAGCTTCTCGTCCACCACGACCGACGCCCTCGTATCCGTGAACGGCGGGACGCACGCGCTCGGGACCGACGTCGCCATGTTCGACATCGCGGGCAGCGGCACGGGATTCGACGCGGACACGGGCCTGATGCTGGCGACGACCGCGGCGCTGAAAACCAACGGACCGCTCTTCGAGGCGGATGGCGCCACCGTCACGACCAACCAGGCGGTGCGTCTCGACCAGGCCCTCCTGGAGGCTTCGGCTCCGCTCCTCCATCTCAAGAACGGCAGCCAGCTGACGAGCGCCACCGACGCGATCGTTCTGGGCGGCCAGAGCCGTCTCACCGGCAACGCCTCCGCGCTGGTGGCCCTCAACGCGAGCAAGATGCTCGTGTCGATGGGCTCGCTCGTGAACGTGTCCGGGGCGAGCGTCCTCAACGTGTCGGGTAACCTCGTCAGCCTCAGCAACGGCAGCGTGCTCTCGCTCCTGAACGGCTCGCTCCTCACGGTGAGCGGCAACTCCCTGGCGAGCATCGGCGGGTCGCTCGTCTCCTTCGGCGGCTCGGGGGGCAATCTCGTCTCCGTCTCGAACAACTACTGCGGCGGCTCCTGCGCCATGATCGGCGGGATCCCGGTGGCGCTCTTGAACGGCGCCACGGCCTCGAATGTGTCGATCGGCGCGGGGGCCATCCAGAACCCCAACCTCGGTTCCGTCAAGCTCGGCTCGCCCAGCACCGCGCTCGTCACGGTGAACGGCGCGGGCAGCAAGGTGACGATCGGCACGAAGTAGCGCCGACGCAGGTCGCCGATCGGCCTCATTGATGTCCCCCGAAGAGCCCGTCTGCACGGCGGCGTCCAGTGCTATTCTCCCCCTGCCACGAAGTCGGCGAACTTCACCGTCTGGATCGAGGAGGCGCGCGATGGCTCTGTCCGTAGGCTTCATCGGGGTAGGGAACATGGGCAATCCCATGGCCGAGAACGTCCTCAAGGCTGGATTCCCCATGCTGGTCTTCGACATGAATCCCAAGGCCATGGAGAACCTGATCCAGGGCGGTGCCGGCCGGGCTCGGTCCGCCCAGGAGGTCGTCGAAGGGTCCGAGGTGGTGCTGACCTCGCTGCCCGCGTCGCCCGACGTGGAGGCGGTGTACCTCGATGCGGGCGGTCTCGTGGAGCGGGCCAAGCCGGGTACCATCCTCATCGACCTCAGCAGCGTGCTGCCGTCGACGCCCCGAAAGATCGAGCCCAAGGCCAAGGCGCGCGGGGTGTTCTTCCTCGAGGCGCCCGTGAGCGGCGGCGTCACCGGAGCGCGCGCGGCCACCCTCGCCATCATGGTCGGTGGCGACGCGGAGCCGCTCGCCAAGGCCAAGCCCGTGCTCAACGCCATGGGACCGAACGTGTTCCACGTGGGGCCGGTGGGCGCCGGCAACATCGTCAAGGCGATCAACAACATGATGGCGTGCGTCAACGGCCTCGCCATGATGGAGGGGCTGGCCGTCGGCGTGAAGGCGGGCCTCGACCCGATGACGGTCTACGAGGTCGTGAAGGCGAGCAGCGGCGGCAGCAAGGCCCTCGAGCGCATCCCGCGCGCCATCGTGCCGCGCGAGTTCGAGCCGGGGTTCAAGGTGGCGCTCATGAACAAGGACCTCGAGACCTTCACCACCATCGCCAAGGAGCTCCACGTGCCGGTGAGCTTCGTCAACGTGGCCCAGCGCTACGAGCAGATGGCCCTCGCGGCCGGACTCGGCGAACAGGACACCACGGTGGTGATGACGGTCATCGAGCGGCTGGCGGCGATCCAGGTGCCGCGGGGTGGCAAGCAGGCCGGGCGATGAAGTTCGGCCTGCACTCCGTCAACTTGCATACGTGTAGCTATCCCGACTCGGCGGCCCGCTTGGCGCGGGCCGCCGAAGCCGCCGGCTTCGACTCGCTCTGGACGGCGGACCACATCGTCCTTCCCGATCCGCCGCTCCCCGGACGTCCCATGGCGCCGGACATGCGCCTGCTCGATCCCGTGGTCTCGCTCACCTTCCTCGCCGCGCACACCTCGCGCATTCGCCTGGCCACGGGAGTGATCATCCTGCCCCAGCGCCAGGCCGTCGTCCTCGCCAAACAGCTCGCCTCGCTCGACGTGCTCTCCGCCGGCCGGCTCATCTTCGGTCTTGGGGTCGGCTGGTGCGAGCCGGAGATGCGCGCCTCGGGGGCGGCGTTCGGAGAGCGCGGCCGCATCGCCGACGACTACCTCTCGGCGATGCGCGCGGTGTGGACGCAGGCCAAGCCCGCCTATCACGGCAAGTACGTCGCCTTCGAGGGCGTGCAGGCGATGCCGCGGCCAGTGCAGGCACCCATCCCCATCGTGGTGGGTGGCCGGACGCCACCCGCCTATCGCCGTGCGGTGACACAGGGCCACGGTTGGTACGGCTTCGGCATGGACGTGGAGGAGACGCGCAAGAGCGTCACCGCGCTCCGTGAGGCGGCGGGGAGGAGCGAGCGGCCGAAGGAGCTGGGCAAGCTCGAGATCAGCATCACGCCGCCCGGCTTCGAGGTGCCCGATCAGAAGCTGCAGGAGGCCTACGCTGCCGCCGGCGTGGATCGTCTCATCCTGCGGCCGCGCCCGGAGATGGACGCGGCGGCGCTGGAACACTTCGCGGCGGAAACCGGCCGCGCGCTCCGCCTCCTGGCCTGAGCCCCGCCATGCGCTTCGGCTGGCTCACCCTCGGGCATTCGCCGTCGCCCGCCGACGACTACACGGCCATCCGAGACCTCGTGACGGAGGCGTGCTACGCCGAGGCCACCGGCTTCGACGGCATCTGGCTCACCGAGCACAACTTCACGGGCGAGAGCGTCTACAGCGATCCCATCCCGTTCGCGAGCGTCCTGGCCGCGCGGACCTCGCGGATCCGACTCGGCTTCGCGGTGATCCAGCTTTCCCTACGCCACCCCATCCGGCTCGCCACCGAGCTCGCCCTCCTCGACAATCTGTCCGACGGGCGCATCGACGTGGGGGTGGGCCACGGGACCAACTACAACGAGTACGAGTTCGTGGGCTACGGCCTCCGGAGCGACGACAGCCGCGAGCGTATGGAGGAGACCCTCGACGTCATGCTGCGCGCCTGGACGGGCGAGCCCGTCGTCCACCAGGGCAAGTTCTATCAGCTGAGCCTGCCCGAGCTCCGCCCCGTGCCTCGGCAGCGACCGCATCCTCCCATCTGGCGCGCCGCCTCCTCCGCGGGCTCGATCCGCGAGTGCGGGCGGCTGGGCGTGCCCATGATGACCGCTCGCATTCCCGTGGCGCGCGTGCGTGAGCGCATGACGCTCTACGAAGTGGGTCTCGCCGAGAGCACGCTCGACGCGGAGACGCGGCAGCGGCGGCGGGAGGACGCGGCGGTGTGGCGCTTCGTGTACGTCGCGGAGAGCCAGGCCCAGGCGGAGGAGGAGCTGGGAGCGGCGCTCCTGGAGACGCGCCGACACATGGTGCACGCGCGGGCGACCCACAACCCGTCCGACTACGCGGTGGAGGCCGGCCGCGTCAACCCCTGGAACGACCCCCTCGTGTCCCACGAGGACGGCGTCCGCTACTCGCTCGAGACGAGCGCTTTCTGCGGCACCGCCGCCCGCGTGGCCGAGCAGGTCGCCGAGCTCCGCGAGGCGGGGGCCCATCACGTGCTCTGCCAGATGGTGTGCGGCTACCTCTCGCACGCGCGCATCATGGAGTCGATGCGGCGCTTCGGCGAGGACGTGATGCCGCGCTTCCGCTAGCCCGAATTATTCACGAACACGCGGAGCGCGAGGCGGGTCGGGGCCCGTCGTCAGGGGCGGGGGAGCGCTCCCGCTGCGTCACCCACTCGCCTGAATCGCCGCCCTCCGGGCGGCGCACAGGCTTCGGGGGTCCCACTCCGCCG
>JBKOVG010000009.1:0-8258 GCA_046723845.1 Candidatus Methylomirabilota bacterium | reverse complement strand
GTCCCACTCCGCCGGAGCGCTCCCCCGCCCCCGCCGCCACCCGCCCCGATCCCACGTGCGGCACTCGTGAATAATACAGGCTAGGGCACCAGCGTCTCGAACGTCCAGCCGTCACCGCGGCGCGTGAAGAGGCGGCGGTCGTGCAGCCGATCCGCCGGCGAGCCGTGCCAGACGTCGATCGCCGTCGGCCAGAGGCAGACACCGCGCAGCCCAGCCGGCGGCGGCACCGAAGCAGCGTCGGGATACCGGCGCTCGAGCGCCGCGATGCCCTCGAGGAGCTCCGCCCGCGAGCCGATGGGCTCGCTCTGCGCCTTGTAGGTCTCGTAGTAGTGCTCGAGGAGCCGCGAGCCGAGGACCTTGCGATCCCACCAGAAGCGGAGGCGCTCCGCGCGCATGGGCCGGAGCGTGCCGTAGACCCGGTACTGACGCTCCACGCTCGACCACAGGATGGTGAGCGAGCACTGCCCGCTCTCCTCGATCTGCCGCCACTTCGGGCTCCGCTCGTTCAGGAGGAGGCCGAAGCCGTCGGCGTCCACGTCGCGGAGCGACACGGGCCGGGCTTCCGGCCGGCCACGCTCGTTCACCGTCACGAGGAAGCACACGTCCACGTGCGGATCCTTGCGGCGGCGTGCCTCCTCGCGCGCCGTCACCACGAGCTCGACGGGATCGACGCTCACGTGCCCGCGCAGCGCGCGCCCCACAGGACAGGCTCGACGACGAGGCGGACCCCGAAGCGCGTCTCCACCCGGGCGCGGATCTCCGCAGCGAAGGCCGTCACGTCGGCGGCGCGCGCGCCCTCGCGGCACACGATGGCGAGACTGTGGCGCGTGGAGAGCGCCACGGGCCCGGGGCCCTCGCCCCGGCGAAAGCCCGCGTGCTCGATGAGCCAGGCCGCCGAGAGCTTGACCCGGCCGCCACCCTCGGGCCAGTGGGGCATCGTCGCCTCTCCCGCCGCGCGCGCCACACGCGCGAGCTCGCCCGCGTCCACGATGGGATTGAGGAAGAATGAGCCGCAGCTCCGGCGATTCTCGTCGGCGGGGTCGAGGACCATGGACTTGGCCCGCCGGATCCCGAGCACGCTCGCGCGCACGTCACGGAGCGACGGGGTGGTGACGCCGCGCGCCTGCAGATCGCGCTCCAGGTCGGCGTAGCGCACGGTGGGCGCGCCTCCCCGCGCGAGACGATAGGTCACGGCGAGGACGACGTGGCGATCGGGCTCATCGTGCTTGAAGCGGCTCGTGCGGTAGCCGAAGCGGCAATCGGCAGCGGCCAGCTCGACGATCGCGCCGGATCGCCGGTCGAGGACGCGGACCGCCGTCACCGTCTGCGAGACCTCCTGGCCGTAGGCGCCCACGTTCTGCATGGGCGTGGCCCCTACGAGACCGGGGATGCCACTCAGGCACTCGAGTCCGGCCCAGCCGCTCTCCACGGCGCGCTCGACGAAGCCATCCCACGGCTCGCCCGCCGCCGCCGTCACCTCGATCGCGCTACCCGCCTCGCGGGCGGTGATGCCGCGCAGCGCGATCTGGACCACGAGGCCGTCCACGCCCTTGTCGGCCACCACGATATTGGAGCCGCCGCCGAGCACGCGGAGGGGCAGGTTGCGCGCGGCGGCCCAGCGCGATGCCTCGATCACGGTAGCCTCGTCGTGCGCCTCGACGAGGAAGCGCACGGGACCGCCCACCCCCATGGTGCAGCGCGGGGCCAGCGGCACGTGCTCGAGCGGCGTGAGCGGGCCGGGGCTCACTGCACGCGCAGGCGCGGATCGAGCAGATCGCGGAGGCCGTCGCCCAGGAGATTGAGGCTGAGGCCGGCCAGCGTGAGGGCCACGCCCGGGAAGAGGCTGACCCAGAAGGCCTCGCGGATCACGTTCTTGCCGCTGGCGATCACGTTGCCCCAGGAGGGCACGTAGGGCGGCACGCCCACCCCGAGGAAGCCCAGGATGGCCTCGGCGAGGATGGCGTAGGCGAAGATGAAGCTGCCCTGCACGAGGAGGGGCCCGACGCAGTTGGGGAGAATGTGGCGGAGGGCGATGGCGGCATCCTCGCGGCCGAGCGCGCGCGCGGCCTGGATGTAGTCGAGCTCGCGGATGGAGAGCACGGTGCTGCGGATGAGCATGGCCGTGCGCGGCATGTAGACGATGGACAGCGCGACGATCACGTTCCACACTCCGGGGCCGCGCACCGCCATGAGGGCGATGGCGAGGAGGATGGCGGGGAAGGCCATGAGCCCGTCCATCACCCGCATCACCACGATGTCGAGCCGGCGGGAATAGCCCGCGACCAGTCCCACCACGATGCCGCCCAGGGAGGTCAAGAGCATGGTGCTCACGCCCACGAGGAGCGAGATGCGGCTGCCGTGAAGAACGAGGCTCCAGACGTCGCGGCCGAATTCGTCGGTGCCGAGGATGTGGGCGGCGCTCGGCGGCTTGAGCCGCAAGGCCGGAGAGAGCCGGGTGGGGTTGTACGAGGAGAGCACACCGGCCAGCAGCGCGGCCGCGATGAAGACGAGCAGGATGAGGGCGCCCGCCACCACGCTGCGGTTGCCGAGCAGGCGCCGGAGCCACCGCGGCCGGGTGGACGGCGACGCGGCGGGGGCGGCGGCCACGAGGACGTCGACGGTGGCCTCAGTCATAGCGGATGCGCGGGTCGATGAGCGCGTAGAGGAGATCCACGCCGAGGTTGATGAGCACGTAGGCAGCGGCGGTGACGAGGACCACGCCCTGCACCACGGGGTAGTCGCGCCGGAGGATGGCCGAGATGATCAGGCGCCCCAGCCCGGGAATGTTGAAGACGATCTCCGTGACCACGGCGCCGCCGATCAGGACCGCGGTGGTGATGCCGATCACGGTGACCACGGGCACGAGCGCGTTGCGGAAGGCGTGCACCCACGTCACCATGCCCTGGGACAGGCCCTTGGCCCGCGCGGTGCGGATGTAGTCCTGCTGCAGCACGTCGAGCATGCAGGAGCGGCTGATCCGCGCGATGAGCGCCGACTGGCTGAAGCCCAGCGAGAAGGCGGGCAGCACCATGTAGCGCAGCGCGGCCACGGGGTCCGAGAAGATCGACACGTAGCCGGCCGCGGGCAGCCAGCCCAGCCGCACCGCGAAGAAATAGATGAAGTTGAGGCTCAGCCAGAACCCCGGGATGCAGACTCCGAGCAGGGAGACCGTCATGAGCCCGCGATCCCACGCGGACCCGCGATGGGCGGCGGCGATGGTGCCGGACGGCACGCCGATGGCCACCGCCACCATGAGCGCGCAGAGCATGAGAACCAGGGTGGGCTCCGCCCGCTCCCAGAGGGCCCGGCTCACGGGACGGTCGAGGAAGTAGGACTGGCCGAGATCACCCGTGAGCACGCGCCCGTAGAAGCCGACGAGCTGCTCCCAGAGAGGACGGTTGAGCCCCAGGGCCTGGCGCGTCGCCTCGATCTGCGTCGGCGTGGCGTCGGGACCGAGCATGACGCTGACCGGATCACCCGGAATCAGGTGAATGAGCAGAAAGACGATGGTGGCGACGACGGCCATCACGGGCAGGACCGCGGCCAGCCGTCGGACCAGGTAAGGTCCCACGGACGAGCGTCCCCGGTCTTACTTCTCCAGCCAGACGTTGTAGAAGCGCACGCGCTCGGTCTTCTCGTTGAAGTCCTTGACGGTGTTGCGCGCCGCCCGCAGGCCGAAGAGGTCGCCGTAGCGGATGACGGGCACCTTGTCGTAGAACTGCCGCGTCTGCTGCTCCCAGAGGGCCATGCGCTTCTTCGGATCCGTCTCGCGCGCCAGCTCGCTCTGGATCCTCAAAATGTCCTCGTCCGTGGTCCAGCCGGGCCAGCTCGGCGTGAGAAAGACGGCGTGGGTGGGATCGTAGAAGGCGCCGATGCCCGTGGTGAAGACGTCGTACTCCTTCGGGTTGTTCCGTCGCTTGACCAGGGTTGCCCAGTCCACCACCTGGAGATCGATGACGAAGCCCAGGTCCTCGAGCTGCTGCTTGGTCAGGAGCGCGAAGTCGTACATCCACTTGTACTCCTGGGTGGTCATGAAACGGATCGGCTCTTTCTTATATCCCGATTCCTGGAGTAGTCGCTTGGCCTTGTCGCGGTTGTGCTCGTTCCAGGGCAGCCCCGTGAGGTTGGTGTGCCACGCCGTAATCTCCACCGGCGCCAGGCTCGAGTCCATGCGATAGAACTCCGGCTTCCCGCCCGCCACGTTCTTCATGATGGGCTCGATGTCGATGGCCGCCTGCCAGGCTTGGCGAAGCTTCTGGTTCGTCATCAGGCCTTCCTTCTTGTTCATGACCGCCACCAGCCAGTAGTAGGGCTTCGACACGATCGGGCGCGCGCTGGCGTTCTTCTTCAGCCGATCGTAGGCATCGAGGTTGAGGTCGTCCGCGAAGTCGAGCTCACCCGTCTCCACCTGGGCGACCCGTGTGGCCACCTCGGGCACGGGCACCCAGCGGACCTCGTCCACGTAAGCGGTCTTGCCGCCGCCGTAGCCGTTGGGCTTCTCGTTGCGGGACTTGTAGTCGTCGAAGCGCACCATGCGGATGTACTGGTCGGGCTTCCACTCCGCGAGCTTGAAGGGACCGGTACCGATGTACTCCGTCACTTTCTGCTCGGGGGGGAACTTCTCCGCGATCTCTTTCGGGTAGATGGCGCCGAAGTTGTTGGGCACGGCCAGGGAAATGAGCACGATGGCCGACTTCTCCTTGAGCTTCATCTCCACGGTGTACTTGTCGAGGGCCTTCCAGTCCGCCACCTGGGCGAAGAGCGCCTTGCCGTACACGGACTGCTTGCCCCAGCGGGCGAGGGAGGTGACCACGTCTTCCGAGGTCATCTCCTTGCCGTTGTGGAACTTGACGCCCTGGCGCAGCTTGAAGGTGTAGACGAGGCCGTCCTTGCCGATGGTCACGCCCTCGGCCAGCATGGGGATCGGCTTGTTGCTGCTGTCGAGGCTGTAGAGCCCCTCGTAGATGTGGTTGGTCAGCGTCTCGGTGATGCTGGCGGTGGTCCAGTGTGCGTCGAGCGCGGGCGGCTCCCCCAGGTTGCCCACGCGGATGACGCCCCCCTTGCGCGGGGTGTCAGCCGCGAGGGCGACGCCTCCGGCGACGATCAGGACCGCGATCACGGCCAGCCATGCCAACCGAATCGAACGCCTCATGCATGTCCCTCCAGGGGAGTGTGCGGACGAGTGCGTAGACTGTGCTAGAGGCGGGAATGCTTGTCAACGGCTGCGTCGCGGGCGACGCGCGAGGCGAACGCGACTACAAAGACGGGGAAAAGACCACGCCGGAGGGACGATGGCCCCTCCGGCGAGTGAAGCGGGCTACTCAGGGCACGGTGATGGTCGTGCCGTCGCCGGTCGCGGTGATGGAGAACGTACCGGCGGTGCTCGACGCGTAGGTGTACGCGCCCCAGGCCGGCGAGCCGCCCGGAGGCGGGTTCGGCACGGAGGCCATGAACGGCCCGGCGCTCTGGTTCAGTCCGTTGATCGCGGGACTGGTGAGGACAGTCAGGTTGGCGGGCAGCGATCCCATGTGCGCCGCGTACATGCTGACCGAAGAGGCAAGCGTCCTCGTGTCGGCTTGCGCCTTCGCGACACGCGCTCGAGTTTGCACGTTGGCGTACAGCGGAATGGCGATGGCGGCCAGGATGCCGATGATGGCCACCACGATCATCAGCTCGATGAGCGTGAACCCCCGCTGATTGCCGAACGCCGTCCGCTTCGAGTGCCAGACCTTCAACATAAGTTCGCTCCTTTGTGCTTGTGAACGGATCGCGGTAGGAACTTCCCGCAATGCATAGCGAGTGCCACCGCGTGACGCATTACACGCGACCGCTCGAAGACCCGCCAACCAACATTTTCGGAGGCGCAGCGTAGCGGAAACCACGGGCGGGACGGCGTCTTCACTGCCCAGCGACTCGGGCAGTGCCTGTCAAGTGTCAGGGCGTGTCCAAAAACTGCGATCAGTGACGTAACGCTTACTCAGGGAAACACCTGACGATAGGTAAAACGTACTCGATGGCCGGCACCCCCGAAGCGCGCCTCGTAGTCCCGGGTCATGCCTCGGAGGGTGTCGGATGCGGTGAAGTTCCGCAGCGCCTCCTCGGAGTCGAACTCATAGACGACCATGTACTGCCATGGCTCGGAACCCGGGTGCGCGCCGACGTCGAGGGCGATCGGAACGTAGCGTCGCATGGCAACGAGCCCCGGCACCTGCGCCGCCTCCTGCGCGCGCCGCGTGTTGTACCACTCGTTGAAGTCGGCCTCGCGCTCGGGCGCGATGGTCGCCTTCACCACGAAGAGGGCCGGGCTCGCCACGGACTCAGCCTCGCACCTCGCGCGTGTGCTCGCCCGGCTTGGGCGGCGCGCGGCGGATGCCCGGACGGGCGCCGTCGAAGGACAGGGGCAGCGCCACGAGCTCGTAGTCGTCTCCGGGCACGGGCTGGATCATGCCGATGGCCTCCGCCTGCGGCTGCGATACCGCCTCCGGCAGCGTGTGGATGGGACCGCACGGCACGCCCGCCGCCTCGAGGAGATCGATCCACTCGCCCTTCGAGCGCGTGAGCAGGATGCGCTCGATCTCCGGGAGCAGCTCCGGCTTGTGCTCGATGCGGGCAGCATTGGTGGCGAAGCGCGGGTCCGTCGCCCACTCGGGATGTCCCACCACCTGGGAGAGCTTGGCGAAGAGGCGATCGTTGCCGGCGGCGATGATGAGCGGTCCCGTCTTCGTCTCGAAGCCCTGGAAGGGCACCACGCGGTGGCTGCCCGTCCGGTGACGCTCCGGCACCTCGCCGGAGGCGCGGAAGCTCGCGAAGTGTCCCTTGAGCCAGGCGAGGCCGGTCTCGAAGAGCGAGGCGTCGACCACGCAGCCGCGACCGGTCTGCTGGCGCTGGATCAGCGCGGTGAGCGCGCCGATGGCCGTCCACATGCCGGTGCCGTAGTCGAGCACGGAGGTGCCGATACGGGTGGGCGGCCCGCCGTCGTCGCCGTTCATCATCATGAGCCCGGAGAAGGCCTGCACCATGGGCTCGTAGCCGGGCTTTAGCTTGAGCGGTCCCGTGCGGCCGAAGGCCCACACCGAGCAGTAGACGAGGCGCGGGAACCGCTCGGTGAGCGCCTGGGCGCCGAGGCCCATCTCCTCCAGCGAGCCCGGACGGAGATTCTGGACGAGGACGTCGGCGCGTCCGATCAGCTCCAGCAGCCACTCGACGTCGCCGGGCTGCTTGAGATCGAGGGTGACGCTGCGCTTGTTGGCGTTGACGGCGAGGAAGCCCGGTGACACGCCCTTCCAGAAGGGCGGACCCCAGCGGCGCGCGTCGTCGCCCTCCGGCCGCTCGATCTTGATGACGTCGGCGCCCATGTGGGCGAGGATCTCCGCGGCGATGGGGCCGGCCAGATTCTGCGCGATCTCGATGACGGTGATGCCCTGGAGCGGGAGCGTCATGACGTGGCCTCGATTGTCGGTTTGGTGTTCGTCTCGCCCCCTCACCCTGCCCTCTCCCCCTCCGGGGGCGAGGATTGCAGCAGTTCCCTCTCCCCTCTAGGGAGAGGGGCAGGGTGAGGGGGAAAATTATCGCGACGTGAGGTATGGCCAGAGCGCGTCGGCGCCGCGCGCGGCGACCTCGCGGCCGAGCTTCGTCGCCCAGTAGGCCTCGGCGCCGAACTCGGCGCGCCACGACCAGAGCCGGCGCGTCACGAAGTGCAGCGTGTGCTCGTAGGTGAAGCCGATGGCGCCGTGGCACTGATGCGCGATGCCCGCGCCCAGCCCCGAGGCCTCGCCGGTGCGGATCTTCGCCACCGCGATCTCGAACCCCGCCTCCCCGCCGTCCATGGCCGCAAAGGCGCTCTGCGCGGCCATGCCCGCGGCGGCGGTGTGGCCCGCGAGCAGCGCGAGATTCTGCTGGATCGCCTGGAACGACGCGAGGGGTCGCCCGAACTGCACGCGCTCCGTCACGTACTTCACGGACTGCGCGAGGAGGAACTCGAGGCCGCCCGCCATCTGGGCGGAGCGCGCCATGGCCCCGCCCAGCATCAGCGCGTCCGCGGGCAGGGCGTCGCCCGCCGGCGCGGCCGCGAGGACGGGCGCGCCGCTCCAGGTGAGCGTGTCGCGCGGTTCCTTGGCGAGATTGACGTCGGCCTCCGCCTTGGCCGTGCCGCCCTTGACGAGGGCGACCATCGGCTTGCCCTCGCCCAGGGCGAGCACGACCACGTGCCCCACGGAGTCGCCCCACGGCACGCGCGTGGCGACACCGCTCAGCTTCCA
>JBKOVG010000016.1:0-5927 GCA_046723845.1 Candidatus Methylomirabilota bacterium | reverse complement strand
TCGGCCCGTGAGGGTCGGCGTCACGATCAGTTCGATGGCCACGAGATTTGAGCCGGGCATAGCCGGGGCAGCGGTGTTGGCCCAAACGGAATAAGCAGGCCCAAGTTCAAGTCGCGCGGCTTGCTCGATGGCGAGAGACTTATTCAGAGATTCCTTAGATCGAGTTGGGAACCGCGAGTCAATCAACATAGACCGAGGAGCTCAAACATAGACTCAGGAGCTGGACCGAAGCCGGCCGACCCCCTGGCCACCGAGACAGCGGCCTACGAGGAAGAGGAAATATGTTCGCGACCGCTTTCTTAAAGCGGGCCTACCGGCGCCTGCGCCGCCGGCCGGACTCGTGGACGCACTTCCGGTCGATCCTTGATACGGCCTCGCTAGAGAGCGGCGAGGCCCGGAGCGGCCCGGAAAAGCGGTGGCTGTTCAAGCGTAACGTCACACTGGTTGAGCTGGAACCGCACGCCTATTGCAACCGCACGTGCTCGTTCTGCCCGAACGCCACGATCGATCGTTTGTCGGTGAGGACGCCGATCGATCGCGGTGTCTTCGACGCCATCATCGACGATCTCGCGTCGATCGACTACGACCGCGTGGTTCGGTTTGCCCGATATTCTGAACCGATGGCGCACCAGGGCATCTACGAGCTCATCGCGACGACGCGTCAGCGGTTACCGCGAGCCGAGATCGACATCGTCACCAACGGCGATTATCTCAATCCCCAGGCACTCACACGGCTCTGCGAGGTCGGGCTGTCCGTGCTCCGAATCAGCGTCTACATGCCTCGCGGGGCGGCCTGGAGCCCGGCGGCCGCTCGGGGAGAGATCGCGCGGGTAGGACGTCGGATCGGGATCGCGCCGGAGTGGACGAGCGCGACCGCCACGAGCGTCGGCGCGACTTTCCCTGCCGATCGCCTCGAGATCATCGCCTTCTCGCACAACTTTGACGAGGTTGGCTACGACCGTGGTCAGCTTGTCGAGAAACTTGTCGACAGCCGCTACGTCCGGCGATCGCCTTGTTTCCTGGTGTTCTCGAACTTCACCATCGACTTCAATGGCAAGGTGATGCCGTGCTGCAACCTTCGGAGCGACCACCCGCAGCACGCACAGTTCGTCTTGGGCGACCTGTCGGCCCCGGCGTCCGGCAACATCTTTGACGTGTACGCGAGCCGGAATTTCGCCGCGTGGCGGCGTGGCTTGGCGACAGTCAGCGACAAGGAGGAGCCGTGCCGAACGTGCAAACAGAAGGTTCTCGGCAGCGCCGAGCTGCGGCGGCTTGAGAGGGCGGTCACCGCCCGGCTCGGTCGAACCGCGATAGGGACCTGAGATGCGCGTGCCCGCGGGAGATGCGACACCGATGCGGCAACTGAAGAATCTGGCCAAATGGCTGCTAAACAGCCGCGTCGACTATCGGGCCACCCTTTTCGAGGAGTTTCGTGAGTACCTGGGTCAGCTCTGCCCTCGACGCATTCTAGAAGTAGGCCCTAAGGATGGGAACGACACCCGGCGGCTTCTCGAGCTTGGCCCCGACGTTCTCACGCTCGTTGATCTACCGCGGATGAAGCATGCGAACGAGGTGTGGCTCCGTGAGCTCGATGGCACCAATATCGAGTACATTTCGGCGAATCTGATGTACACAGATGTGTTCGACGGGCGCGAGTTCGACGCGATCTGGTGTACGGGTGTCCTGTACCACAACCCCGAGCAGCTTCGCTTGGTCAAGAGGCTCTACGACCTGCTTCGCCCGAACGGTGTCCTGGTCCTGGAATCGGCCACCATTCGACGTCGACGCCTGCGTCGTGATAGTTGCGTGGAGATCTTTTATCCACCATCCAAGAGGATCGAGAAGAAATACCACCTCAGCACCAACATCACGCACCTGCCCTCGGCCCGTGCCGTCTTCGCGTGGCTCGCGATGGTGGGGTTCGAGCGGATCGTGCGATCGGGCTGCCATCGCAAGGTGTCCGCAGCGTTGGCGCGTCATCGGGTGGCCTACTTCGGCACGAAGCCGCTTGAGCCGCTGATGGGCCGGTATTACACGCTCGATAGCGAGGAAGGATACATCGTGGGAAAGGCATTCTGAGGTGTCTTCGAGGTCCGCGAGCCGCTACCGGACGCGTGCGGTGTGAGGTGACCAGCGAGTTCACCAAGTATCGTGTTCGTGGTGCCTACCATTGGCGTGAGGCGTCACGCCATCCTCTCCACGGCTGGCCGTACACGCGATCGCGGATGGAATGGGTTGTCCGTCAGTGTACCGGCGGTCATCGGGTCCTCGAGATCGGCTGCGGCGATGCGGCGCTGCTCGCCCGAATGGCACGGACGGGCATGGAGGTGACAGGCGTCGATTCCGACGAGACGGCGCTGGTGCTGGCGAGGCGGCTGTTCGCGCGGGAGGGTCTGCGCGGCGAATTCCACGATGATCTCGGCTCCATAAAGGGACGGAAGTTCGACGCCGTCGTCCTCGCCGAAGTGCTCGAGCACGTGGACGACGCGGACGCGCTGCTTGTGCAGGTCGTCGAGTTCTTGAACGACGAAGGGCGGCTCGTGCTCACGACGCCGATCCGGACACGCGAACGATCGCTGGATCCGCACCACGTCCACGAATTCTGGCCTGCAGAGCTCCAGGTGCTCGTCGGCAAGTACTTTCACGAGGTCCGGCTCACCCGCATGCACCCGGTCTGGTTCGTCGATCTGATGTGCTTCGGCGTGGGCCGCGTGCGGCCGCTCGCCGTACTCGCCAACCTGGTGCGGCTGACGACCGGCATCGAGCTGATCGATAAGCTGGGCAGCCCGCTCGACTTCTTCTGGACACAAGGTGTCGTGGGCTCGCGGCCGAGACCAATCGGTACGTGCTTGGACGCATGACATGAACGCCGGGTTGGATCACGCCGGAGTGACGAGCGCGCCCGAGACTCCCGAGGTCATCTGGGTGTACCGACGATCGCGCCGTCAGTGGCTGGACGAGTGGCGGCGTGGAGATCGGTCGGGCGAGTTCTTCTACTCTATGCCGACGCTCGGCCGACGTTACCGCGTCGGGTTCGTCGAGGACGAGAGACGTCATCCGTTCCTGCGGGCGTGGTGGCCCATGGAGTGGATCCTCGCGCGCCGATTCGGAATGGGTTTCGCGCTCGACCTCGTCCTCCGGAATGTGGGCGTCCTGAGGCGCGCCCGTGTGGTGGTGTCCACCGTCGATTCGTGCGGGCTGCCGCTCGCGCTGCTCAAGAATCTCGGGCTCCTGCGAGCTCGACTCATCTACATCAGTCAGGGCCTCAGTGACCGGGTCGCAGCGTATGGTGCGCGACGCTGGCTCTCAAGGCGGTATCGGAATCTACTCCTCGGTGTCGATGAGCTCGTCGTGTTGAGCGGGGGCGCGCGCGATAGCCTCGCGACCTGGCTCGGCGTACCCGCGGACCGCATCCGCGTGCTCCCGTTCGGGACGGATTGCGAGTTCTGGCGGAACACAGCACTGTCCGGAGAGCGGGGCGGCCGGGTGATCAGCGTCGGTTCCGACTCAGGCCGAGATTATCCGACGCTCCTCGCCGCCGCAGCCGATCTGCCGCTACATATCGTAACCCGGCAGCCGCTGACGTTGGACCGCCATCCCAACCTGATCCACAGCACGAACCACTCCCCAATCGAGCTTCGAGACATCTATTCGCGCGCGGCCTTCGTCGTCATTCCGCTACTCGACCGTAGTCAGCCATCCGGGCAGAGCGCAACGCTCCAGGCCATGGCGTGCGGCAAGGCGGTCATCGTCACCCGGACACGAGGCTGGTGGGGCGAGCCGTTCGTGCGGGACGGCGAGACCTGCGTCCTGGTTCCGCCCGGCGACGTCTCGGCCCTGCGTGCCGCCATGCGGCGCTTCTGGTCGGAGCCTGAACTGTGTCGCCGGATCGGGCAGAAAGCGAGGGAGACGGTGGTCTCCCACTTCTCGGAGGACCAGATGGCGGCGGCGCTTGACCGGTTGATCGGCGCCCACGTGTGCTGAGTCGGTTGACGAGACGAATTGCCGGCGCGACGGTGGCGCGCGTGGCGATCAACATGCGCCCGACTTCTTCCCCTTGGGGCGGAGGGAACCAGTGGCTCCAGCAGATGATTCGCTGTCTGGTGGGCCGCCGGTACGAGATCGTGTTCGATCTCAAGCGGGCCATCGACGCGATCGTTCTCGTCGACCCTCGCGTGGGAGGGTTGGTCACGTTCGGCCCCGAGGACATCAAGGCATGCAAGGAGAGATGGCCTCAGGCGCTGTGCCTCCACCGCGTCAACGAGTGTGACGCCCGAAAGGGTACGGACGTCATGGACGAGTTGCTTGCGCGGGCGAACAAGCTCGCCGACTTCACGGTGTTTGTCTCCGATTGGCTGCGACAGTACCATCTCGCGCGCTGGTTCGATGCCTCACTTCCGCACACCGTCATCGCCAACGGGGCGGATCCGGCGGTCTTCCATCCCATAGGTGCTGAGCATTTTGGCCCCGGGCAACCCTTCCGGCTGGTAACGCACCACTGGTCCGACAACTGGATGAAGGGGTTCGACGTTTATCGCGAGGTGGACGACCTCGTGGCCGGCGGCAAGCTTCCAGGGACAGAGCTCTGGGTGATCGGACGATGGCCGAAGGAGATCCGCTGGAAGGCAGCCAGGACGCACGGAGCCGTGCAGGGCCCGGAGCTCGGCGGATTATTGCGCCGATGCCATGCGTATCTGACAGCCTCCCGATGGGAGCCGGGCCCCATGCATCCGATCGAGGGGGCACAGTGCGGGCTTCCTGTCATCTACCACGAGGACGGCGGAGGGACGGTCGAGCTGGCGCGGCGCTACGGCGTGCCCTTCCGCGATGACGTGCGTGGTGCGATCCTGGAAGCCCGTGATCGATACCCGGAGCTGCGGTCGAGCGTGCTACGCGAGGCGCCGTCAGGTGATCAGATGTGCGTCGACTACGGGCGCGTACTAAACCGGATTCTGGCCGAGCGGCCCAGGGGAGTGCGCTGAGCGATGCGCGTCTGCACTCCGCACTGCGGACTCGACCCGGAAGCGCGGCTCGGCGGCGAGGTGTACGAGCGCGAGGTGCTGCGCGCGCTGGCCGATCGCGGGATGACCCTCGAGCTCCTGCTCGCGCGGCACAAGCGGGTGCCCGACGGCGTCCGGAACTGGACGGTCCATCGCCTGCCGATCGGCCGCGGGCTCCGGTGGCCGGTGGCGGCGCTGGTGCTGCCGCGATTCATCAAGCGGGTCTACGACGCGAGGCCGTTCGACGTGCTCCGCGCCCACTCCCTGCGCTACATCGGACCGGCGGCGCTGCGCGCCCGCCGGCTCTACGGGCTGGACGTTCCCATCATCGCGCACCACCATCACCTCGACGGCGGACGCCTGAATTCGCTGATCGAGGGGTGGGTGATGAAGCGGGTCGAGCGCGTCGTGGTCGGGAGCGAGTTTGCCAAGCGCCAGGCGTCCGAGGCGCTCGGCGTTCCGCCCGAAAAGCTGAGCGTCGCCTACTACGGCGTGGAGAAGCGATTCGCGCCCGGGCCGAAGCCCGGGGCGCTGGTGCGGCGGCTGGGGCTCGAAGGCCAGATCGTTGCGCTCTTCATGGGCGCGCTCGAGGCGCGGAAGAACCTCGGCTTCCTCCTGGACGTCTGGGCGGAGGTCGTCCGTGAGCGGCCCGACGTGCGGCTCCTCGTCGCGGGCTCCGGCCCGCATCTGACGCGTTTACAACGGCAGGCCCGCCGGCTCGGACTCGAGCAGCACGTCCTCTTCACCGGTCATCTCCCTGAGTCCGAGAAGGTCGACTGCTATCGCACGGCCGACCTGCTGGTATTCCCCTCGCTCATGGAAGGGTTCGGGCTCGTGGTGGTCGAGGCGATGTCGTGCGGGCTTCCGGCGATCATCTCCAACCGGGGTTCGCTGCCGGAGCTCCTGTGCGACGGGGAAGGCGGCTTC
>JBKOVG010000065.1:0-64260 GCA_046723845.1 Candidatus Methylomirabilota bacterium | reverse complement strand
GTCCATCACGTGGCGGAGGGCGTCGCGCATCCGCGCGATCTCCGCGTCACTGAGCGAGCCGGCCCGGCGCCGCGGATCCAGCCGCGCCTGGTACAGGACCTCGTCGGCGATCCAGTTCCCCACCCCCGCCGCGAAGCCCTGATCGAGGAGCAGCGCCTTGAGCGGCGCCCCGCGATGCCGCACGAGCTCGCGAAAGCGGGCAGGGGCGGGCAGGGCGCGATGCGCGTCGAAGCCCAGCAGGCTGATGGGCGGCTCGCGGGCGGGATCGTGGCGGAGGCGGATGCGGCCGAGCCGCCGTGCATCGGCGAGCACGAGCTCGCCGCCGTCGTCGAACACGAGGTGGAGCTTGGTGAAGTGCGGCGGCCACGCGTGATCCGGTCGTTTCCGGCTCGATTTGAGCCTGACGCGCGGCCCGCCCGGCGCGGTGTGGAAGCCGCCCGTCATGCCGAAGTGGAGACACGGCCACGGCCGGCGGTCGAGCTCGAACCAGAGGTGCTTGCCGTGGCGGCGCACTGCCCGCACGCGGCGGCCCACGAGGGCGCGACGGAAGCGGGCGGGCGCCACGCCTTCGAAAACGATGGGATCGTCGGCGCAGCGGGCCTCCACGATGCGGCGGCCCTGGGCAACCTTCATGGCGATGCGGCGGCCGCATTCGACCTCGGGGAGCTCGGGCATCGCCCCGAGCATACCTCGGGGAGTCGGCGTATACTCGGGCTCGGTCGATCAGGCGACCCACGGTCCGCGTGAAGGGAGTGTCCCACCTGCGACGGTTCTAGACGCGCGCTGGCGGTCATGACTCCTTCAGCGCCCGGCATGCGGACGACCGGCCAACTGGAAGGAGGCCGTGTCCATGCCCAGCCGACCGATCCCGCCCCGCCCGTCGCTCGAGTTCGACCGCAAGCAGGCCCGTGCGCTCCTGGAGGCCGTTCGCCGCGGCGACGCCGACGCCGGGGAGCGCTTTCGCGCGCATCACCCGCGCTTCCGTGCCGGCGGCATCGCGCAGCCCGCGCTCCACGACGCCCAGCTCGTGATCGCGCGCGAGTACGGCGTGGCGAGCTGGCCACGCTGGAAGCAGCTCGTGGAGACGCGGCAGCTCGAGGCTCGTGCGCGCGCCTCGTTGCTCGTGCGCGCCGCCTGCTCGGGCGACATGCGCCAGGCCTCGATGCTCCTGGCCTCCGATCCCTCCCTCGAGAGCTTCGATCTCTACACGGCGTGCGTCTCGGGCGCCGACCCGGAGGTGGCGCGCGTCCTCGATCGCGATCCCGCGCTCGCCCGCGGCCGGGGCGGCCCGCTCGCGCGCGAGCCCATCCTCTACGCCTGCTTCTCCCGTTTCCTGCGCAGCGACGCGCGGCGGGCGGCGGGGATCGTGCGCGTGGTGCGGCTCCTCCTCGACCGCGGCGCCGACGTCAACGCCCACTTCCTCCACCACGAGGGGAGCGAGACGTGGGTCCAGACCAGCCTCTACGGAGCGGCGGGCATCGCCAACAACGCCGAGCTGACGCGGATGCTCCTGACCGCGGGAGCCGACGTGAACGAACTGCACGGCAAGCCCGGGGATGGCGCCGAATCGTGCGGGCTCGAGGCGCTCTATCACGCCTCCGAGTTCGCCGACGTGACCTGCCTCCGCCTCCTCCTGGAGGCGCGTCCGCCGCTCCATCCCAAGCGCGTCTCGTACTGCCTGGCGCGCATGCTCGACTTCGAGAACCCGACCGGGGTCGAGCTCTATCTCCGTCACGGCGCCGATCCCAACTTCCGCATCCCCTGGATGCACGACCGGACGCATCTCCATCGCGCGGTGGTGTACGGGCGCAGCCTCCCCATCGTGCGGCTCCTCGTGGAGGCGGGCGGCGACCCCAACGCCCGGGACGATCTCGGTCTCACGCCCTTCCGGTCCGCCGTCCGCAACGGCCGGGAGGACGTGGCGCGACTGCTCCTGGGTGCGGGAGCGGACGAGGCGAGCCTCGCCGCGGACGATCGGAAGCGGAACGGTCTCGACCCCGACGTGCTGTGCTACGCGGCGGGGCGAAACGACGTGACGGACGTCCGCCGACTCCTCGACGCCGGCGCCGATCCGAACGCGCTGGGCGGACTCGACGAGACGCCGCCGCTCCACTGGGCGGTCTGGCGGGGGAGCGCGGAGGCGGCGCGGCTGCTCGTGGAGCGCGGCGCGGACATCCACCAGGTCAACCGCTACGGCGGCGACGCGCTCGACACGGCCATCCACGGCTCGCTGAACTGTCACGACGTCTTCGGTGGCATCGGCATGAAGCTGCCCGAGGAGATCGATCACGGCGACTACCCCGCCATCGTGGAACTGCTCATCGCGGCGGGCGCGCGGCTCCCCCGTCAGGTGAGGGGGAGCGAGGCGGTGCAGGACACGTTGCGACGGGCCGGCGTGCCCGACGGGGAGTGAGACCATGAGCAAAACGCGGCTCTTCAACGCCATCAAGGCCCTCGACGTGGAGGCGGTCTCCGCGCTGCTCGATGCCCAGCCCGAGCTCGCGCAGGTGAAGGACGAGCGGCGCCGCAACGCGCTCCACTTCCTCTGTGGCCTTCCTGCGAGCGAGAAGACCTCGGCCAGCTCGCTCGCCCTGGCCCGGCTCCTCCTCGATCGCGGGCTCGACGTCAACGAGCCCGCCTTCGTCGAGGGACGCGGCGCCTTCAGGGCCACCGCGCTCTGGTATGCGCTCAGCCGGGGCCGCAACCTGCCCCTGGCGAAGCTCCTCCTGAAGCGCGGCTCCTCGCCGGAGTACTGCCTCTGGACGGCGGGCTTTCACGACGACGTGGAGGCCATCGACCTCCTCGTCAAGGCGGGCGCCCGCCTCGACCCTGTCGCGGAAGACGAGACACCCTTCCTCGGTGCGATCAAGTGGAGCCGCTTCAAAGCCGCGGAGCGGCTCCTGCATCACGGCGCCAACGTGAACTTCCAGAACTCGAAGGGCACGACGGCGCTCCACGCACTGGTGAAGAAGCGCAGCGATCGGCGATACGTGGAGCTGCTCCTCCGCCACGGCGCCGATCCGACCCTGCGCGACGCCACGGGGGTGAGCCCGCTCGACATGGTCGCCCGGTGGCGCGACAAGACGCTGTTCCACCTCTTCTCGACGCGAACGTGATGGCCACGAAGGAGGGACGCCGGTGATCAAGAGCATCTCGCTGCTCACGCGCAAGGCCGGGCTGACCCACGAGCAGTTCATGCGCCACTGGGTCGAGATCCACGCGCCGCTCGCCCACGCGGTGCCGGGGCTCCGGCGCTACGTGCAGTCGCACATCCGCGAAGAGCCGACGCGCCCGGACATTCCCACCACGGAGATCGAGGTCGACGGCATCGCGGAGCTCTGGTACGACGACCGCGCGGCCATGGCCCGCGCGCACGCCTCGTCGGAGGCCAAGGCCCTCTTCGCCGACGGCGCGCTCTTCATCGGACGCATCAAGGCCTTCGTGGTGGAGGAGCACGTGATCATTCCTTGACACACTGGGGCGCCGGGTTCCTAATGCCGCCCGAGAGGACGGGACATGCGCTTCGACGGCAAGGTGGCGCTGGTATCGGGAGCGGGCTCGGGCATCGGCCGGGCGACCACCATGGGATTCGCGGCGCGCGGGGCGCAGGTGGCAGTGGCGGATCTGGACCGCGCGAAAGCGGAGGCGGTGACGGCGGAGATCACTGGATCGGGAGGCAAGGCCGTGGCCATCGCGGCCGACGCGGGGACACTGGCGGGCATCGAGGCCATGGTGGGCGGCACCGTGGAGGCCTTCGGCGGCCTCGACATCCTCCACAACAACGCCTTCGGCCAGCCTCCACTCCCCCCGGGGCAAAGCCGCCTCGCCTTCACGGGCGAGCTGGACGAGCAGGTGTGGGCGCACGTCATCAACATCGGGCTCACCAGCGTGTTCCGCGCCACCAAGCGGGCCATTCCCGAGCTGCTCAAGCGCGGCGGCGGGGCCATCGTGAACACCGCCTCCATCTCCGGGCTCTTCGCCGACTATGCCATCGGCGCCTACAACGCGGCCAAAGCGGGCGTGATCAACCTCACCCGAGTGACGGCCATCGAGTACGCGGGGCGGAACATCCGCGTGAACTGCGTCTGCCCCGGCGCCATCGACACGCCACTGCTCCGGCCCTCGCTGTCCATCGCGGGTTTCGCCGACGGCACCCTCGAGCAGATACCCATGCGCCGCCTCGGCCGCCCGGAGGAGATGGCCAACGTGATCATGTTCCTCGCCTCCGACCTCGCCTCGTACGTGACGGGCGCGGCCTTCGTGGCGGACGGCGGCCTCACCGTGCAGACCGGGATGCCGTCGCGCATCCCGTTGCCCTGACCAGCCCGGGGGACTGACGTGGTCCGCGGGGTTCAGGTGTAGTATCGGCCCGTGGCGCGTCCCGACCCAACGGGGGGACGGTCCAAACGCGCGCGACGTTTCGTAAGCGACCTGATGGGAGGAGGACGGCGATGACCTCGCTCGACATCAACGGCAAACGCTACAACGTCGACCTGCCCGACGACACCCCGCTCTTGTGGACGCTGCGCGATCAGCTCGGGATGACGGGCACCAAGTTCGGCTGCGGCATGGCCCTCTGCGGCGCCTGCACCGTGCACGTCAACGGCCAGCCCGTGCGCTCCTGCTCCACACCCATCTCCGCGGTTGCCAACACCAAGATCGTCACCATCGAAGGGCTCGAGGCGGACAGGGTGGGGCGCTCGCTGCAGGCGGCCTGGGTGGAGATGGGCGTGCCTCAGTGCGGCTACTGCCAGGCGGGGCAGCTCATGTCCGCCACCGCGCTCCTCAAGCGCACCAGCAAGCCCACCGATGCGCAGATCGACGAAGCCATGTCCGGTAACATCTGCCGGTGCGGCACCTACACGCGGATCCGCTCCGCCATCAAGCAGGCGTCGGCGCAGCAGGGAGCGACGAAGTGAGCCCGCGGCTGCCGCTCCCCGGTCTCGCTGGTGACGTGTCGGTCGACCGACCCCTCCTGATCGCCAACGTCAGCCGCCGGCGCTTCCTCCAGGGCGTCACTGCGCTGGGCGGCTTCGTGCTCGCCGCCGGCTTCCCGTCGCTCGCCCGCGCCGCCGACCCCCCGAAGTACGGCGCGGACGGTATGCCCCACGGCTGGGTGGACGATCCGCTGGTCTTCGTGGCCATCGGCGATGACGGCACCGTGTCCATCGTGTGCCACCGCTCCGAGATGGGGCAGGGTGTGCGCACGGGCATGCCCATGATCGTGGCCGACGAGCTGGAGGCGGACTGGAAGCGCGTGCGCGTGGTGCAGGCCACGGGCGACGAGAAGCGCTATGGCAACCAGGACACCGACGGCTCGCGCAGCACGCGGCACTTCTTCGAGCCCATGCGCCGCTGCGGCGCCGCCGCGCGCACCATGCTGGAGGCCGCCGCCGCCGCCCAGTGGGGCGTGCCCGTGAGCCAAGTGGAGGCGAAGAACCACGAGGTGGTGCACAAGGCGAGCGGCCGACGCCTCGGCTACGGGGCGCTCGCCAAGGCTGCCGCGGCCCAGCCCGTGCCCTCGCGCGACTCCGTGAAGCTCAAGGATCCGTCGCAGTTCCGCTACATCGGCAAGGGCCAGCTCAAGCTCGTGGACGGTCGCGACATCGTCACGGGCAAGGCGAAGTACGGCATGGACACGCGCCTCGACGGCCAGCTCTATGCGGTGGTGGCGCACCCGCCGGTGTTCGGCGGCAAGGTCAAGAGCGTGGACTCGGCAGAGACGCTCAAGGTGCCCGGGGTGGTGAAGGTGGTGGAGATCGAGCCCACGGCGGGGCCGCCCGAGTTCAATCCGCTGGGCGGCGTCGCCGTCATCGCCACCAACACCTGGGCGGCCATCCAGGGGCGCAAGGCGCTCAAGCTCGCGTGGGACGACGGCCCCAACGCGAGCTACGACTCCGTGGCCTACAAGACCACGCTCGAGGAGGCCTCACGCAAGCCCGGCAAGGTCGTGCGCAACGACGGCGACTTCGACGCGGCGGCCGCCAGCGCGGCCAAGCGCATCACCGCCGAGTACTACATCCCGCATCTCGCGCACGCGCCCATGGAGCCGCCCGCGGCCACCGTGCGCATCACGGGAGGCAAGTGCGAGGTCTGGGGGTGCGTGCAGTCGCCGCAGGCTACGCGCGATCGCGTGGCGAAGCGGCTCGGCATGTCCCCCGACGACGTCACCGTGAACGTCACGCTCCTCGGCGGTGGCTTCGGGCGGAAGTCCAAGCCCGACTTCGCGGTGGAGGCGGCGCTCTGCTCCAAGGCCATGGACGGCAAGCCGGTGAAGGTGACGTGGACGCGCGAGGACGACCTGCAGCACACCTACTTCCACACCGTCTCCGTGGAGCATCTGGAGGCGGGCGTCGACGCCCAGGGCAAGCCGGTGGCCTGGCTCCACCGGACCGTGGCCCCCACCATCTTCTCCACCTTCGCGCCGGATCCGAAGCAGGAGCACGCCCTCGAGCTCGGCATGGGCGTGATCAACGTGCCCTTCGCCATTCCCAACGTGCGCATCGAGAATCCTCCGGCGGAGGCGCACACGCGCATCGGCTGGTTCCGCTCCGTGTCCAACATCCCGCACGCCTTCGCCGTGCAATCCTTCGTGGCCGAGCTGGCCGCGGCGGCCGGGCGTGATCAGAAGGACTTCCTCCTCGAGGTGATCGGGCCGCCGCGCGTGGTCAGTCCCGAGGCGCTCAAGGACACCTGGAATCACGGCGAGTCGCCGGAGCGGTATCCGGTGGACACGGGACGTCTCCGCCGCGTGGTGGAGACGGCTGCCAAGGAAGCGGGCTGGGGCCGCAAGCTGCCCAAGGGCCGCGGCCTCGGCATCGCCGCCCACTACAGCTTCGTGAGCTACGTCGCCTCCGTGGTGGAGGTGGCCGTGGACAAGAACGGGGTGGTGACCATCCCGCGCGTGGACATCGCGGTGGACTGCGGCGCCACCGTGAATCCCGACCGCGTGCGGGCGCAGATGCAGGGCGCCTGCGTCATGGGGGTGAGCGTGGCCACCCTCGGCGAGATGAGCTTCAAGGACGGCCGCGCCGTGCAGGACAACTTCAACACCTACGAGATCACACGCATGGCGGCCGCGCCCCGGGAGATCCGGGTGCACATCATCCCGGGGGACTACGGCAAGCCGATGGGCGGCGTGGGTGAGCCGGGCGTGCCGCCGGTGCCGCCCGCGCTCTGCAACGCCATCTTCGCGGCCACGGGCAAGCGCATCCGCAACCTGCCCATCCGCGATCAGCTCAAGGTCTGAGCGAAGCGGTACAAGAAGGCGGCGTGGGCCCGGGCTCACGCCGCCGTTCTTTCAGACGGTGACCCGGATGCCTTTCCGGTAGAGCGCCCACATCGCCGCGAGCCACAGCAGCACATTCCCGAGCGCCCACGCGAGCGAGGCGGCCGCCGGCTGGAGCCACGGCGCCAAGAGATGCTCGTACAGCACGGCCTGGAGCGTGCGCGACTGACCTCCATCCAGCACGTGCACGCGCGCGAGCGCGATCGTCAGGAGCGTGGAGAGGAAGAAAACGGCGAGGGCATTGACGCCCAGGATGACGAAGGGCGTCGTCCACCACGTGGAGCCCTTGACCTCGATCAGCCAGAAGCAGGCGGCCAGCACGAGCAGCGCCGCGCCCGCCGTGAACACCGCGTAGGAGCTGGTCCAGAGCGCCTTGTTGATGGGAAAGAGCCGCCCCCACGCGAGGCCGATCACGACGCCGGCGCCGCCGCTCCACGCGAGGCCCTTGACCGCCGCCGTCGTCGAGGGGGCCGCCCGCACGAACCGGCCCGTGAGGACGCCGAAGAGCGTGGTGGCGATGGCGGGCAGCGTGCTGAGGATGCCCTCGGGATCGTAGACGCGCCCGAGATACCAGATGTGCGGACCCAGCAGCGCCCGGTCTATCCAGGCGGCGAGGTTGCCCTCCTTGCCGAGATCGCCGGCGCCGAAGCCCGGCACGGAGACGAGGTTCAGAAGCGCCCAGTAGCCGACCAGCGTGGCGGCGGCCACCGTCGCCTGCGTGCGCCACTCCGTGAACGCGAAGAGGAGCGCGGCGACCAGATAGCAGACGGCGATGCGCTGGAGCACCCCGGGAATGCGGATGGTGGCGAGGTCGGGATTCGACACCGCGTGGAGGACGAGCCCGAGCGCGAAGATGATCGCCGAGCGCCGCAGGATGCGCGGGATGAGGCGCCCCGGCCGCGGATCTGCCTCGAGGCGCCGGCCGAGGGCGAGGGGAATGGCCACGCCGACGATGAAGAGGAAGAACGGGAAGATGAGATCGGTTGGCGTCCAGCCGTGCCAGTCGGCGTGACGGAGCGGCGCGTAGATGGCGCCCCAAGTCCCGGGATTGTTGACGAGGACCATGCCGGCCACGGTGAGCCCGCGGAACACGTCGATGGAGAGGATGCGCCGGTCCACCACGCTCTCAGTGTATCGCCGGGAGCCTTTTGACCCGCCATTCGCCCTATGGCAGGATCGCCGCCCAGGAGGGACGCCATGCCGAAGAAAGAGATCATTCGCGTGGAGAAGATGGCCGCGACCAATCCCAACCTGTCGCTGGCCACGCGGTTCGGCAACCTCGTGTTCGTCGCGGGCCAGACGGGCCGGCATCCCGTGACCGGTGAGCTCGGGAAAGACATCCGGGAGCAGACGCGTAACGTCCTCGAGCGCATCAAGATGATCCTGGCCGCCGCGGGCACGTCACTCAACAACGTGCTCACGGTGACCACGCATCTGACCAAACGGGAGGACCTGGCCCCGTACAACGACGAGTACGGCGCTCAGCGTGGGAAGGGACCGATCTGTCTCTTGTGGACGCGCTCGCCAACGAGTTCACGCTGGGCAAAGCGACCCACGATACCGGCGAGAGCCAGGAAGGTGCCCAGCGCTTCGCCGAGGGCGCCGGGCGTCATGGCCGCTTCTGACCTACACCCGCCTCATCGTGCGGGGCGCGTCCCCCCGTAAGCCTCGCTGGGTCCGACGCGGCTGTCCTCGAAGATGAGCCGGGCGCGCTTCTCGACGACCCCAGCCCAGTTCGCCAACGCGGTCGGTGACCACTCGGCGTCGGGGCGGGGCTCGTCGTCGAAGTTGCCCGTGGTGTCGACCCCGCGTACGAGCATGCCGGCCTGCCGGACGCGCGGCGGCTTGGCCCAGGTCGGGAACATCTCCACGAGGAGGAGGAAGCGCCGGTCAAGTCCGTGATTCGTCGCGGAGCCATGCACGAGCGAGTTGTCGAACATCACCATCTCGCCCGGCTGGAGCGCAAAGTCGACGGCCTGTGCTTCGTCGAACGGCTCCGTGATGTACTGCCCCTTCGCCAGGATGCTCCGGGGATCGTCGCTTTCCTCGTGGCGCAGGATGCCCCACTTGTGTGAGCCCGGGATGCCGCGTAGACAGCCGTGCCGGACGCCACACTCCGACAGCGCCAGCCCGCCCAGCACCACGGGCAGGGCCGCGCCGTAGGCCGAGTCCTGGTGCCAGCCGGCGAAGGTCTCGCCGTCGGGCTGCTTGACCCGCCAGGCCATGCTCCAGCAGCGGAGATTGGGCCCGATCAGGTCCTCGAAGATATCGAGGATGTGGGGATCTTCGGCGATCTCCAGCACCCATGGGCAGAGGAGGTGCGACTTCGTCTTCATCTTCTTGATGTCAGGGACGCGTCGCTCGAGCGCTTCGAAGCGCTCGCGATAGTGACGCGCGCGCTCGGCGCTCATCGCCCGGACCGGCGAGAGACATCCGTCCCGCTCGAAAGTCTTGATCTGCGCTTCCGTCAGCACCTTGGGCATGTCGGCTCCTCTGCCGCCCGGGCGGGCCACGTGGCCGCGATCTCTTGAGCGAGCAGCCTGCGCCAGCATACTCCGTGATCGAACCCGACGCTCGGCTACCTCAGAGGGAACGCGGGCCGGTCAGGCGGCCGTCGTCTCGCGTCGCGGACCCAGCCGGGCCAGCGTGAGGGCCACCGGTGCGATGGTGAGGAAGGCGATCAGGCTGTTGACGGCGATCGCCGGCGCCACGCCGATGCCGCTGGCCAGGAAGCCGACCCACAGCGTGCCCACGGGCTGGGTGCCGATGCACGCGGAGAGAATGCCCATGGCGCCGCCGCGCCGCTCCTCGGGCGCGGCGAGGAGCACCAGCGTGCTCTGCATGGTGGCGAAGCCGGACTCGGCCAGCCCGATCAGCACGAGGAGCACGACGCAGACCCAGCGCCAGCGCGCTCCCGTGAAGACGATGAGGAGGAGCGGGGCGATGAGGACGGCGGAGACGAAGAGACGGCGATGGGCGACGAAGCCTCGCCTCCAAGCGATGGCGAGGGCGCCCAGCAGCGAGCCGAGCCCGTCCGCGGCCACCAGGGCGCCCAGCCACTCCGGTCCCGCCCGCAGCACGTCGCGCGAGAATACCGCGAGCATGTGCTGGTAGGGGAAGAGCAGCACGTTCATGAGCACGGTGATGATGAGAACGGCGCGCACGGTGGGCTCCTGCCACGCCGCGCGCACGCCCGCGCCCAGGCTCGCCGTGACCGAGGCGGAGGTGCGCGGCCCCGCCGCGCCGATGCGCGGGCCCACCCCGAGGGAGACGGAGAGCCCTGTGGCGTAGAGCATGACGAGGGCCCCGAAGCAGGCGGCGGGGCCCGAATGCGCAAGGCCCACGCCGGCCAGCACGGGGCCGACCATCTTGGCGAGCTGCATGGACACCGTCTCGAGCGAGATGGCGGTGGCGACGCGACCGGGACCGACCAGCGCGTAGAGGGCCGTGCGGCGTGCGGGGAAGTCGAGGGCCCACAGGAGGCCGAAGAGCGCCTCGAGGCCGACGAGCGGGGCGTAGCCGCCGCGACCGGTGGCGAAGATCAGGAGGAGGGCGAGGCCCGTCACCACGCCGAGCGACTGGGTGCAGAGGAGCACGCGCCCGCGATGGATGCGATCGGCGACCACGCCTGCGAAGGGACCGAAGGCCATCATGGGCGCCGAGCGCACGAACACCGCGAGCCCGACCATGAAGGGCGAACCGGTGAGCTGGAGGGCGAGCCAGCCCAGCACCACCAGGTCCATCCAGCGGGCGGCGTTCACGCAGAAGCCGGAGATCCAGAGTCGCCGGTAGGCGCTCTCGCTGAGGATCTCCGTGAAGGGAGGGCCAGCTACCGTCGCGCCCGGGCGCGATGCGACGCGAAGTCTCAGTAGTCGGAACCCCGCTTCGCTGCCCCCGGCGCGGCCTTGGCCGTCTCGATGGTGGGGGCCTTGGCATCCTTCTGATGCGCCCACGGCCCGACATACCCGCCCGACCAGTCCGGCGGGATCTCGCACGGACGCGGGTCGTGATGGGCCCAGCGCGCCGGCTTGCCGCGAACGATCACGCCCTCGTAGCGATTGGCGAGGGGATTGGGGCGATAGGGGAAGGCGTCCGCCGACGAGTAGACGTTGAGGAGAAAGGGCCGGCCCCGCGGCGAGTCGTTGCGCGCGGAGCCGTGCACGGTGCGGCAGTTCAGGATCACCAGCGTGCCCGCGGGACCGGTGAGGTAGTCGCGCTGCTCGGGCCCCGCCCACGCGAGCTTCTCCTCGGGGATGCTGAGCACCCAGCGCCCGCTCTCGTCGTACATGCTGTAGAGCTCCCGCTGGTGGCTGCCCTTGATCACGATGAGCGGCCCCTGCTCGAGCTCGCAGTCCTCGAGGTAGAGGCCCATGGTCACCGGCGAGTAGTTGGTGTGGGGCCACGCGTTGATGTCGTGGTGCCACTTGAAGTCTTGGCCGCCCCGCGCCCACTTGAAGTTGAGCTTGGCGTGATAGAACTTCACGTCGGGCCCGCACACGTCCGCGGCCGCGTCCGCCACCGGCGACTCCGAGGCGAACTCCCAGAAGGCAGGATGGTGCTCCACGGGATTCGACAGCCGGCGCAGGCGCGGCTGGTCGGCGGTGTGGCCGTCCTCGAGGACGAAGCCCTGCTCCGACTGGGTCAGGGGGCGGGCCCGCTCGACCATCTCGGCGGAGGCGGCGCGCAGCCGGTCGAGCCAGGGCTGTCCGATGGCTTTCTCGACCACCACGTAGCCGTTGTCGAAGTAGTAGCGGCGCTGCTCGGGGGTGAGCACCCGGGCGGGGTGCGTGAGGATGTCTTCTGGCGTCATTGCCTGTCTCCCTTCTGAGCGACGATCGACGCGCCGATCCTGCCAGAGGCCGCGCGGGCAGTCAAACTTGACGCCGTCCGCGCTCGCGCGGCACTATCGCGGGCGATGTCGCGGCCTCTCGATCATCGGCGTCGCTGATCGTGGGATCCAGCTCCCGCCGTCAGGGCGTCCTCGCCCTCGTCACCGTCGTGCTCGCCTGGGGCTTCACCTGGCCCGTGAACAAGGTGGTGCTGGCCACCCTCTCCCCGCTCTGGGCGGTGACGCTGCGCTCGGCCATCGCCACCGTCGCCCTCTTCGCCCTCCAGGCGATGAGCGGGCGGGTGACGCGGCCGCCGCGGGGCGACCTCCCCGTGCTCGTCAGCATCACGCTGCTCCACATGATCGGCTTCAACCTCCTCGCGAGCTGGGGGCTCGGGCTCGTGCCCACGGGCCGCACGGTGGTGCTCGCCTACACCACGCCGCTCTGGGTGACGCCGGCCTCCGCGCTGCTCCTGGGCGAGCCGCTCACCGGCCGGCGGATGCTCGGCGTCTTCATGGGGCTCGCGGGCTTGGTGTCGCTCTTCAACCCGCTCACCTTCGACTGGAGTGATCGCCGGATCGTCCTCGGCAATCTCGCCGTTCTGCTCGCCGCGCTCCTCTGGGCTTCTAGCATCGTGCACATCCGGGCGCATCGCTGGATCTCCACGCCGTTCGTGCTGATCCCCTGGGAGACGCTGCTCACCACGGTGATCCTCACGCCCATCGCCCTGGCCACGGGCCCGCCGCCGCGCGTCGACTGGAGCCCGACCTTCGTGGGTCTCCTCCTCTACCTGGGCATCCCGGGCACCGCCGTCGCGTACTGGGCGGCCGCCATGGCGAGCCGTCACCTGCCCGCCGTCACCACCTCGCTCGGCCTCCTCGCCACTCCGGTGGTGAGCGTGGTCACGGCGACCGTATGGCTGGGCGAGCCGCTGACCCTGACGCTCGTGCTCGCCATCACGCTCGTGCTGGGCGGGGTGGCCATCGGGGTGACGGGAGCGCGGCCGACGGTCAGCGGGAGAGGTGTGCCAGCAGCAGGCGAGTGACGGCGGCGGGGATCTGGTCGGAGACGAAGTGGCCGATGCCGGGGATCGCCTCGAAGCGATAGGGACCCGACACGTGCTGGGCCGTGCCTTCCGCGGCCCCGCGCCCCACGCTGTGATCGTCCTCGCCCCAGATGTAGAGGGTGGGGACCGTCACCGCTCCGATCTCCATATTGGCGAGGGTGCCCGCGGCACGATACCACGCGAGCGCCGCCTCGAGCGCGCCCGGATCGCCGAGCACCGAGAGGTATTCCTCCACCGCCGCCTCGGGCACATGACTCTCCCGGAGCTGCCGTCGTAGGCGGCGGCCGCCGTCCTCGAGGAGGCGGCTGGCCGTGGCCGGATCGTGGAAGGCCTTGTGATGGCGCGAGCGGTATTGCTGGTTGTCGACGTTGTCGCGGAAGGCGCGCCGGAAGGCGGCGGGGTGCGGGCGCGAGAGAACGGTGAGCGAGGCGAGGCGCTCGGGATGGCGGAAAGCCGTGATCCACGCGACCTGCCCGCCCCAGTCGTGCCCGACGAGGTGAAAGGGTCGCGTGGCGTGGCCGCTCGCCGCCGCGAGGTCGAGCACGTCGGCTACGAGCCGGTCGATGCCGTAAGCCGCGAGCCACGAGGGATCGGGGCGGACGCCGGAAGAGTAGCCACGCTGATCGGGCGCCACCGCGCGATAGCCCGCGGCGCCGAGGGCGGGCACCTGCTCGCGCCACGAATGCCGTGTCTGCGGATAGCCGTGGAGGAGCAGCACGAGCGGGTCGCCGGCCGACCCCGCGCATTCCGCGGTGAAGAGGCCCTCCGGGGTCTGGATGGTCTCGAGCACGCTCAGAGCCGCGCCATGACCGACTCGGCGAAGTCCTCGATCACGCGGTACTGCCGGTTGAGCGGCGGATAGAGCATGATCTGCTTGAGCCCCTGCTTCTCCAGCGCGCGCACCACCTGCACGTACTCGCGGAAGGGCGCGAGCCGCATGGGCCGCTGCCCCAGCGTCCGCATCGCGGTGTGACCGGTGCCGAAGCTGATGAAGCAGCGGCCGGGGGCGAGCCGATTGATGGTGGCGATGCCGTTGGCCGCCACGGGAGCGAGCCGCAGCCCCGGCACGTTCACCCCGGTGCCGAGGCGCATGCGCCGCGTGTCGCGCGCGGCGAGGGCGAGCACGGCCCAGCAGTTGGAACGGATCATCTGGCTGTCCGTCACCCAGCAGTGGGTGAAGCCGAGATTCTCGGCATGGGTGATGTAGCCGATCTCGTCCACTTTGGCCGTGACGATGCCAAAGTCCATGGGGCACCGATGCTACCATGTCGGCCGTGAGCCCCGCCCGCGCCGGCCATCTCTCATGCTGAAGGACATCGCGCGCGAGTACTGGTCCATCCGCCCCATGGAGCTGGCCGCCGCGCTGTCGTACTACACCCTCCTCTCCCTCGCGCCCCTCGTGCTCATGTCAGTGGCGGTGGCCGGTCTCGTGTTCGACCGCGCGGTCGTGGAAGGCAAGATCGTGAACGAGATGCGTCTCCTCGTGGGCAGTGAGGGCAGCGAGGTGGTACAGACGGTGCTGCGGCACGCGCGCGATCCCCACACGGGACGGTTGTCCGTCATCGTGGGCATCGCGGTGCTCTTCCTCGGAGCGACCTCCGTCTTCGTGCAACTGCAGAGTGCCTTGAACCGCATCTGGAAGGTCGAGGGGCACCCCCAGGCCAACATGCTGTGGGTGTTCGTCAAGGAGCGGCTGCTCTCCCTCGCCATGGTCCTCGGGGTGGGCTTCCTTCTTCTCGTCTCCCTCCTCGTGAGCGCGGCGGTGGCCGCGGTGGGGGAGAGCGCCCTGGGCGATCTGAGCGAACCCGCGCTTCTCCTCAAGACCACCAACGTGATCGTGTCCCTGGTCGTGATCACGATCCTCTTCGCGGGCATCTTCAAGGTGCTGCCGGACGCGCCAGTGGCGTGGCGGGACGTGTGGATAGGCGCGGTCACCACCTCCGTGCTCTTCACCGTGGGCAAGAGCTTCATCGGGCTCTATCTCGGCCACACCACCCTCGGCTCGCCGTACGGCGCCGCCGGCTCGGTGGTGGTGATGACGGTGTGGGTCTTCTACGCCTCGCTCATCGTCCTCTTCGGCGCCGTGCTGACCTACGTCCGCTCCCGCCGTCGCTCCGGAGGCTGAGCAAGCCCATCCCCGGGACCGCGATCTCTGTGGTCCTCCCGTCCGAGTCGCGCTATAGTCCGCCTGATGCAGGGGCCCCATCTGCACGCCTGCCACGACTGCGACCTGCTCCAGCGCGAGATCCCGTTGCCTCCGGGTGGGAAGGCGCGCTGCCCTCGCTGCGGTGCCGTGCTGTATCGACGGAACGTCGACGGGCTCGACCGCACCCTCGCATACTCTATGGGGGCGGCCGTGCTCTTCGTCATCGCGAACTCGTTCCCCATCGTGGGGCTGGCGGCGGCCGGGCATCACAGTTCCACCACCCTCTTCGGCACCGTGCAGAAACTGTGGGACGGGGACATGGGGAGTGTGGCCGGGCTCGTCTTCGCCACGACCATCCTCATGCCCGCCCTCGAGATCGCCGCTCTCCTCTACATGCTCCTGCCCCTCAAGTTGGGGTGGGTGCCGAAGGGACTGCCCGCGGTGTTCCGCACCGTGCACGCGGTGCGTCCCTGGGGCATGGTCGAGGTGTTCATGCTTGGCACCCTGGTCGCCTTGACGAAGCTGGCCCACCTGGCTTCCGTCGTGCCCGGCATCGCCTTGTGGTCGTTCGGCGCCCTCATGTTCCTCGTGGCTGCCGCCGCCGCTTCCTTCGACACGCACGAGCTGTGGGAACGGGTGGAGGAGCTCCGGTGAACGTGAGCGCGGCCCGGCTGGGCTATCTCGCCTGCCATGCCTGCGGCCTCCTGCATCGGCCCGCGGGTCCGTCCCACGATCTCGTCTGCGCACGGTGCGGGGCCGCGCTCCACGCGCGCAAGCCGAACAGCGTGGCGCGCGCCTGGGCCCTCCTCATCGCGGCCTACATCCTGATCGTGCCCGCGAACGTGCTGCCCGTCATGGTCTCGGGCTCGCTCTTCGGCTCGGAGACGGACACGATCATGAGCGGCGTCGTCTACCTCTGGAACGACGGCTCGTGGCCCCTGGCCATGATCCTGTTCATCGCGAGCATCGCGGTGCCCTTCTCCAAGCTGATCGCCATGACCTTCCTGCTTCTGTCCGTGCAGCGTCGCTCCACCCTCGCCCCCGAGCAGCGGACGCGGCTGTATCGCGTGCTGGAGTTCGTGGGCCGCTGGTCCATGATCGACATCTACGTGGCGGCCATCCTCACCGCCCTCGTCCAGTTCGGAGGCCTCATGAGCATCCAGGCCGGCCCCGGGGCCATTGCCTTCGGAGCGGTGGTCGTGCTGACCATGTTCGCGGCGGAGAGCTTCGACCCCCGTCTGATCTGGGATCCGGTGGAGTCGCATGGCCGATAGACCCGAGCCCGGTGCACCCGACCTGCCCGAGGCGGTGGCCGTACCGCGGCGCCGCTTCACTCCCCAGCTCATCTGGATCGTGCCCATCGTGGCCGTGCTCGTGGGCGGCTGGCTCGCCGTGCGGGCCATCCTCGAGCGCGGGCCGGTCATCACCATCACCTTCAAGACCGCCGAGGGCCTCGAGGCGGGCAAGACCAAGATCAAGTACAAGGACGTGGAGATCGGTCTCGTCAAGACCATCACCCTGAGCCCGGACCGCAAGGGCATCGTGGTGACCGCCGAGCTCGCCAAGGAGACGGAAGGGTTCCTCCGCGAGGACACTCGCTTCTTCGTGGTGCGTCCGCGCGTCACCGCGGGCGGGGTCTCGGGGCTCGGCACCCTCCTGTCCGGGGCCTACATCGGCATCGACATCGGCAAGTCGAGGGAGACGCGGCGCAATTACGTGGGTCTCGAGATCGCGCCCATGATCACCGGTGATGAGCCAGGCCGGCAATTCGTGCTGCGCGCCGAAAATCTCGGATCCACCGACGTGGGGACACTGGTCTACTTCCGGCGGGTGCCGGTGGGACAGGTGGTGGCCACCGCCCTCGACAAGGACGGCAAGGGCGTCAGTTTCACCATCTTCATCCGCACTCCCTACGATCAGTACGTCACGCCCAACACGCGCTTTTGGAATGCCAGTGGCATCGATGTGTCCGTCGACGCCAGCGGGCTGCAGGTGCGGACCGAATCAGTGGTGGCCATCCTGGTCGGCGGCATCGCCTTCCAGACGGAGCCGGATGCGCCCCCCGAACCACCCGCCGACGTCAACACCGTCTTCACGCTCTACTCCGATCGGACGGAGGCCTTGAAGCGCCCCGACAGAGTCGTGGACACCTATCTCCTGCTCTTTGACGGCTCGGTGCGCGGGCTCTCACCGGGCGCTCCCGTGGACTTCCGGGGCCTGAACATCGGCGAGGTGGTGCGGATCGGCGTGTCCATCGATCCGGCCACGTTCACCTTCCAGATGCCTGTCCTCGTGAAGCTCTTCCCCCAGCGATTGTTCGCCAGACATTTCATCGGGGGCATGCTGCCCCCTCCCGAGTCGCCGGCCGTGCGCCTGAGCCGGGTGAAGACGATGATCGACAAGGGGCTGCGCGCGCAGCTCCGCAGCGGCAACCTGCTCACCGGGCAGCTCTACGTCGCGCTCGACGTTTTCCCCGATACGCCCAAGGTGAAGGGCGATCCCACCGCGAAGACCCCGCCGGAGATCCCCACCATTCCCGGCACCTTCGAGGAGCTCCAGGAGACGCTGACGGGCATCGTCAAGAAGCTCGACAAGCTGCAGATCGAGGAGATCGGTGCCGATGCCCGCAAGGCCCTCGCCTCCCTCGACGAGACGCTCAAAGGCGTCGACGTCCTCCTCAAGCGCGTCGACACCGACCTCGTTCCCGACCTGCGCCGCGCCCTCGACAACGCTGGCGCCACGCTGAAGACTGCGGACACCACGCTCAAGAGCGCCGACACCGTGCTCTCCTCGGACTCGCCGCTTCAGTCGGACCTGCGCCAGACGCTCATCGAGCTGAACCGGACCCTCGCGGCCATCCGGGCCCTCGCCAACACGCTGGAGCGTTACCCGGAATCGCTGATTCGCGGGAAGCCGTCGCCCCCGTCCCCCTGAGCGCGGGCGCGTTTCACACGGACCCGTGGCCGGTGTTTGATGACTGCGGGTGCATCTCATGAGACAGGGGAGGCTTTCATGGCGGTAGATCGATCCTACGTGACGGAGAACCGGGAGCAACTCGAGCGGCTGCGCACTCTCGTGGACAGGCTGACCGATCAGCAGCTGTCCACGCCCATGGAGGCGGGCTGGACGGTGGCGGCGGTGCTCGCACACCTGGCGTTCTGGGATTACCGGATCGTCACCCTCCTCGACCGCTGGGGACCCGAGGGCCGGGGGACGCGTCCTCCGGGTATCGACGAGGCCGCCGTCGACTGGGTCAATGACGCGGCAAAGCCGCACTGTCTTGCCCTCGCGCCGCGCGTGGCCGCCCGCTTGGCCATCGACGCGGCGGCGGCGGCGGATGAGCGAGTGGCGCACCTCTCCGAGGGTCTGATGGAGGCGAACCGGGCAGCGGGTGGGCCGATCAGCGTGCGCCGCTCCGAGCACCGCCGCGAGCACCTGGACGAGATCGAGCGCGCGCTGCGCCTCTAGGCCTATCGCATCCCGAAGCCGCGGGCCATGAAGCTGGCCACAAAGACGATGATCACCACGAGGCCCATCTCGATGTGGTTGACGAGGTAGAGCGCTCGCGCCCGCGACGTGTCGGGGAGCTGGCCGCGCTTGAGGGCGACTCGCCAGCGGATGAAGGTGATCATGGGCCAGATCTCCAGGACGATGACGACCAGGAAGAGGGCCATCTTGGTCCAGAAGAGCGGGGACTGCAGGTAGAACTGGCTGCCCTTCTCGAGCCCCCCGAAGGCGCGCAGCACTCCCGTGACGATCCAGAGCCCGGCCGCGATGCCCCACGCCGTATCCGCGGCGAAGAGATGGCGCAGCCCCTCGCGGTCGAGCCGCCCCTTGAGGGCACGCCCCCGAAGATAGACGCTGGACAGACCCAGCGCGAGGGCGAGCACGTGGAGCGCGGAGACGATCGCCGAGGCCACGGGATCAGCTCACCCGGTACTTCTTCTCCGCGTCCGCGGTGAGGCCGATGCCGTGCCCGGGCCGGTCCGAGATGCGGAAGGCACCGCCCTCGCACTTGGGCATGCCCTCGAAGAGATCGGCGGGCACCCAGTCGATCCACTCCACGAGGAAGGCGTTGGGCAGCGTGGCCGCCACGTGCAGGGACAGCTCGTGGACGACGTGCGGGGACACGGTGACCTGGTAGGCGGCGGCGAGCTGGCCGATGCGCAGGGTCTCCGTGAAGCCGTTGGCCCGGCACACGTCGGGCATGAGATAGCGCGCGGCCCGCCGCTCGATCAGCTCGCGGAACTCGAAGCGCGTGTAGTTGTTCTCACCGGTGGCCACGGGGATGCGGATGGCCCGCGCCACCTCTGCGCAGGCCGCGATGTCATCGGCCAGCGCGGGCTCCTCGTACCACACGAGGCCCAGGTCCTCGAGAAGCTCGGCCTGGCGGATGGCTGCCGGCACGTCGAGCTTCTGGTTCACGTCCACCATCATCTGCACGCCGTCTCCGAGCGCCTTGCGCACCGCCTCCACGCGCTGGCGATTCACCCGTGGGTCGGGGGAGTGGACCTTCATCTTGTAGTAGCGGCAGCCCGCCGCCTTGTAGCGCGTGCCCTCGCCGATCAGGTCGTCGAGGGAGTAGGATCCCCAACCGCCGCTGCCATAGGCGTCGACGCGGTCGGTGGTGGCGCCCCACAGCTTGGCCAGGGGCAGGTTGGCCGTCTTCCCCGCGAGGTCCCACAGCCCGATGTCGAGGGCGGACACGGCGTAGCCGGCGAGGCCCACCCGGCGGATGCCCCGATCGGCGCGGTACATCTTGTCCCACAGCCTTCCTACCAGGAGGGGATCCTCGCCGATGAGCAGCTCCGACAGGCGACGGGTGTACGCTTCCACGGCCTCGGAGCCTGCGCCGCCGAAGACCAGCGTGTAGCCCAAGCCCTCGGGTCCAGAGTCGCTGTGAATACGCGCCACGACCAGCCGATGCTCGGGCAGGTCGAGGGCGATCGGCTTCACGGTGGGGATGCGGAGCGTGAACGTGTCGATGCCGACGATCTTCATGGCAGCGCCCCCTCGCACAGTGGGTGAACAGCGAAGGAGACTCTACCACGCGCCGACCAGCCGCCCCGCCCCGTTACCGCAGTGTCCGATGAGCTTGGCGAGTGCAGTGGCCCGAGGGCCAGCGGGCCGCTCAAAAAGGTCCAGATGCGAGGCGGCGCCCGAGGGCGGCCGCCGTTCGGGTTGAGCGGCGGCCCTGGCCGACGCGAGACGAGAGCTGAGTCGAAGCAGATGGGCCCTTTTCAGCGGTCCGCCTAGTGCATGACGAGACCGCCGTCGACACTCAGCGCCTGCCCCGTCATGTAGCCGGAGCGCGGCCCAGCGAGGAAGGCGATCACGTGCGCCACGTCTTCCGGCTTCTCCATGCGCCCGAGCGGCACGGAGGCGGCCCGGTGCCGCGTGAATTCCTCCGCGGACATGCCGAGGAGCGCGCCCTGCTCCTTCGCCACCTGCGACCACATGTCCGTCTCCACGAAGCCGGGGCACACGCAGTTGACGCGAATGCCCTCGTGCGCGTGGGCGAGGGCGAGGCTCTTGGTCATGCTGATCACGGCGGCCTTGCTCGCGTTGTAGGGGAGGTTGGTCTTGCTCCCGATCTTGCCCGCCATGGAGGCGAGGCTCACGATGCTCCCGTGCTTCTGCGCGGCCATGGTGGGAATCACCGCCTGGGTGGCGAAGAACACTGCCTTCGCGTTGATGTTCATGATGGCGTCCCAGTGCTCCTCGGTCACGTCCGCGGTGGCGGCGGCGCGATAGATCCCCGCGTTGTTCACCAGGATGTCGATGCGCCCGCACTCCGCCTTGGTGCGGTCGACCATGGCGCGGAGATCCGCCCGTGAGGTGACGTCGGTCGCGATGGCGATGGCGCGGCGGCCCAGCGCGATCACTTCCTCCGCCGTGCGTTTGGCGCCCGCCTGGTCCAGCTCCGCGATGACGACGTCCGCGCCGAGGCGCGCCAGCTCGAGCGCGGTGGCCCGGCCGATGCCGCGGCCGGCGCCGGTGACGATGGCGATCTGTCCCTTGAGCTCCATGACACTCTCCTACTGTGTAGTGCGTGTATCCCGATCGGACGGTCGGATCAGAGGGTCGAGAGTTTGATCTTAGCGTTGTCCTTGTGGTGGCTGGCCTTCCCTCACGGAAAATCTCAAACGGTCTACCTCGTTCCCGTCAAGGTTAACCCTAACGACGTATCGGTGTCCTGGAGTCCAGGGGACAGGAAGAATGGGGATTGCCAAGGGGACGTTGAATGAACTGCCTCGAGCACTACCTGGAGGGCGACCCACTTCGAACGTGGCCGTCAAGCGCAGAGCTTGATCCCCGGCAGGAGTCGGGACGTTGAGAGGAACACCATCTTCGTCCTCGAACGCGAGGTCAATGGAATGACGAGAATTGGTTTCCTCCCAGTCGACTTCCAGAAGGCCTGCGATTGCGAATGGTTGTGCTTGTGGACCTACCTCGTTCCAGCCACTGCCAAGGAGAAAGAGGAGGCCTTCGCGAATCTCAGCACTGTCGGCGAGGAAGATCTTAGCCCGCATGCACCGACGCGAGAAGCCTTCCGGTCGTGAACTGCGCCTTCGTAATCACTCCAACTGAAAGAGCCAGTCCAATTGCTGTGAATCGCTCTTCACCTTCCGAATCATCCGGCTCCGGGTCAGTTCTCGCTAGCCTGTCCCCGAAGATAGTTTGGGCTTCGTCAAAGGAAACAGCCTGGACTTTCTCGCGCTTGTCCATTCCCTCAGCGCGGGCCGGTGGGGAGCTGATCGAAGGGTAGGTCGCGGTCTACCCGCACGTCTTGGGGCAGGCCCAGCACGCGCTCGGCGACGATGTTGCGCAGGATCTCGTCCGTGCCCGCGGCGATCCGGCCGCCCGGCGAGCTGAGCAGCGATTCCTGGAAGGCGGCGCGAAGGGGCGCCGCGTCCTTGTCCATGACCACGCCGCCCATGTCCAGCAGGTCCATGGCGAAGGAGGCGATCTCTTGCGCCTTGGGCGCGTTGACGAGCTTGCCGATAGAGTTCTCCGGGCCCGGCGTCTCCCCGCGCGAGAGCGCGGTCATGGTGCGGAAGCGCGTCAAGCGCACTCCCTGCGTCTTCACGTAGAGGTCGGCCAGCCGCTCGCGCACCGCCGCGTTCTTGATGGCGGGGCCGTCCTCGAGGGCCACGGAGCGCGCGAGCCCGAAGACCTCCTCGAAGTCCGGTCCGCGGAGATCGCCCGAGGTGAGGCGCTCGTTCATGAGGGTGGTGATGGCCACGCCCCAGCCCGCGCCCACCGCGCCGAGGCGCTGGTGATCGGGGATGCGCACGTCGGTGAAGTACACCTCGTTGAAGTGAGAGGCCCCGGAGATCTGCTTGATGCGCCGGGTCTCGATGCCGGGCGACTTCATGGAGAGGAAGAAGAAGGTCAGTCCCTTGTGCTTGGTCGCTTTGGGATCGCTCCGCGCCACCAGAATGGCCCAGTCCGCCCAGTGCGCGCCGGAGGTCCAGATCTTCTGCCCGTTGATCACCCACTCGTCGCCTTCGCGCTGCGCCTTCGTACGGAGGCCGGCGAGGTCGGAGCCGGCGCCCGGCTCGGAGAAGAGCTGGCACCACACCTCCTGGCCGCGGAGGGCCACCGGCGCGTGGCGCCGCCTCTGTTCCTCGGTGCCGAAGGCGAACAGCGTGGGCATGCACATGCCGAGGCCGATCTCGAAGTAGCCGCGCGGCACGAGGTAGCGCGTCTCTTCCTGCGCGTAGATCACCTGATAGATGGGCGGCAGGGCGCGTCCGCCCCATTCCACCGGCCAGTGAAGGGCGGCGAAGCCCGCCTCCGCCTTCTTGGCCTGGAATTCCTTGGCCCGCTCGAGGCCCTCGTAGCCGTCGCGGCCGGGATAACGGCTCTGCCACGTCTCGAAGGCGCCGCTCTTCGGCTCGGCGTTGACGCTGAGCCACTCGCGCACTTCTTTGCGGAACGCTGCCTCGTCCGGAGTGTCGTCGAAGTCCACGCCGATTCTCCTAGGCGGCTCCCGCCTCGAGCCGCGCGATGAGCAGGTCCTTCCAGCGCCGGGCGCTGCCCAGCATGAGTCCGGTGAGCTTGGCGCGCCGGTAGTGGAGATGGCAATCGAATTCCCAGGTGAAGCCCATACCGCCGTGCACTTGGATGTTCTCCTTGGCCGCCTGGTAATACGCCTCGCAGGCCGCCACTCGCGCCGCCGCGGCGGCCACGGGCAGCTCGGGGGCGTCCTTCGACAAGGCCCACGCGCCGTAGTAGGCGTTCGAGCGCGCCAGCTCCACCGCCACATACATGTCGGCGAGCTTGTGCTTGATGGCCTGGAATGACGCGATCTGCCGGCCAAAGGCGAAGCGGCCGAGCGCGTACTCGCGCGCCATGTCCAGCGCGGCCTGGGCACCGCCGAGTTGCTCGAAGGCGACCAGCACCGCCGCGCGATCGAGGAGACGCTCGGCGAGTGGCCAGCCGCCGCCGGGCGCTCCCAGGGGCTCCGCGGCGGCGCCGTCGAAGATGATGCGGGCGTGCGAGCGGGTGGGATCCACGGTGCTGACGGGCGTGCGGGTGACGCCGGCGCCCTTCAGATCGACGAGGAAGAGCCCGGCGCGCCCACCGGACTCGGCCGCCAGCACCACCGCGAAGTCGGCGACGTCGCCGTCCATGACCGGCAGCTTGGTGCCGGTGATCCGTCCGCCCTGGGCGCGCGTGGTGAGATTGGCGGGCGTGGCCACCTGCGCGCCCTCGGCGAGGGCGAGGCAGCCGATGGCCTCGGCCTGGGAGATGCGCGGCAGCCACCGCTTCTTCTGCGCCTCGCTGCCCGCGAGGAGAAGCGCTTCGCCGGCCAGGTAGATCGTCGACGCGAAGGGTGTGGGGGCGAGGCTCCGTCCCAGCTCCTCGGCGATGACACAGAGCTCGAGGTGGCCGAAGCCGGCGCCGCCGTAGGGCTCGGGAATGGCCGTACCCACCCAGCCCATCTCGCCCATGCCGCGCCACAGCTCCGCATCGTACGGTGCCGCGCCGTCGAGGATGCGGCGCACACGGGCGGAGGAGGAGTGCTCGGCGAGGAACTTCCGGGCTTGGTCGCGCAGCGATCGCTGATCGGGCGAGAAGTCGAAGTTCACGGCGCGTGGATCATACGGCAATCGCGGGCCCGGCGCCAGCCGGCGCTGCGCCTCGATGGGATCAACGTGCAGATATCGCGCGCGACGAGGGAACGGCCACGAAGAGCCGGTGCGCTGCTCGTGGCAGCGTTTCCGCACGCACCTGGAAGCCGGCTTCGGCGAGAAGCCAGCGCCAGTCCTCTGCCGTGTACTTGTTGTGGACGGGGAAGAGCCGGAAGCCCCGGCGCTGGCTCTCGGCGGGGCTCTCCCGCAGGACCTCGCGCCTCCACGCCAAATAGGCAGCGAGAGGCTGGCGGATCCAGTCATAGAGCAGGAGGAGACCGGTAGGAGCGAGCACACGCTCCATCTCGGCGAGAACGGGCAGCGGCTCGTCGATCACGTGCAGCACCGACGACATGCAGAGGAGGTGCACGCTGTCCGCAGCGTGAGGAAGCGGCTGGGCGGCCACGTCGTGCACGGCGAAGAGCGGGGGAGAGCCCGCGAAGGCGAGCTGCCGGCCATGGCTGACCATGGCCGGGGTGACGTCGTATCCGTGGAGCCGCCCCATCGGGAACCGCGCGCTCAGATCGCGCAGGAGCAGGCCCGGACCGCATCCCAGATCCACGATCGTCGGCTCACGCGGGAGAGCAGACGCGACATGCCTCGTGAAGAACTCCCAAAAGGGCGGCCCGAACCGCTCGGCATGCGTCGCCACCATCCGCTGGAGCAGCTCGTCGTCCGTGGCTCCGCTCAGCGACTGGTGGGTCGGCACTCGACTCCTCGTGTGGGCGTGTCCAGTTCTCTGCGCTTCCCGTCTCCGTATCGCGCCGTCGAGCCTAGACTTCGGCGACCCGTGCGTCAACTCTTCAAAGTCAGTCGAGGAGCTCGAGGCAGCCGAGATCGTCCACCGCCGTCATGATGCGCTCGAAATGGCTGAACCAGATCCAGGGGCCGAGCTTGATGCCCGCCTGCCAGATGGGCGTCATGACCTGCCAGAGGACCGAGAGCCGGTAGTCGAGCCACAGGGCATCGAAGTCATACCCCGGACGCCGGACTCGACGAGGATCGCGTGATAGTGCCCCAGGCACCTCCGTCCACCGCGTCGAAGCACCGGGGGAACAGATCGGGCGGCGAGAGGGGAGCAATGAGCCTGTAGAAGGGCTCCAGGGAGCCGAACGGAGCCGCCCGCACAGGAACCTACTGAATCTGCTGAAGATGCCTCAGTGGAGGAGATGGGAAAATTTCAGACATCTGTCGCGGCAGCTTACGGTTTCGTGCCGGCCGTCACCGATCTGCACGTGCAATCAGCGCCACCACCCTCGGAGGCATCTGGCTATACTTGCCGCGCCATGACCATCACCGATCGCTACGGCCTGGAAGTGACCACGCCTTCATCCACTGCCGCCGGGCACTTCCAGGACGGCATGGATCGGCTGCTCTCGTACAGCGCGGGCGCCGAGGACTCCTTTGGATCCGCGCTCGAATGCGACCCGAATCTCGCCGTGGCTCATGTTGGCCTGGCGCTCCTCGCCCTCGTGCAGGGCGACGCGGCGACGGCGCGAGCCGCGGCGGGGCGGGCGAGGGAGACGGTGACGGGAGCGACGCGCCGCGAGCGGCAGCACGTGGCGGCTCTGGGCGCGCTCATCGCGGGGGAGACGGCGCGCGGGCTCGCTCTCGTCGACGAGCACGTGGCCGAGTTCCCCCGCGACGCCATCGCCGTGCATCAGGCCGGCAACGCCATCGCCCTCGCGGGCGGGAGCGATCGCGAGGCGCACCGGGTCGCTTTCATGGAGCGGCTCGCCCCCGCCTACGGCGACGACTGGTGGTATCAGGCGGCGCTCGGTTTCACCTACCACGAGGTCGACCGCTTCGAGAAGTCGCGACGGCTCTCCGAGCGCTCGCTCGAGCAGTATCCTTCCAACGCCAACGCGGTCCACAACCTCGCCCACATCTCCTTCGAGACGCTGGACACGGAGGCGGGCGCGGCCTTCCTCGGGGAATGGCTCGAGCGCTACGACCGCCGCGCGTCGTTTCACTGCCATCTCGCCTGGCACCTCGCCATGTTCGAGCTGCATCGCGGTCGCCATGCTCGCGCCCTCGAGATCTTCCAGCGCGACATCCTCGGCGCGGCCAACCCGCGCTCGGCCATGACCGACGGCACCGCGCTTCTCTGGCGATTCCGGCTCGACGGACAAGCGGACCCGCTGCCCTGGCGGTCGCTCGCCGACCTGGCCGCGCGCGTCTCGCGTCCGGGCTTTCTGTTTGGCGAGGTGCACGCCGCCCTCGCCTACGCCTCCTGCGGTGACGAGGGAGCGCTGGCCCGGCTGATCGATGGCCTGCGCGCCCTCGACGCCAAGGGCCATCCCATCGCGCGGCGCGTGGCCCTCCCCCTGGTGCAGGGGACGGCGGCCTTCGCGGTGGGTGACCACGCGGGCGCTCTCGCCCACCTCGAGCCCGTGCTCAAAGAGCTGCATCGCATCGGGGGCAGCCACGCGCAGTGGGAGATCTACGAGGAGACGATGGTAGTCTCCTATCTGACCCTCGCCCGCTACGACGACGCCGCGCGCCTCCTGCGCCGTCGCCTGGGACGCCGCGCCTCCCCCCGCGATCGGGGCTGGCTCGAGCGGGCCGAGGCCGGTCTCGCCGCCCAGCGGCAGGCGACGGGCGCCGCTTGATGGCGACGCACACTCCCGCTATCAAGCAGATCGCCTCGGGGCTGCGCTTCCCCGAGGGTCCCGTGGCCATGGCGGACGGGTCCGTCATCCTCGTGGAGATCGAGCGCCGCACCCTGTCGCGGGTTACGCCCGACGGCAAGATCCACGTGATCGCCAAGCTCGGCGGCGGCCCGAACGGCGCTGCCATGGGGCCGGACGGCAAGATCTATGTGACCAACAACGGCGGGCTCAAGTTCGTGGAGCGGCCGGGCAAGCTCTTCCCCGTCCTGCAAGCCGACGACTACACGGGCGGGAGCATCCAGCGCGTGGATCCCGAGACGGGCAAGTTCGAGACGCTCTACGAGCGCTGCGACGGCCAGAGCCTGCGCGGCCCGAACGACCTCGTCTTCGACGGCGCGGGCGGCTTCTGGTTCACCGACCTCGGCAAGACGCGGGAGCGCGACACCGATCGCGGCGTCGTCTACTACGCCAGAGCCGACGGGTCCATGATTCGCGAGGCGATCTTTCCCCTGGAGCGCCCCAACGGCATCGGCCTCTCCCCCGACGAGAAAACGCTCTACGTGGTGGAGACGCCCACGGCGCGCTGCTGGTCCTTCCGCCTCTCCGCCCCCGGCGAGATCGAGTCCGCCAACGGGCCGTATCGGGGCGAGAAGGGCAAGGTGGTGGTCGGCCTCGGCGGCTATCAGATGTTCGACTCGCTCGCCGTCGACGCCGACGGGCACGTGTGCGTGGCCACTCTCATCACGGGGGCGGTGAGCGATATCTGGCCGGACGGCAGCCGCGTGGACCAGTACATGCTGCCGGACATGATGGTGACCAACGTCTGTTTCGGCGGGCGCGACCTCCGCACCGCCTACGCCACGCTGTCGATGGGCGGCACCCTCGTGTCGTTCGAGTGGCCGCGTCCCGGCCTCCCGCTTCGCTACCTGAACAGGTAGTCGGGAGCTGGCCATGTCGTGCTGTGGCCATGCCTTCGCTCGCCGCCGCGGCCAGAGTCTGATGGCGTCGGCGGCGGCGCTCCTTGCAGGTCTTGCTTCCGGGAGCCGCGCCGAGTCGGCCCTCGGCGCACCAGCCGAGGAGTCGGCGCCGGCGCGAAGGCTTCTCGCCGAGAATATCTCCATCGACGTGCACACGCACGGCGGGGCTACCGGCGTCATCTCGTCGGGCGCTCCGAATGGCGATCTTGCCCGCGGCATGCAGGCGGGGCGCGTGGCCATCGTCTGTCTCGCCGATGTGCCGGACCTTCCCGTTCTCGGGCGCGACGAGAACAAGGTGCTGCGGGCGCTGCGGCAGCCCGCGCCCGGGCAGCTCTACCAGTACCATCTCGATCGCCTCGCGTGGATGGACGAGCTCGTCGCCCGTCACGGTATCCGACGCGCCCTCACCGTCGCGGATCTCCTCGCCGCCCACGGGGCCGGACAGCCCGCCATCATCGTCGACGTCGAGGGACTCGACTTCCTCGAAGGCAAGGTCGAGCGCCTCGAGGAGTCGTACCAGCGCGGCGTCCGCACCATGCAGCTCGTGCACTACACCCCCAATGACATCGGCGACTTCCAGACGGGCGCTGTCGTGCACGGGGGCCTCACGCCCTTCGGCGCCGACGTCATCCGCGCCTGCAATCGCCTCGGGGTGGTTTTGGACGTGGCGCATGCGACCGAGGCGACCGTCCGACAGGCGGCGCGCGTCTCCACCACGCCGCTGCTCCTTTCGCACACCGCGCTTCGCGGTTCGAAGGCGCAGGGCCCCACGCCCCTCGCCGAGCGCCAGATCACGCCGGACCATGCCCGAGTGATCGCGGAGACGGGCGGATCCATCGGGATCTGGCATTTCTTCGCGAGCCCGGAGGGCTATGTGGACGGTCTCAAGGAGATGGTCGACGTGGTGGGCGTGGATCACGTCAGCATCGGTTCAGATCACCTGGGCAGCGTCGGTGTCTTCAAGGAGGGCTACGATGCCTTCACCGCCGTGGTGGACGCGATGCTGCGCGGCGGCTTCACGCCGGCGGAGACCGCCAAGATCCTGGGCGGCAACTACCTGCGGATCTTTGCCGCGTCGACCCGTGAAACTTCCTCGTCGTAGGTCGGCACGCCGTTCTCACCGCAACGCCGGCGCTCAGCAGCTGAGGTGGGCGGCGCGAACCCTGGGCTGTTGAAGCGGCTTGTTGGACGGACGGTCATGGCGGTCCCTATGCCTTCGCGTAGTTCACCGTGAGCCATCGTCTCGGCAGCATGCGAACAAGCAGGTTCGTAACGTGGCCCGGTTCTCCCCGTGTCTTCTCGATGTATCGGTCACCCCTTGGCACGCCCAAGTAACGGGAGCGAGAGGCCGGCGGTCGCGCTCAACATCTGCTGGCTCGATGGCGACGACCGGTCCCTCGACACTGACGTACTTATACGGCCATGTCTCCGTCTGTACACAGAGACTGAACCTGCCAGCATGCTGGAGGAGCTGAGCTTTCCGCGAAGTCCTGGCGGTTACGACCCGTAGCTCGCCGCCAGGTTCGTACGAGTACCAGATCGGCACGGTGAGCGGTCCTCGCCCTTTTTCAGGAATACTGATGATTCCGACGTGAAGCTCGGCCAGAAACGTTTCGCGTTCCTGCTTGGTCATCGTTAGCGACACAGTCCCCTCCCGGCCGTCACCTCAACTACTGCAGTGCCGACCAACGCTCGCGGTGAGCAGCCGCGGCGGGCGAACGCGAGCCAGCGGTCTGCGCGACTGCGTTGTTGTGCTGTTCGTGAAGACGGCTCACGAGCCTCTCGACATCGGCAGGTACCTGGCACCTCCGCACGACTATGGGCCAGAGCTCGAGGGGCGGTGCCGCGATGAGCGAGTCAGGGAGTCGAATCGTGGCAAGGTCGTCATGAAGATGCGGCCGCCGGCCGCAGTGTAGTGCATCACATGAGGCGCGAATCCCGGGCTGGCACAACTTCCAGGAACACGTCCGACCCAAGTATTGGCGTTGCTCGTCTGCCAAGAATACGTCGGCACCGCGGTTGTGGCTCTGGAGGCGCCCTTGCAGCCGGCGCGCCGTGGACGCCAGCGGTGCCAGATCGGCATCGTCGGCAACGTACACCAGTAGGTCGACGTCTTTCGGGCTTTGGCGGTTGCTGAGGATCGAGCCGATCAACGCGATGCACTGAACCCCTGATAGCTGAGCAGCCGCTTGCACGAACCATAAGGCGGCCTCCAGCAAGCTGTCCCGAACGTTCGCTCGGCTCGCGTTCATCGAATCCACTCAGCGATGCGCAAGAGATCGCGGTCGCTCGGCGCGGAAAAGTTGCCGGAGATACTCGGCGGGGTTTTCCATGCCGATCTTTCGCATAGGAGCCGCTATGATCGTCATTGGAACACCTCATCTGCTCGTATCACCAGCGACGGTGGGATCGTGATCCCAAGCGCGTGCGCGGTCTTTAGGTTTATGAGCAGCTCGAATCGTGTGGGTTGCTCGATCGGCAGATCGCCCGGCTTGGCGCCTTTGAGAATTCGATCGACGTAGAATGCGGCCCGACGGTGGTAGTCGAGAGGGTCCGCATAATACGAGATCAACCCACCCATTTCGATCTCCGTGCGAGCCCTGACCATGAGTGGCAGATGATGCTTTATGGCCAGTTGCGCGGTCTCCGTTCCTTGCACTATGGACAGCGGGTCGGCTAGTCGCAGCACGGCCTCAGCTTTGCCGGCGACTGCCGTCTGGAATGCCCGCCGGAGATCATCGACATTCCGCACCTCCAGCCGCTGGAGCTCAAGACCAAGCCTCTGTGCCGCGGACTGGGCGTCACGCCACTGCGGTGGGACGACCGGATCGCCTGGGTCCATGATCACGGCAATGCGTGTGGCGCTCGGCACGGCTTCCTTGAGCAGTTGGAGTCGCTTCGAAGTCAAATCGCGCGCCATGTTCGTCAGGCCCGTGACGTTCCCGCCCGGCCGGGCCAGGTTCGTCACGAATCCGGTGGCGACGGGATCACCGACCTCGACCATCACGATCGGCACGGTCCTCGTCGCGTCGATGGCTGCGCGGGCTCCTGGCGAGTTCTGGGCGACGATGAGCCTTACGTCGTGTTTCAGCAACTCCTCAGCCAAACCGCGGAGTCGGTCGATATGACCGTCAGCAAATCGAACCTCGATGACGATGTTTCGTCCATCTTCCCAGCCGAAGTCGCGGAGTCCCTGACGGAATGCGGTCCAGGCCGCTTTGCTCGTTTCGTGGGATTGAGAGGAGAGCACTCCGATCTTCGCTGTCGTTGCCGTCACCTGAGCCTCGGCGGTCAGCAGCGGCCCGAGAATGCTCAAAGCGAGGAGCACACCGAGACACTTCAGCGTCATCCAGTCACCTCCAATTGAATCTGTTCAGCTGCGTCTGTCGGCGAACGCTCGCAGTGAGCGGCCGTGGCGAGCGAATGCGAGCCAGCGTCCGCTCCAGTCCATTGTTCGGCGGATGTGCCGATCGGGGAATGGAGTGGCGATAACCACGCTCACTTCGCAAGAATCACTACCGCGCCCGCCCGCTCTCGCGTCATCGCCGCGAAGGCGCTATCGATCTCCTGGGGGGCCCGCGCCTGAAGAATTTGAAGGTGCATCTTCAAGACCCGACCTGTAGCCTCCACCTCTCGCAACTGGGGCGCGCTCCCCGGATTGGCCGGATTCCAGAGGACGGCCACCCGAGATACCGACGGCACCACTTCCCTGAGCACTTGTAACTGTTTCCCGATGATGTCAGGGGCCATGAGCGACAGCCCTGTGATGTTCCCTTCGGGACGCGCAAGGCTGGCGACGAGTCCGCTTCCCACGGGATCGAGAACGACCGACATGACGATCGGGATTGTCCTGGTCGCTCGTTGGGCCGCCTGGGTCGCTGCCCCGCCCACCGCCACGATGACGTTCATTTTCTCACGGACCAGGTCGGCCGCGAGGGCAGGGTACCGATCATAGTTGCCCTCGGCCCATCGGGATTCGATAGCGACGTTCTGGCCTTCCACATAACCGAGCTCGCGCAGACCTTGGCGGAACGCTTCGAATCGGCGCAACCTCACCGGGTCGGAAGGCGAACCAGGCGACAGATAGCCTACCCGTGTCACTTTCTCTCGGGGCTGGTCGGCAGCCGCGGCGAGTGACGCGGCAAGCAGGAGAAGAACTGCCGCTGCGGTGACGCGGCTGGCCGCGAGCTTCACGTCTGTCCCTCTTCCCCCATGCCCGTCACACCGGCGGCACGTGATTGCCACAGGCATCCGTCTGCCCAACGCTTGGGCTGAGCGGCCGGCGTGGCGCCGGGCCGCTCAAGCCTGAAGTTGGACGGCGCAGATTTCCTCGAAGCAGCTGGCGAGACAACCTTCATCCGGGCCAGTGTCCCGTCATCAGGCTCATGCCCGAGCTACCAACGAGTGGCATCCTCTGGACGTCCACGAAGCCTGCAACCTCAAGCCACCGTCGGTAAGCGGATTCCGAATGCGCTTCGCCATCCCTGTAAATATTGAGGAACACAAGATTGAACGCTATCGCGCTCGGCGGACCAGCGAGATCGTCGTCAAGTATCTGGCCGATAACGAATATCTCTCCACCCGGTCGAAGGGAACGGCCAACGTTCTCGAGAACGCGCTGAGCGCGTTCGGGCGATAACACCTGGAGGAGGTTGCGTACCACCGCAGCGGGCTGAGGAGCCGGCAGCGGCGCAGCGGCAATGTTATGGCTAACGGCTCGGATGCGAGAAGCCAGCCCCGCCGCATCGATAAGCTCCTGCGCGATCCGAGCGACTCTCGGCAGTTCGATCACCTGCGCCGTGAGGTTCGGACAGACCTGACAGGCGCCCATGGCGAAGCCGGCACCGCCGCCACCGATGTCGAGAATCGTCTCAAACCGTGAAAAGTCATGATCCCGGGCGATCAATTGCCCTTGAGCTGTGGCGCCAGCATTCAACCCGCGCAGCACTGCTCGTAGCTGCTCGTCGGGAAGACTGTCCCAGTCATGTTCAGCTTGTGGTGTGCCAGCTCGGATGGACTGCGCAGTGGGGAGTACGGAGGCGAACAGATCCGAGTAGAGTTCGTGACTTCCGCCCATGTATCGTGGCTGCCCCCGGACGAGGAATTCGGCCGCGAGCGCGGAGTTCGCCACGCGGCCCTCGTTTAGGGTGATGAGCTTAGTACTGGCCAGAGGAACCAGCAGCATTCGCAGGCGACGGGGATCAACTCGCAGATCCGTGGCAAGTTCGTCACACGTCCGTGGGCCATGCCGAAGCGGCGTGAAGAGATCGAGTTGCATAGCGGCCAGGATCGCGACTGCAGAGAAGTAGCTGATAAAGTAGCTGGTAACATCGCTCCAATCCGGAGCCTCTGCGGTCATAAAAATCCCCTGTACGCCTAACGCTCGCGCTCAGCCACGGCCCGCGCAGATTCTAACCTAAGCCCAGCAGAGCACCCGAGCGCGGGCCGTCGGGTGCAGCGCGCGGTTGGACGGCTCGTGGAACGAACACCACACCCGGCTCGCACGCGCCGAAGCCACGCAAGAGGCCGCACTCGAACCCATCACGAGCACTGAGGCATACCCGAACCCGTCCTCCCGCCCGCTGGGGCCGCCGCTCCGAACGAGAGCCGCGAACGCTTCGCAGCCTCTTACCGCTGCAGGTTATGGACCTCGAAGACGGTCTCCTGCGGTGGCGTGGTGAAGCCGCCTTTGACGCCCTGTTGCAGCTGAGGCATCAGGATGCCGTCGCGGAACCGCTCCCAACTCTCCTTGGACTCGTGGACTGCCACGATCGTCCAGCCACCAGGCGACGCGCCAGCCGCGTGGAAGATCTGTCCCTTCGGAAGGCTGTCTCTGCTGGGGTGCACCGCTGCGATTGATGCCTCGTACTGTTCCCTCGTCCCGCCTGGAAAGTGATGCACAACCCCGTACGCCATGTCGTCCTCCTCTCAGGTTGCCAGAGCCGCCTCTCGTGGAATACGGTTGAGCCTTACACTGGACACCTCGGCCCGCAAAACGAAACCCGAGAGCCAGGTGCGTGTTCTCTTGTCCGTCCAACGCCCGCGGTGAGCGGCGCGCGAAGCGTGTCCGCTCAAGTGCGTTGTTCGGCGCCTACCCATGTGGCCGCGCCACGCTTGGCGACAGGCAGGGCGGTGAGCAGCTGGGGAATCAGGCGGCGCAGATCGACAACACGATTGGATTGTGCGCGCAGCACGACGACGGCGATGGAGAAGCGGGACAGGTCCTGCTGGAAGGGAAGGTTGCGGTCGGTCGTGACGAACGCGTCGAACTCGTGCTGGGCTCGGTTCAGGAGGTCCCCGTTCTTCAGCGCAGCCCAGCCCGCGTCTGGCACCGTCTTCACGTCGTGCCCTTGGATGTCCGCCGCGAGGCGCCGGTCGACACACTCGTCGAGGAGCACCCTCACGACGCCTTGGGAGTCATTCGCGCCGTGGCCTCCTCGAGGAAGGCCACGACCTGCTCCCGCCTGACGGTCGGAAACCCCGTGAGGAAGTCGCCGATCGTCTCGCCGCCCTCGAGGTAGTCGATGAGCGCTTGGACCGGAACTCGCGTTCCAGCGAATACGGGCGTGCCGCTCAGGATATCCGGCGAGCAGGTTACGATCGCCTCAGCCATTGCCTTACCTTACTCCCGATCGTCCGCTCGGCTCAAGGCGCCGAACGCGCACGCTCAGCGGCCGGGTGCGAGCATCGTGAGCACCCGGACCGTTGCAGCGTGATGTTGGGCGGCCAGCGATCACTCAATGACTTGGTCCACCCGCAGCAACAGCGATTGCGGGATCGTCAGGCCAAGAGTCTTCGCGGTGTTCAGATTGATGACCAGCTCGAACTCGGTCGGCTGTTGGATCGGCAAGTCAGCAGGCTTGGCGCCCTTGAAGATCTTGTCCACGTAGACCGCCGCTTGGCGGTAGAGGCTCGACATTCTCGGACCATAACTCAGCAAGCCTCCGGAATCCGCGAAGTCTCGCGACGGATACATTGCCGGTAACCGCTGCCTCGCCGCGAGGTCGATCACACGGGCGCGGTTAATAAGGAAGATGGTCTCGATCGTCGTGATAAGTCCTTCCGCACCGTCTTTAGCGGCGGCGTTGACCGCGCCGGGAAGGTCATCCGGGGCCCGAATGCGATGGATCAGCAGGCGCAGTCCCAGCTGGCCCGCCGCTTGTTCCATCTCCTGTACCTGGACCGCTCCAACCGGGTCTGTCGCATGTGACAGGACAGCAACCCGGGAGAGCGCGGGTACCGCTTGCTTCAGCAGCTGCAAGCGTTTGACACTGAGCCCCGACGCGATGAGGGTCTGGCCCGTGATGTTTCCGCCGGGGCGCGCCAAGCTGGCCACGATTCCGGTACCGACCGCATCCCCTACTGGCCCCATGACGATCGGGATGGTGCTGGTTGCCTTCTTGGCGGCCAGGCTGCCGGGCGTGGTATACGCGATGATGATGTCCGGCTTGAGGCGCACGCACTCGGCGGCAAGGGTGGGAAATCTTTGATAGTCCCCGTCAGCGGACAGGAAATCGATGACGATGTTGCGTCCCTCCACGTAACCGAAGTCCTTGAGGCCCTCGAGAAACGCGTTGTACCGCGTTGCCCCCCACTGCGACAAGCTGGAGTCAGCCCCCAGAACACACAGTCGATGGCTCTTCGTCGGCTGCGCGTCGGCGAGCGTCGGCGCGGCAGCGAGGCCGAGGGCGAGCGCGACCGCCGTCGCAACGTGGATGATCATCACGCCGCCACCACCGTAGTGTTGCCCATAAGCCGTGGACCTCCTCGCCTCTGGAGTCGCCAGCATGTCAGGCGATCAGGTGCGCCCAACGCTCATGGTGAGCGGCCCGCCGCTCTGGGCGGGTCCGCTCCACTGAAACGTTCGACGCCCCCATCGCTTGGCAAGCTGCGCCGTCACCTGCCACGAAGACGCTGAGAAGGCCACTCGGCAGGAGAACCAAAGCCGGCCGAGCGATCATTCGATCACCTGATCGGCGCGCAGCAGGAGCGATTGCGGGATCGCCAGACTGAGAGCCCTGGCGGTTTTCAAGTTGATCACGAACTCGAACTTCGTGGGTTGCTCGACGGGGAGATCAGCCGCCTTCGCGCCCTTCAGGATCTTGTCCACGTAGAGAGCTGCACGTCTGTACAAGTCGTGAAAGTGCGTGCCATATGACATGAGGCCTCCGACCTCAACGTACTCCCTTTGGCCATAGATCGCGGGCAGCCGGCTTTTGGCCGCCAACTCTGCGAGGCGAGCGCGATGTGTCGTGAAAAGTGGACTCTCCAGAAAGAGCAGGCCATCGGTACCACGCACAGTCTTGCCGACAGAGTCAAAATCATTCGGCCCCTGGACCGACACCGGCTCAAGCCGCACGCCGAGCGTGCGCGCTGCGACCTGCGCCCCCTTGAGTTGGATGGGGTTGGTCGGGTTGGCCGGATGCCAGAGAACTCCAACTCGCTTGAGGTTGGGGACGAGTGCCCTGAGCAGCTCCAGGCGCTTGCCGGCGAAATCCTCAGAGGTAGTGGTTAGTCCCGTGATGTTGCCACCCGGGTGTCCCAGGCTCGGGACGAGCCCGAGCCCGACCGGGTCCACGACGCCCACAAAGACGATTGGCACCGACGTGGTCACTCTGCCGGCTGCCTGAGCCGCTGACGCGGCCGAAGCCAGGATGACGTCGACCTTCAAGCGCACCAGCTCTTCGGCGAACTGCGGAAGCTGATCGACGCTGCCGTCGGTGGCTCGGAATTCCACGACCACATTTTGGCCATAGACATATCCCCGCTCGCGTAGGCCTTGGCGAAAGCCGTCGAGGTAGGTCTCGGGCGGCTGCCCCGCGCGTAGGAACCCAATCCGGTAGACCTTTCCCGTCGGGTGCTCCTGCGCACGAGCTGGCGCACCTATGAGGACAATGGAAACGAGGCCTGAAGCAACGAATAGAAACAAGAAAATGAGGACGGAGACGTCGACTCTCGACGTGGCCGATTTTCGGGCGCGACGCCAACGATTTCGGCAAGTCAACTGTTGATCGCTTCCCCGGTGCGCCGAACGCTCAGGCTGAGCGGCCGGCATAGTTGGTCCGCTCGAGCCTGTTGTTCGGCGGCTCGCCAAGCTCGGGGTTATGGAGGATGAACACGTCACCTCCAGGCGCTCGCCAGGTGAGCCTCAATCGGAAACGTCAGCGCGCCCGCCACGAGATAAGATTGCAGCGCGGCATCCACCTCGCTGACGAGTGCCGCACGGGCTTGGTCCGAGACTTTCGCCACGTGGCCGGCAAGTGGTGAGCCGGCCGCATAGTCCTGCACGAAGCGTACGACCGATGGAAAACGAACAGTCCCCGGGATTGACCGGACCGTGATGTCGCGGAAGCCGGCCGTGGCAATGAGCCCACGCAACTCGTCAGCGTCGGCGAGGCCGAATGGAGCACGCATGATGCCCGCCGCCTCGGTACTTACATGTCGCGCGAGAGCGGCAGCCAAGACGGCGAACCCGGGACTACGCTCAATATCCCGCCATACCATGAGACCCAGGCGGCCGCCCGGAACCATGACGCGATACATTTCCCGCAACGCCACGGGCCGGTCGGGAAAGAACTGGAGCCCCAACTGACAGTACACAATATCGAAGGCCGCGTCCGCCAGCGGCATCTTCGTCGCGCTGGCTTCTTGCCAGGTTATCCGCGCGGTCGTCGCCGGTTCGTTGGAGGTGATAGATGCCGCGATGGCCAGCATCCCAGGATTCAGATTGAGACCGACCACCTCACCGGTAGGTCCGACCCGCTGCGCGATGGTTCGGGCAACCACACCAGTGCCGCAGGCGACGTCCAGGACACGTGCGCCGGGTCGGGGGTCGGCCAAATCGATGACAAGCGACGCCCAGGCTGCGAACACGGCGGGGACCAAGGCACGCTCGTAAATCTCGGCCGCGTTTCCAGCAACCTGCCACTGGCCTTGATCGGTCATCGCTCGCTCCTGCCTTGGCTCAACTTGTCCGCCGAACGTTCACGCTCAGCGGCCGGGGAGCGAGCAACGCGAGCTCCTGGTCCGCTGGAGCGCGAAGTTCGACGCCCGCCACGATGCGGGATTTTGATGACAAAACGAATTAACCCTGTCTTGCGCCGAGCGAGGCATAGGCTGCCTCGACGAGGGAGACCCAACGGAGATCGGGATTCCGTGCCGTGCCAGTCTGAAACTGGTTCATCACGTAGCCAAAACCAAGTCGGCCGTCCAAGTCGGCAAAGCCGATAGAGCCCCCGGCCCCCGGGTGCCCGAAGGCGCGCGGATTGGGACCGAACGGCGGGACGAGTGCCCCGGCTGTCCGTTCCTGCCCGGCATCGTCAGCATGAACCCGAGTCCAAACCGCGTCGCGAACGGGAGAATCGCATCGAGGCCAGACGATTGTTCTACGATCGCCGCATCGATCGTGGCTGGGTCGAGGAGGTGCACGGTGTCGAGCGTCCCGCCATCAGCGAGCGCACCATAGAGGCGGGCCAGGGCTCTTGCGGTCGTGTGGCCGTTGCTTGATGGAATCTCGGCCGCGCGCCAGGCTCGAGTATTCCTCATCTCTGGGCCGCCTGGTGGATTGGAAAACGCGCGGGCCGCCATGGACGATGGGTCTCCCCTGATCACGTCCCATATAGTCTCGTCGCCAGGGAGAGGTGGTAGGTCGGGAAGGATTTCGGCAGCCCGCGCATGTTCTGCCTCCGGAAGGCCAATAAAGCAGTCGGCACCCAGCGGCCCCGCCACTTCGGCGCGAAGGAACTGGCCCACGCTCGCGCCGCTGATCCGCCGAATGACTTCACCCACCAGGTGGCCGAAAGTCCTCGCGTGATAGCCGTGCTGGCTTCCCGGCGTCCACCAGGGAGAGGTTTCCGCTAGTGCCGCGGTGAAGGCATGCCAGTCGTAGAGCGACTCGGCGGGCAGATCTCGTCGGATGGCTGGTAAACCAGCCCGATGGCTCAGAAGCCAGCGCACGGGGATCTGCGCCTTGTCGGCCTGCGAGAATTCTGGCCAGTAGCGAGCCACTGGCGCATCGAGATCGAGGAGTCCGCGCTCGACGAGCATGTGAGCGCAAAGAGCGACCATGCCCTTGGTGGTAGACGCAACACTCACAAGCGTGTTCTGCTCCCAGGGCCGAGTCCTGGCAGCGTTGGCGTAGCCGCCCCAGAGGTCCACGACTGGTTTGCCGTTCACATAAACGGAGACTGCGGCACCCACTTCTGCGCGTTTTGCGAAATTCTCCGCGAACGCCTCACGCACTGCTGTGAAACGTGAGTCGCATTGGCCTTGGATCAGCGCACCGATGGTCATAGGAAGCCTCGCTCTCTCTTCTAGCCTTTTGGTGTAAATGTGCTTGGGACTTCGTAGCATCGACTGCGGTATCTGCTTGCCGTCTCCTGGTGCGACGAACGCTGGCAGTGAGCGGCGGCGCCCGAGCGAATGCGAGCCGCCGGCCGCTCGACTGCCTTGTTCGGCGCTTTCATGACGACCGCCCAGACGCCCTGGATCGACGACCGCTGGTTCCTGTCCTGCGGGGCAGATCAGGCGGTCGAATCCAGCGGGCGATCTGGCAGACGCGGTCACGCACTTCGCGGTCCGTTGTGGCCGGCGGGGCACCACCGCCCGAGGACTTGCTCCGCCTCCTCCACGATCCTTCTCACCACCTCCGCAGCCGGAAAGATCTCGTGGATCAGCCCGCAGTCCTGCCCCGCAATCACTTCCATGTCGTCCGTGCGTCCCTCCATCCGCGCCTGCACCCAACGCGCGGCGATCGTCTCGCGCTCGGCTGGCGGGAGCGCGTCGAGTTCCGCCTCGCGACCAAGCCAGGCCGTAACCGCGCCGGTCCGCAGCACGCGACTCGGCGCGACCGGCGCCCAAGTCGGCCGCGCCACAAGATTCGCAACCCGCGTATAGACCGTATCAACCTCGGTCGACGCGCAAATCGCCGACTTCCACGCCGAGGGTACCGGTGCCTCGTCGGTCGCGAGGAACGGCGTGCCGACGAGAACACCTTCTGCGCCGAGCATCAGTGCGGCCGCGAGGCCCCGGCCGTCTGCTATTCCACCTGCCGCGACCACCGGTGGCGCTGACGAGCCTGGGGCGACCGCACGCACAGCATCGACAACGGCGGGAGTAATCACCATTCCACCCATGCTCCCCGCAACGCTAAAGCAACATCCTGCAGGGTTTGAACGTGATCGGCGACTGTCGCACGTACATCGATTAAGCAGTCCGGTCGGTCGCTGCGGCGGACGTCCACGTTCACCAGCGCGCCACCCTCGGCCACATAGTGGTCGGCATCGATCGAGAACCCGAGCAGGTTATCGCCGGAGCTTGGCTGGCCTTGGGAGAGTACGGTCTGAATCACCGCGTCGAACATCTGCGCCTATCCTCTGACCTGCTCTCATGACTAGAGTGTCCGCCGAACGCTCACGATAACCTGCGGCGGCTGAGCGAAGCGAAGTCGCTGTCAGGTTCATCGTGCTGTTATGCGCCCCGGCTCTCTCGCGACGCGTCGGTCATCCCAGCGCCCTCATCTCTGCCTCGGCGTGCTGGATCCAGAAGCCCATCTCCATCTCCCGATACATCGCGGTGACGGTCCTCAGGCGCTCTTCCGCCTTCGCGCGGTTGCCCACGCGGCGATACAGCTTGCCGACCCCAAGGTGACAGTGCGCCGCGAGGGGCTGCATCCCCAACTCCTCGGCGAGGGCGAGCGCTTGGCGGTACTGGTCTTCGGCCTGCTCGAGGTCGGCCGGCTCCCTACCGGAAGCGATCTCGCCACCCAGGCGTAGGGCCCAGGCCTGATCACCGCGCCCGTTCTGCCCCACCGCGAGATCGAGGGCACGGGCGGCCAGTTCTGCCGCTTCCTGAATTCGACCAGCTCCGAGATATGCCTCGCTCAACCTGGCGGCGAGCCGTGAAGCGTCGGCCTTCCAACCCATGGCGTCGGCTCGCTCCACCGACTGCTCCAACAACGGCAGGCCCTCGGCCACACGACCGGCCAAGGCGTAAGCGGCCCCCAGTCGCGAAGCCAGCCAGGGAAGCCAGGATGGGAAGTCCCATGTCTGGCAGATCGACAGGCCACGCTCGAGTCTCGGAATGGCCCGGACGAGGTCCCCCTGCACGAGGTAGAGGTCTCCGACACCTAGGTCGGCGAACATGAGACTGAGCTTGTCATCTCGCGCGTTGGCGGTCCGAAGGGCTTCCTCCCCGAAGCCGATGCCTTCCGCGAAAGAGCCCTGCTCGGCATTGCACCATGCCAGCGCCATGATGGACAGGACCGACGTGACGCCGGCGGTTCCGAACCGACCGAACATCCGCTCGCCTCGGAGCGAGCCGACGTTTCTCGTGAGGTGGTCGGTCGCGCGACGATAGTCTCCGAGGCCGTGGTAAGCGAGCCCGAGCGCGAAGTTTGCCGCCGCCTCGAGAGCGAAGTCTCCCAGGCTCGTGGCGATCGCCAGGGCACGCCCGTTGGACGTCGCGACACGGCCATGGTCGCCCAGCATCCAAAATGAATAGCCCATCGCCGAGAGAACCCGCGCCAATCGCCCCTGGTCGCCGAGCGTCTCGGCCATGGTTTCGGCCTTCTGCAAATAGTTGAGGATCCGACCGTTCTCGCCGAGCGGCCACAGCGCATGACGCAGATCGATCCGAACATCGATGGCCTGGACGACCGTCTCGCCATCTTGTGGCAGGTGATCCAGGGCGTTGAGGGCCTGCTCGAGATACGTCACCGATTCCCGGTTGGCCGAGCGGGCGAAGGCCTTGGCCCCAGCCTGCCGGAGGTACGTGACAGCATTGTCCCACGCCTCGCCCCGGAAGGCGTGGTGGGCGAGCTGTTCGATGTGCTCCGCCAGCCGGTCGGGATGGAGCCGCTCGATGGTCTCCATGATCTGGCGGTGGAGCGCGCGCCGTCGCTCCTGAAGCAGGCTGCCGTAGGCGACGTCGTGGGTCAGCGCGTGCTTGAATGTGTACTCGAGGTCCGGGAAGAGCCGCGCCTCGTAGAGGAGCTCGGCGGCTTGGAGATTCGCGAGGCCCCGGCGGAGTTGCTGCTCTGGCTCCTCCGCGATGGCCTGGAGGAGCGTGAAGGGCGTGTCCTTGCCGATGACAGAGGCGGCCTGGAGGAGCCGTTTGTCCTCGGGCGCGAGACGGTCGATGCGCGCAGCCAGGATCGCCTGGGCCGTCGCCGGAATTTGCAGCGTCGAGGTTTCTCTCGCCAGGTGATAGGCGCCTCGCGCGCCCGCCAGGACCCTCGTCTCGACAAGCGTCCGGACGCTTTCCTCGAGGAAGAACGGATTGCCCTCGGTCCGCTCGATCAAGAGTCGCTTGAGGGATTGAAGGCGAGCGTCGGTCCCAAGCAAGCCCCCGAGTAGTTCCTCGGCGCTCTCGGGCGCAAGGGGGTCAACGCGGAGCTGCCGGTAGTAGGTCTTATTGCCCCAGCTGTGCTGGTATTCCGGTCGGTAGTTCACCAGGAGCAGCAACCGGGCGGTGGGCAGACTCTCCACAACGCTGTCCAGCAGGGCATGAGTCTCAGCGTCGATCCAGTGCAGGTCCTCGAACACCAGCAACAGCGGCTGGACCTGGCTCTCTCGTAGCAGCAATCGCTTGATCCCCTCGAGCGTTTGCTGGCGGCGCTGCGGAGGGTCGAGCCGCTGCCATTGCGGGTCGTCGACTGGTACGTCGAGAAGCCACAGCAGTCCGGGCAGCGACGGTTCGAGCGCGCGGTCCAAGGAGAAGAGCTTTCCAGTTACCTTCTCGCTGATCTTGCGCTCGTCATCGCGACCCTCGATCTGGAAGTAGGCGCGGAGGAGATCGATGAGCGGCAGAAACGCCATCGCCTTGCCGTAAGAAACGGAGCTGCTCTCGACGAGGAGCCAGCCCTGCGTGCGATGCGAGTGGGTGAACTCCCAGAAGAGGCGGGACTTCCCGACCCCGGGCTCGCCGACGACTGCCACGACCTGGCCATGCCCCGTCCCGGCCCGCTCCAGGGCCTGGCGGAGCTGCTCCAGTTCCGCGCTGCGCCCGACGAACCGCGTGAGACCGCGAGCGGCGGTGGCCTGCAGCCGCGAGCGCGCCGTCCCGGCGCCGACGACCTCGAAGACCTCCATCGGCCGTTCCAGGCCCTTGACTGGGCGCTCCCCCAGTCGCGTCACCATGATGTAGCCTTCCGACAGATTGAGCGTCGCGGGCGAGATGAGAATCGAACCCGGCATCGCCATCTGCTCCAGCCGTGCCGCCAGGTGGGTCGTCTGGCCGACGGCCGTGTAGTCCATGTGGAGGTCGCTGCCGATGGAGCGGACGACCACCTCGCCCGAGTTCACACCGACCCGGATGTGCAGCGACACGCCCGCCGTCCGGTGCACCTCCTCGGCGTATCGCTTCACCGATTCCTGCATGCGCAAGGCCGCGTAGCACGCCCGCACCGCGTGGTCCTCGTGGGCGAGCGGCGCGCCGAAGAGCGCCATGATTCCGTCGCCCATGACCTGGTTGACCGTCCCTTCGTACCGGTGGACGGCCTCCATCATGCGTTCGAGCACCGCGTCGAGGAGGTTGCGGGCATCTTCGGGGTCTCGGTCGGCGAGCAGCTCCATCGAACCCTTGAGATCGGCGAACACCACCGTGACCTGCTTGCGTTCGCCTTCGACCGCATTCCTGGACGTAAGGATCTTCTCGGCGAGGTGCCTCGGGGTGTAGCCCTCCGGGGAGGTGAAGCGCGAGGTCGTGGAAGCCTCCGGCCCCAATCTCGTCGGATGGGCGCACTCAGGGCAAAACTTGGCCCTCGGGGAGAGTGACCGGCCGCAGTTTGCACACATCCGCGCGAGCGGCGCGGCGCACTCCTCACAGAACTTCGCGCTGGACTCGTTTTCGTGCTCGCACCGCGGACATTTCATTGTGAGGCCACTATCCTGCGGAGGTCAGTGTCCGCCCAACTTGGCTGGCTTGGCGACCGTGGCAGACGACCTTCAGTGCGCATAACGCCGGCGCTGACCCGCGGCTGCCTCAGCCGTCGGGTCCAGCGGCTTGTTAGCGAGAGCCCACGGTCTCACACGGCACTCAGCAGCGCTGGCTAGTCCGCATCAAATTGCTGCTTCATTCGAGGATTGCGTCGGCGCGCAGCAGAAACGCTTGGGGAATTCTGAGGCCGATTGCCTTGGCAGTCTTGAGATTGATGGCCAGCTCGAATTTGGTGGGCTGCTCGATAGGTATGTCCTTCGGCTGCTTCCCCTCCAAGATCCGATGCACGAACGTGGCGCCGTGCCGAACCGCGGCGGGCCCGTCGGCCCCGAATGCCATCAGGCCTCCGATATCAGCAAACGAGCGCGTGGTCGAGGCCGTCGGCACTCGGTACTTGATGGCCATATCGGTCAGCGATTTGAACGCCAAGCTGCCCTGGACGACGGCGGCATCGGCTCGCTCTCTCACCATCGTCGCAAAAGCGGTGTCGGCCTCTTCGGGTCCGCGGATCATGACGACCGGCTGTATTCTTATGCCGGTCGGTCCACCGGCCCGCAGGACCTCGTCGAGCATGGCTTTCGCGAAGACCGGATTCGTGGAGTGGCCCAAGACGCCCACACGCCGCGCGGACGGCAGCATATCGCGGAACAATTCGACACTCTTTCCACCCAATGCGGAGGCCATCAGAGACACGCCGGTGATGTTTCCGCCTGGATGAGCCAGGCTGGGCACGATCCCGGTCTCGACAGGGTCACCCGCGATAATGACGATGGGGATCTCGCGGGTCGCTTGTTTCGCGGCCAGCGCGCAGGGGACGTAGAGCGCCACGATCACGTCGACCTTCAGCCGGACGAGCTCGGCGGCGAGCCGAGGAAGTTGATCCAGCTTTCCTTCTGCGGAACGGAACTCGAATGCGATGTTTTGCCCCTCCACATAGCCGAGCTCGCGCAGTCCTTCCCGGAGTTCCTTCTTGAACGAATCCGCGTCCGCGATTCCTATGTAGAGCGCGCCGATTCGAACGAACCGAGCTTGCTCCCCGCGCGCGACGAGCGGCCACACCGCCGCCACACCCCCAACAATCCTGATGAAATCGCGCCGCCGCATGTCCTTTCCCCTACGGCTCAGCACAGGACATCCTGTCCGCTCAAACGAGGGCGGAAGATACACAAACCGGAATTTGCGGTTTGGCCCATCTTGATCCACGTCCCACCTTCGTTCAGTCGCCGTGATCGTCAGTCCTGCTCGCTAACTATAAGTATCTTGAAACCCGCCCATCCGGAGGGGATGGCGCTTGTCGTGAAAGAGGATGAATATCCCGGCGCGTAGACAATCGAAGCGATCGAGCGGACAAGGGCCAGTGGCACCCCTCCTTCTGGCGGGGACGTGCGGGGACTATAGCGGGCAGGTGCGGAGAAGGCAAGGAGCCGCCCGGGCTGTCTCACCTGTGATACGCCGACGGAGACCGCCAGGATCGTGGGCGGCAACTACCTGCGGTTCTTCGCTGCGTCGACCCCGTGAAACTTACTCGCCGTAGCTCGGCACGCCCGTGAAGCCGATGAAGTTGCAGGCTTCGGCAATCAGCCGCTGCGGCGATAGCGCCGCAGCACGAGCCGCAAGTGATCCCGAAAGTGAGGCTGGAGTCGGCTCGTCCAGTCGCTCTGGCGCGCCGTCTTCCACTCCGCCGACTCCACCACCGCGGGCTCGGCGAGATGATAGAGCGCGACGTACTTCCGGTTGCCGCTGCTCCCGCGGAAGCGGCGCGCGCAGAGGACGCCGGGCACCGCGGCCAGCGCCGGGATGTGCTCCTTGTCGTACCACTCGTTGAACTCCGCCTCCAGCTCGGGGGCGATGTTCATGGCGTTCAGGAGGAGGCCGCCCGCGCGCGACGGCGGGAGCTGGTCCCCGGGCAGGATCTGATCGCCCTCGAAGCGCATCAGCCGCTCCACCCTCGCCGTGACGCGCTTGGACCACGGCGAGAGGTTCTCGCCGCCGATGGCCCGGTAGGCCGGGCCCTGGAGCACGGCCACGCTGTCGAGGTCGTAGGTGGCGACCGAGACGCGGGCGTCCTCGGCGCCGAGCCAGCGCTCGCACACGAGGAAGCCCGGCACGCGCTTGCGCTCGGGCAGGTGCTCGGTGTCGTACCAGTCATGGAACTCGTCCTCGGCCACGTGCGCGATGCGCATCGCCGCGATCAGCGTGCCCTTGGCCATCGTGGTCTCCTCCCGGGGCGGCGTCCCTACTGCATCAGCCCCTTGTCGGTCACCCAGCGCTGAATGAGCTGGGCGACCTGGTCCGAGTTCTTGTCCATCATCATCATGTGGCCGTTGCCCGTGATGCCGAGCTTGGGCAGCTCCCACCAGTCGGCGACCCCGCCGTCGGCGCGCAGCGCCTCCGCATAGCGCTGGGAGGCGGGCTGGAACCGCTTCCAGACATCGCTCTGGTCGATGTAGTCGCCCCACACGATCAGGTGCGGCACCGCCTTCAGCTTGCCCGCCGTCAGCTCGGGCTTGGGCGTGCCCGTGGGCTCGATGGAGATGAGCGCCTTGACCTTGTCCGGCGCGGCGAGGGCGGCGTTGAAGCCGAAGTTGCCGCCCTGGCTGTGCGTGATGAGCACGCAGGGGCAGACCTTCTGCACGAGCTGGTTGTAGGCGGCCTGGATCTGCGCGTCGGTGGTCGCCCAGCGCGGCACCGCCTGCTTCATGAACTGATCGAAGGCGTCGACGGGGAAGAGCTGGCCGGGCAGGGCCACCCGCTCCGCGGGATTGAGCCGGTAGCTGCCGACGGCGCCGATGCGGAACTCCTCCCACGCCTGCTTCTTGGTGCGGAAGAGCGGCTCGGAGGTGAAGATCTCGGGATAGCGCGCCCAGGAAGCGCGGCCCCGCTCCACCGCGTCGGAGACGTACACGTCGTGCCCGGCGCGCAGGAAGAAGAGCTGCCAGCCCGGCTTGCCATCGGGCTTGGTCTCCCAGGTCACGCCGGTGAGACCGCCGCCGTGCCAGAGGAGCAGGGGATAGCGGGCCTTGGGCTGGGCGAGCTTGGTATAGCTCACGTACATCTGCTCCACCTCGAAGTCGCCGTTGGGATCGACCTTGATGGGCGCCGATCCCGCCGTGAACACGACGTCGCGGGTGGGCAGGCCGGTGAGCGAGACGGCGCGGCCGCCCACGTGGAAGCTACCCACCTCGGCCACGGAAACCGTCTGCGCTTCGGCCGCATCAGAGCTCACGAGCGCGAGAATACCAAGCACGAGCGCCACCATGCGCATGGATGTCTCCTCCTAGCTGGCGTCGAAGAACAACTGCACGGTCGCTCTCACTACTGGTCGGTCTCTCCTCGGCTCAGGTTATGGCGGACAGCGGCGTCACGCCGAGCTCGCTCGTGCACTCGGCGAACCACTGGAGCACCTCCTTGTGGAGCGGTATGCCGTGGGCGCGCCGAGTCTCGAGCTCCTCGGCCTCGGACAGCCCCGGATAGAGCACGCGCTCCTGTCCGGGGGCGGGAGGCGCCGTGCGCAGGGTGCGGAGCATCTCGTCCATGGTGTCCTTGAAGCGGTCGAGGTCGGTGAAGGCCGCGATGTTGTAGGCGGCGAACTGGTTCTTGGACCCGCTCGTGGGCGAGAGCATGGTGGGGAGCGCGCCGGAGAGCGCGGTGGCCAGCACCTCGGCCATGAGAGCGAAGCCGTAGCCCTTGTGCGAGCCCTGCTCCCGCGTGCCCCCGAGCGGCGCCTGGAAGAAGTCGTCCCGATCGAACACGGGCTTCTCCTCCATGATGGGGCTGCCTTCCTTGTCGGTGACCCAGCCCGGGAGGAGCGGCGAGCCCACCCGCATGGCGAGGCGGATCTTGTTCCCCGCGATGGCCGAGGTGGCGGCGTCGAAGAGCAGCGGCGGCTCGTGGCGCGCGGGAGCAGCGATGGCGATGGGATTGGTGCCGAGGAGCGGTCGCGAGGCGAAGGTGGGCACCACGTGCAGGCCCGCCGCGGTGAAGCACACCCCGACCATGTCCTGCATCGCCGCCTGCATGGCGAAGTGGCCGATGGCGCCGAAGTGCCCGCTGTTGTGCACGGTGACCACGCCCACGCCGACCGCGCGCGCCTTCTCGATGGCCAGGCGCATGGCCTTGGGGCCGATCACGATGCCGAGGCGCTTCTCCGCGTCGATGACGGCGGTGCCCGGCGACTCGCGCTCGATCCGCCAGCCGGGGAGGGGATTGAGCTTGCCCGCCTTGTAGTCGCGCACGTAGGCGCGGAGCATGTTGGACACGCCGTGCGTCTCCACGCCGCGAAGATCCGTCATGGTCAGCGCGTCGGCCGCCTCCGCGGCATCCGCCGGCGTCACGCCGAGCTTCTCGAAGATCTCCGTCACCGTGCGCCGCAGCGCCGCCTCGGAGACGCGCACCTGATCCTTCTCGGGAACCTTGAAGCGCTCGAGGATCATGAGGTTTCCTCCCGCGGGGATGGTAGCCGATTTCGTTGCCGGGGGCGAACGTGCCATCGTCAGAGACGACGGCTCCCCGCGGTTGATCCACCGGGGGCCCGCGTTGTACTCTCCCGCCCATCGGCCCGTCCCGCGTGCCCACCAGGAGCTACCAGGGAGGAACAGACCATGACGTCGATCCCTCCGAGCCGTCGTGACGTGCTGAAGGGAGCCGCGGCCCTCGCCGCCGTCTCCGCCGTTCCGCACCGAGCCCACGCCCAGGGAGGCGCCATGGCCGGTCGTGCCCGAATCGAGCAGGCCGTGTACGAGGCGGCGAAGACGGCGTGACCGTCTGATGCAGATCGGCGTCTGGATTCCCAACTGCCGGCACCTCGCGACCCCGGAGAACATCCGGGGCGCGGCGGTGCGGGCGGAGGAGCTCGGCTACGACTCGGTGTGGGTGAGCGATCACGTGGTCGTGCCGCATGCCAACGTCGTCAACTTCGGGGAGACCATCTTCGATCCTCTCGTCACTCTCGCCGTGATCGCGGGCGCGACGCGGCGGGTGCGGCTCGGCACCACCGTCCTCATCGTCCCCTACCGCAACGCGGTGGTGACGGCCAAGATGGTTTCTTCGCTGGACGCGCTGAGCGGCGGCCGTGTGGTGCTCGGCATCGGCGCGGGCTGGGTCGCCGCGGAGAGCGCCATGCTCGGCGTGCCCTTCGCGGAGCGGGGGGCCATGACCGACGAGCATCTCGAGGCGATGCGGGAGCTGTGGACGAGCGCGGCGCCCTCCTTCTCGGGCAAGTACACCCAGTTCAGCGGGCTCGTCTTCGAGCCCAAGCCCGTGCAGAAGCCGCATCTGCCGATCTGGGTCGGCGGCCACAGCCGCGCCGCGCTCCGCCGCACGGTGGAGTTCGGGGCAGCCTGGCATCCCATCAACCGGCCTCCCGCGGAGCTCCGGGGCGGCGTGGCCGAGCTCGCCCGGCTCTCCCGCGAGCGAGGCCGCCCCGTGCCGCCCGTCCTCACGCTCCGCAACGACCTCCGCGTCACCGCGCCGGGGGAGACCGTGCCCGCCTCCACTCACGGCGGCCGCGTGCTCGCCGGCGAGCCGGCCCGCCTCGTCGAGGACATCGCCGAGCTCCGCGCGTGCGGCGTCGAGCACCTCGTGCTGGAGTTCCTCGCCGCCGACGGCCGCGAGCTCGACGGGCAGATGACCGTCTTTGCCGAGCGCGTGCGTCCCCGGCTCGCCTGATCCCGCCCGTGCCCGCCGCGTCCGCTCCCGCCATGGCCGTGCGCAGGAGCGGCCATGGTCCCGATGTGGTCCTCTTCCACGGCGGCATGGGCTCGTGGAAGCACTGGACGCGCAACATCGGGCCGCTCGCCGAGCGCTTCACCGTACACGCCCTCGATCATCCGTCCTACGGCGACTCGGCCTCGGTGCCGCGCGAGACCTCCGGCGCGGCCTATCTCGATCTGGTGCACGCCCTCTTCGTGGAGATGTTCCCCGGCTCGGCGCCCCTCCGCTTCGCGGGATTCTCCTTCGGGGCGGCCATCGCCGCCAATCTCGCCCGCCGGCTCGCCCCGCGGGTGACCCATCTCTGTCTCGTCTCTCCCGCGGGCTTCCCCAGGCGCACCTTCGGGGAGCGACCCACGCGGAGCTACCGGGAGGCGGGCGACGACGAGAAGCTCTTCCGAGAGATCTGCCGACACAACCTGCTCATCAACATGCTGAGCGATCCGGCCAGCATCAGTGAGGAGACGCTCGACATCCAGGCCGACTGCGTGCGCCGCACGCGCTTCAACAGCCGCAAGGTGAGCGGGGGCGGGACGCTCCTCGGCGACCTGGCGCAGCTCCGGTGCAAGATCCGTCTGCTCTGGGGCGATCGCGACGACTCGAAGTTCCGTCCCGCCGAGCTCCTGATCGGCGAGATCCGCGAGGTGGTGGGGGCCTTGGAGCTGCATCGCATCCCGCGCGCCGGCCACTGGTCGGCCTACGAGAACGCGCCCGAGGTGAATCGCCTCATGCTGGAGTTCTTCTCGAGCTGAGCGCCCGCGGACGCGGCTCAGGGCTCCGGCCGGTACTGCGCTTCACCGAATCCTCCCACGAAGTCCGGCAGCCTTCCCGGGCCGAGCATCTGGCGTATGGCCTGCGACTCGCCGAGGTGGAACCAGTAGTGGTAGGTGGTGCGATGGAGCTTGGTCCCCGGCGTCTCCCTCGAGGACTCGCGCCTCCACCGGCGCGTGAGCGCGGCCCCCGTGAGCGAGTCGAGGAAGGGATCGGCGGCCGCCGTCACCGCGCGCCACCACGTCCACGCGTCCTCCAGCGACGGCACGGAGAGCGGCTTGCCGTAGCCGAAGCGCTTCACCTCGGGGACGACGACGCGTCCCTGAGCGCGCTCCAGCCAGTACAGCTGCTCCTGCCAGGCGAGATGGCCGATCATCCACGCGATGGGGTTGAGCCGACCGATGCGGCGCTCTCCGTCCGCGGCCGTCACCGTGCGCAGCCCTCGGATCCACTCGCGCCGGGTGAAGCGGAGCTGCGTCACGAGCGGGTGCGCCACGGGTCAGCTTCCTGCCGCCCGGGCCTCCATCGTCTTCTTCATCACGGCCATACCCTGATCGATCATGCCCGCGATGTAGGGGGCGACCTCGTTGGGCAGGAGATCGGCGATCCACACCACGCGGCTCTTCGTGCCGCTCTCCCGGAAGACCTGGAGGGAGGCGTTGTGGTGCGTCATCCGTCCCCCCACCACCGACCACACGAGGCGCCGGCCCGCCTCGTCCACGTCGACGATCAGCTCGCGCGCCACCACCCCATTGCCGAAGGTGACGATGCGCGCCCCTTCCTTGAGCCGCGTGTCCACCACGAAGCCAGGGGCGAGCCGCTCGTGCACCGCGCCCACGTCCCGAATCGCATCCCACACCAGCTCGGGCGCCGCCTCCACGATCACTTCACGATGTATGGAAGCCATGGTGTCCTCCCACCTGCTGAGACACCGCACGGCCATCGCTGTTAAATGAGTGTCTAGTAGTAGACGGACCGCCCCGCCCCTCCCGTGGCGACCACCAGTTCTCCCGTGACCGCCCACGCCTTGTCCGAGGCGAGGAAGGCCGTGACGTAGGCGATCTCCGCGGCGTCGACCATGCGGCAGATGGCATTGCCGCGGGGAGAGTCCGGCATGAAGTCCTGCTTCTCGACGGCATCGGCCGAGATGCCGAGCTCCTTGGCCCGGGCGGCGAGGAGACGCGGGGTCCGCTCGGTATGGGTGATGCCGGGATGCACGCAGTTCACCGTGATGCCGAAGCGGCCGAGCTGGACGGCGAGCGTCTTGGTCAGGTGCACGAGGGACGTGTTCCGGGCGCCCCCACTCAGATTGCCGGCATTGCGGGCGTTGGTGCCGCTGATGTTGATGATGCGCCCCCAGCCCTGCTCCTTCATGAAGGGGATGGCCGCCCGCGCGCAGCGGAGCGCCCCCACGTACTTCACGTCGAAGTCGTGGAGGAGATCCTCGTCGACCACCGTCTCGATGGGGCCGGTGGCGGTGGCGGAACCCCCGGGCGGCGAGCCGCTGTTCACGAGGATGTGCAGGCCGCCGAGCTGCGTCGCCGCCTCCGCCACCATGGCGTCGACCTGGGCCCGGCTGGTCACGTCCGCCACGAGCGGGATGACGCGCCGGCCCGTCTCCGCCGCGATCTCCTTCGCGGCCGTCTCCAGGGTGTCCCGCGTGCGCGCGACCACGGCGACGTCGGCTCCCTCGCGGGCCAGCTCGCGGGCGATGGCCTTGCCGATGCCCAAGCTGCCGCCGGTCACGATTGCATGCTTGTCGCGAAGCCCCAGATCCATGACTCCTCCTCGTCTCTATGGGAGATGGCGCGCGGCGCTCCGGGCCCGCGTCCGGCGCATGGCGCTGGGCGGCCGGCGATACACGGAGCGGAAGGCCGCATTGAAGCGGCGGATGCTGGAGAAGCCCGCGGCGAAGGCCACCGCGGCCATGGGCATGGCCGTCTCCTCGACGAGGCTCTTGGCCCGCTGCACCCGGCGCGTGGTCGCCACGGCCAGGGGGGAGGCCCCCGCGTGAGCGAGGAAGAGCCGCCGCATGTGCCGAGCGGTCATGCCGAGGGTGAGGGCGAGATCGTCCACGGTGGCGCCGTCGTCGAGGAACCCGCGCTCGATGAGCCGGAGCGCGCGCGAGACAGAGGCGCCGGCTCCATGCCACGCCGGTGTGCCCGGGGCCGCCTCCGGCCGGCAGCGCAGGCAGGGGCGGAAGCCCGCGCGCTCCGCCGCGGCCGCCGTGGGGAAGAAGACGACGTTGCGCGACTTGGCGGGCTTCACGGGGCAGGTGGGGCGGCAGTAGATCCGGGTGGTGAGCACACCCGTGAAGAACCACCCGTCGAATCGCGCGTCACGTGCGATCCGGGCGCGGTCGCATCTGCGTCGATCGAAGGCCACACCGGTGCGCACGGTGACCCTGAGCCTAGCACGTGCCCGCCCACCCGCGGCCGGCCGTGGACGATCAGGTCCGGATACGGCGAGACGCCCGCGCGCGCCCCCGGTAGCGTGAAGGGCGGACATGCGCGCGCGATACTTCCACGGCTGGAACGTGGTGGGTGCCACCTTCGTGATGGCGCTCCTGAGCTTCGGCCTCGGCTTCTACGGGCTCAGCGTGTACGTGGCGACCCTGCAGCGTTTCCACGGCTGGTCCGCCTCCGCGGTGTCGGCGCCCGTCACCGCCTACTACGTGGTGGGCGCGCTCCTCACCGCGGTGATGGCCGATCTCTACGCGCGCTTCGGCCCTCGCGCCGTGGTCGCGACCGGCGGTGTCGCCATGGCGGCGGGCCTCCTCCTCCTCGGTCGCGTGGCGATGCCCTGGGAACTCTATCCAGCCTTCCTCGTGATGTCGGTGGGCTGGGGCGCCATGAGCGGTGCGGCCATCAACATTATCCTCGCGCCGTGGTTCGAGCGCCGGCGCGGGCTCGCGGTGAGCCTCGCCTTCAACGGGGCCACGCTGGGCGGCGTCTTCGTCACCCCCGCACTCCTCCCGCTGATCGACGCGCTGGGCTTCCGCCGAGCCCTCGCCGCGGCGGCCCTCGCCCAGCTCGCCGTGCTCACGGTGGCGGCACGGGTGATGGGCCGCGGGCCCGCCGAAGTCGGGCTCGGTCCCGACGGCGATCCCGCGCTCCCACCGCATCGCACCGCGCCAGCCGTCGAGGGAGCGCAGTGGCGGCGCGCCGCCCTCCGCACGTGGCGCTTCTGGAGCGTGTCCGCGCCCTTCGCCCTCGGCCTGGCCGCGCAGGTGGGCGTGCTCACACACCTGGTCGCCCTGGTGGCACCCATGCTCGGCACGAGCACGGCCGGGCGTGCGGTGAGCGCGGCCACGGCCGCCGCGGTGCTCGGGCGGCTGGGCACGGGTTTCGTCGTCGACCGGCTGAGTCGTCGCGGAGTCGCGAGCGCGACCCTCTGTATCCAGATGGCCGGCCTCGCCCTCCTCGCGTGGGCGCCCTCGGCCACCATCGTCTACGCGGGCTGTGCCCTCTTCGGCCTCGGCGTGGGAAATCTCACCACGCTGCCCGGGCTCGTCCTGGCCGTCGAGTGGCCGCGCGAGCGCTTCAGTTCGCTGGTCGGACTCGTGGTCGGGATCAACCAGTTCACCTTCGCCTTCGGGCCGTCGCTGGTCGGCGTGGTGCGCGACGCTGCCGGTGGCTACCCGGCGGCGCTCGCCATGTGCATGGGACTCGAGGCGCTCGCCGCCGGCCTCGTGCTGCTCGGGCCCGGCCGGGTCAGCGAGCGCGCCGCGCCGCTCCCGGCGCGTACACCTCGGGATTGACCACGTTGATCGGGCGCTGCCCCGTGAGCACTCGCGCGACTTCCTCGCCGCAGCGCCGCGGCACCTGGGCCACCGCGGGAGAGGAAAAGTACGCTGCGTGCGGCGTGGCGATCACGTTGTCCATGCCGAGGAGGAGATTGTCGGCGGCCACGGGCTCGCGCTCCCACACGTCGAGGGCGGCGCCGGCCAGCCGCTTCTCCCGGAGGGCCTGGGTCAGGGCCTGCTCGTCCACCACGGGTCCCCGCGAGGTATTGATGAGGATGGCCGTCGGCTTCATGTGCTTGAAGAAGGCCTCGCCGATGAGGTGACGCGTCTCCGCGTTGAGGAGGGTGTGCACGGAGACGTAGTCGGAGCGCTCGGCCAGCGCCTCGAGGGAGACGCGCTCTACTCCCAGCTCCTTGAAGCGCGCGTCGTCCACGTAGGGGTCGTGCGCGATCACCTTCGTCTCGAAGGCGACCACGCGGCGGGCGAAGGCGCTGCCGATGTTGCCCAGCCCTACGATGCCCACCGTCTCGCCGTGCAGCGAGCCCGTCCACGCGCTGGGCACGCCGCCGCCCCACTTGCCCGCGTGCACGTTGCGGTCGAGGGTGATGATCTTGCGATTCCAGGCGAGGAGGAGAGCGAGGGCGTGATTGGCGACCTCGCGCACCCAGATGTCGGGCACGTTGACCACGATCACCCCGAGGTCGGTGGCGCCGGGGACGTCGATGACGTCGTAGCCCACCCCCGTGCGCACCACCACCTTGAGCCCTTCCAGCGCGCTCATCACGCCGCGGGTCACCGGGGTGGAGGAGATGATGAGGGCGTCGGCGTCGCGGGCATGCCCGACGACCTCGTACTCGTTGTCGAGGAAGGGGAGCGTGGTCAGGCGAGCGGGCACGTGCGCCACCGCGGCCTGACAGTCGGCGTAGTCGCGCTCGGTGCGACCCTGGATGACATAGACGTGCTGGGTCCGGTCGGTCATGAGGTCTCCCGTAACGATGGGCTCAGTTGATGCCGAAGATGCGGGCGGCGTTGCCGAAGAGCCACTTCTCCTTGACGGTGTCCTTGAGGGGGAGGGCGAGGTATTCCTGGATGAGCGTCTCGTGCGTCTGGCCCACCAGCCCCGCGGAGAGGCCGACGAGGACCTTGTCCTGGATCAGGGTGTTGCCGAACTGGATCAGCATCTCCCAGCCCGAGCCGCGCTGGCCGAGATACCTGGCGCGGTGGGCGGAGGTGTCGAGGTGGAGCTTGGGATGCCGCCGCACGAGGGCGACCATCTCGTTTACCCACGGCCAGCCGCCGAGGCCGCCGATGAGGGTGAGCTCGGGAAAGTCGATGGCGACCTGGTCGAGGTGGCGCGGGTGGCCGAGGTCGTAGGGGCGATCCGTGGCGTAGTTCATGGACGAGTAGATGCGCACGGGAATGTCGAGCTCGGCGGCCTTAGCGTAGAGCGGGTAGTAGCGCCGGTCGCTGGCGGGGATGCCGTCCACGAGGGCGGAGACGCCGAGGGCCTGGAACTTCTCCTCCCGCACGCGCCGCTCCAGCTCGCGCACGCCCTTCATGCCGATGAGGCCGCTGATGCGGGCCAAGCCGATGAAGCGATCCGGATACTCGCGGAGGAGCCCGGACAGCTCGTCATTGGTGACGCCGAAGGGAACGGAGCGCACGATGCCCGCGCGCCCGAGCATCTCCACGTAACGGGAGAGCTCGGTGGTCGGTCGCGCGTCGCCGCCCTCCGCGCGCGAGCGGAAGATGCGGCCGTAGTTGGCCATGCCGTAACCCGCGGGGCGCTCCGCGGCGGCGGGCGCGGCCGCGCTCGCGGCGGGCGCGGTGTTCTCGTTCTTGGGAATGCTGCACTCCATGTCGATGACTCGCATCAGGATCTCCTTCGCTCGGAGATGCGAGGCGTGGCCGCTCCGATCGCCTGCGAAGCCGGGGCGGCGCCACCTCGCGATAGGCCTGCTGGACCAGCGACGCCACGAGCTTCCAGTCCGGACGCCCGTCGAGACGCACGCCCACCCAGCCCCGTCCGCTCACGTACAAGCGGCGGAAGAAGCGCTCGGCGTCGAGGAAGATCAGCGACTCCTGCTCCCCGAGGGGCGCGGGCAGCCATACTGCGAGATGATCGGCACCGTGGTGATGGTCGTCGAGCTGCGCGAAGAGCTTGCCCTTCACGCGCCAGGTCGGCTCGCCCCACACGATCTTCTCCGTGGTCTCGGGCCGGGCGAGACAGATCCGGCGCAGACGCTCGACGGGCGTGCGCGCTGTCCTCTGCGTGGATCGCCGCGGCGTGGCCATGACCTGTGATTCTAGCCTCAAACGATGCTATGGTGTCGCGCACCATGAACGACGCCCTCACCAACGAGACGGTGGAGCTCCTGCAGCAGATGATCCGCAACCGGTGCGTGAACGACGGCACTGTGGAATCGGGCCAGGAGGTGCGCAACAGCGATCTCCTGCGCGCGTATCTCGGCCAGAGCGGGCTCGACGTGGAGGTCTACGAGCCCGACGGCGCGCCGGGACGCCGGAGCCTCATCGCGCGCATCGAGGGGACGGATCCCGCCGCGCCCACCCTCTGCCTCATGGGACACACCGACGTGGTGCCGGTGACCCCGGAGCACTGGACACGCGATCCCTTCGGGGGCGAGCTGGTGAACGGCGAGGTGTGGGGACGCGGCGCCGTGGACATGCTCAATCTCACCGCCTCGCAGGCGGTGGCCCTCAAGGCGCTGGCCAGGAAGGGCTGGCGGCCTCGCGGCACCCTCGTCTATCTCGCGTGCGCCGACGAGGAGGCGGGCGGCGTCTACGGCGCCGGGCACGTGTGCAAGCGGCACTGGGATGCCCTCCGCGCCGACTATCTCCTCACCGAGAACGGCGGCATCGTGAGCTCGCGTGGCAGCGAGATGAACGTGACCGTGCACGTGGGCGAGAAGGGCGTGGCCTGGCGGCGGCTGCGCGTCACGGGCACGCCGGGACACGGCTCCATGCCCTACGGCGCCGACAACGCCCTCGTCAAGGCCGCCCACGTGGTGAGCCGGCTCGCGGACTATCGTCCCGCCCCCTATGTGGACGAGCTCTGGCAGGGCTTCGTGGACACCCTTGGGGTGGACGCTGCCATGAGGGAGGCGCTGCGCGATCCCGGCCGCGTGGACGACGCCATCGCCAAGCTGCCCAAGGACGTGGCACGCTTCGCGTGGTCGGCGACCCACACCACGTTTTCGCCCAACATCTGCCGCGCCGGGGTGAAGATCAACGTCATCCCCGACGTGGTCGACATCGAGGTGGACATCCGCACCATCCCCGGCGACAACGAGGACGAGGTGCGCCGCCACATCGACAAGGCCCTCGGCGATCTCTCGGAAGAGGTCGTGGTAGAGAAGCTCTTCTCCAAGCAGGCCTCGGCCTCCCCCACGGGCACGCCCCTCTGGAACGTGCTCGCCAAGGTGGTGGATGGGCACTACCCGGGGGCGAAGCTCCTGCCGCGCATGATCGTGGGCTTCACCGACGCGCCCTACTTCCGCGAGCACGGGGCGGTGGCCTACGGCTTCGGGCTCTTCTCACGTGAGCTCACCGCAGAAGCCATGGCGGGCCGCTTTCACGGAAACGACGAGCGCGTGGACGTGGAGTCGCTCGCGCTGACCACGCAGGCGTGGCTCGACACCTGCGAGCTGTTCCTGGGATAGACCGCGCGCGATCTAGCCCGGACTATTCACAACTCCGCACGTGCGACCGGGCGGGTGGCGGCGGGGGCACGGGTGCGCTCAGGCGGAGTGGGACCCCCTCGTCCTGCGCGCAGCCCGGAGGGCTGCGAATCAGGCGAGCGGGTGACGCAGCATGAGCGCACCCGTGCCCCCGACGACGGGACCCACCCGTCTCGCGCTCACAAGTTTGTGAATAGTCTGGGCTAGGTCTGCAGGTCGCCCACGGCGGCGGCGAGCGTCTCCAGCTCCTCTCGCCAGGAGGCGGGCGGCACCACCGGCCGCAGCACGAACTTCGAGAAGCCCACGCCGATGAAGCGCTCGATGAGCTGCCGCACCGCGGGCAGCCCCACCGGGGTGAGCTCGAGCGAGCGGGGCCGACGCGCGGCCATCACCCGCGTGGTGGCGGGATCGATGGGCGCGCGGGCGTAGCCGATGCTCATGCCGAAGTGCTCGGGGCTGATCGTCCGCTCCGCCTTCGCCGCCGCCTCCTCGATCACCAGGCGGCCGGCCGCCGCTTCCGCCGGCGTGCACAGCGAGGGCAGCCAGCCGTCGGAGAGACGCCCGCAGCGCTCGAGGGCCGCGGGCAGCGTGCCGCCCAGCCACACCTCGAGCGGCTGCTGCACGGGCAGCGGGGAGAGCTTCACGTCGCGGAAGCTGCCCACCGCGCCCTCGTGGCTCACCGTCTCGCCCGCCCACAGCCGCCGCAGGAGCGGTAGCGCCTCGTCGATGACGGCGCCGCGCCGCTTCGGCTCCACGCCGATGGCGTCGCGCTCCGGCGCATAGGTCAGCCCGGGCACGAGGGTGACGAGGAGCCGGCCGCGGCAGAGCACGTCCAGGCTGGCGAGCTGCTTGGCCAGACGCACCACGTTGCGTCCCGGCAGCAGCATGGTCGTCCCGAGCTTCACGCGCGGATGGCTCGCGCCCGCCCAGGCGAGGCCGACCACGGGATCGATCACAGGCCCCGTGAGCACCTCGGAGAGCCAGAGCGAGTCGAAGCCGAACGCGTCGATGCCCTCCACCAGCTCGGCGAGGGCGTCGGGATTGGACGCGGCGCCCGCGGCTCCCACTCCGACGCGGATCTTCATGGCGCGATTCTAGCCTCTTTCCGGCATCACTTCTCGAGGAGATGCCACACGCCGTCCCAGTCGGGAGGCGGGGGAGTCGCGGCGAACATCCCGCTCCGATCGCGCAGCGCGGCCGCGGGACCGTCGCCCGACCTGAGCTCGAGGCACTTCGCGAAGCATCGCCCCGCGCCGCTCCAGTCGCGCCCGCGATAGGCCTGCAGACCCTCCACGTAGAGCTCGCGCAGCTCGAGCAGCGCCGCGTCCACCTCGTGCACGCGGCCGAGCAGCTCGTAGATCCGCACGGGCTCGCTCTTCCCCGCCACCACCACCATGTCGAGCTCGCGCGCCTCGACGACGGCCTGGGCGAGCCGGTAGGTCTCTTCGGCGAGGATCACGCTCGTACCGTAGACCTTGTTCACGCCCTCGAGCCGCGAGGCGAGGTTGGTGATGTCGCCGATGGCCGCGAAGGACTTGGCGGTGGGCGCGCCCACCGTGCCCACCACCACCTCGCCCGTGGCCAACCCCATGCGCACGGTGAGCTCGGGAATGTTGCGGCGGAGCCCGAGGAGGTCCGGCAGCTCCGGGCGCAGGGCGGCCACCGCGTCGCGATGGGCGAGGGCGGCGAGGCAGGCGGAAGCCGCGTGATCATCGCCCGTAGAGAAGGGGGCGGCCCAGAAGGCCATCACGGCATCACCGATGTACTTCTCGAGGACGCCGTTGTGGGCACGGATCTGGTCGGCGACCACCGTGAAGTAGCGATTGAGGAGGCGGACCATGGCGGTGGCGGTGAGCTGCTCGCTGATGGCCGTGAAGCCCTTGAGGTCGGAGAACAGGATGGTGGCGACGCGCCGCTCCGCCTGGTCCATGTCCTTCGAGGTGTCGATGAGCTGGGCGACCACGCGCGGATCGACGTACTTGCCGAAGGTGTCCTTGATCCGCTCCTTGGTCCTGAGCTCCTCCGCCATGCGATTGAAGGCCTCGGCGAGCTGTCCGATCTCGTCGCGGCTCGTCACCAGCACCTTCACGGCGAGGTCCCCCGCCTCGATGGCCTTGGCCCCGTCCACCACGCGCCAGAGCGCCTGCACGAGCCGCCGGGCGCCCATGGCGCTCAGGCCGAGGCCGATCACCACCGCCACCGCGAAGAGGATCACGTTGAGGCGGAGGATGCGCGTCTGCTGCTCGTAGGTGTGCTCGGTGGACACGCGGGCCAGGGCGACCAGCTCCGCACGCATCGCGGCCATGTCCGGACCGAAGGCCTGCTCGTACCGCTCGAACTGACGCGACAGCGTGGTGGCCTGGGCGAGCTTGCCCGCGTTGTAGGTGGCCTCGACCTGGCCGCCAAGGGCGAGGAACGGCTCCTCGTAGCGCTTCAGGTACTCGAGGGAGCGCTGGACCTTGGCGAAGACCAGGCGGTCGTTCCCGTCGGTGCGCGGATCAGTGAGAGCGCGGCCGAGGAGGGCGGCCGCGCTGTCGAAGTCGGCGGCGATGCGCTCGCGAGTCTTCTCGAGCTCACCGCGCTGGGCGTCGGCGGTGACGCTCTGCCGATCCGGCTCGCGCAGGAGCCGCTCGACGATCAGCTCGTACTTGTCGGTGGCCACGTCGAGGTCCGCGATGGTGGCGGCGAGCGGCAAATGATAGTCGACGATGGCCGCCACCTTCCGGCTGCTGTGCTCCTGCATGATCACGGAGCTGACGAGCACGACGGCGAAGAGCAGCAGGAGGACAGCCGAGATGGCGAGGATCTTGACGCGCACCGTCATATGACGTGCCGATCCTGACAGAGGGAGGGAGCGGAGTCAAACAAGGTGGTGCCCGGGCCGGCTCTGGCTCACGGGGTGCCTCCCGGCGGCTAGGGAGAGAGCTTCGCGGCGAGCAGCTTCAGGTCCTGCGCGTTCACGTCGGAGACGAGGGCGTAGCCGAGCTCGCCCTCGCGCCACAGCAGCACGTTGAAGCCCCGCGCCGAGCTGCGATAGATCTCCTCGCGGCCGACACGCTCCAGGCTGCTCGTGGGCCACGGCAGCCCCTCGGCCTTGAAGACGAAGAGGGAGATGGTGTGGAGCCGGCGGCCGAACACGAAGGTGGCCGCCTTGCGGTCCACGAAGTAGCCGACGGCGCCCCCGCGGAGGGGGAACTCCTCGTCGCCGGCGAAGCGGATGCCAGGAGCGAAGTCGAGCTTGCCCGTGAACCACGGGATGACCTGGTGGATGCCGCTGCTCTCCACCTCGAGCGGACGCTGGCTCTGGAGCAGCCGCACGTGGTCGTTGACGGCCTCGCTCACCATGACGGCGCTGGCCTGGCCATGCGGAGAGAGGAGCTGGAACGCCACGGGCACGAGGAGGAGGAGCGCGGCGGCGGCGAGGGCCGCGGGGAGGAGCACGCGCGGCCAGGGGCGCGGGCTCGTGGGCGAAGGCGGCGCGAGCACCGTGGGCCACCGCGCGATGAGCCTCCGCTTGAGCCCGATGGGCGCCGGATACTGGGGGGTGCGGCGCTCGAGGAGGAGGGTCAGCTCCCGCTCCACCAGCTCGGCCTGCGCGCACTCGACGCAGCCGTCGATGTGACGGCGCACCTCGGTGGCGACGTCGCCCCCGAGCTGGCCGCGCTGGAAGTCGAGCAGGTGATCGCGCACGTCGCGGCAGTCCATACCCTGTCCTATCGTTTCCAGTCTTTGAGGAGCGAGCGCAGGGCGGCGCGCGCGCGGGAAAGCCGCGACTTCACCGTGCCCACCGCGCAGCCGAGCACGTGCGCGACCTCCACCTCCGTGAGACCCTCGAGGTCGAGGAGGATCACCGTGCGCGCGTCCTCCGCGAGCATCATGAGCGCGCGCTCGATCTCCTCTGCCATGACCTTGCGCAGCCGGTCGAGCTCCACCTCGTCCTTGGCCCGGCCCACGTCGGCCGGACCGTACCCGATGGGCGTCACGGTGTCGAGGCCGCCCACCGTGGGATTGCCGCGCTGGCGCCGGTACTGGCTGATGAAGGCGTTGCGGAGGATCCGGAAGAGCCAGGCCTTGAGATTCGTGCCGGGGGTGAACTGCGCGGCGCTGCCGAGGGCACGGCTGTATGTCTCCTGCACCAGGTCTTCCGCGTCGGTGTCGGTGCCCGTGAGATAGCGGGCGAGGTTGTGCAGGGCATCCGCATAGGCCAGGGCCTCGGGACCCAGATCCGCTGCCGCGGGCTTCCCATCGCTGCCCGGCATGCCCCTACGATACCGCGGGTCAGCGCGGCTTGCGCGCGCGCACGAGGAGGAAGGTGGGGCGCCGATCCTCGTCCGCGAAGTCGGGACGGCGCCGGAGCGTCTCGGCGTCGGGAACGGGCTCGAGCACCCGCTCCACCACGAGGCCGGCGTCGACGAGGCCGTTGACGAGGGTGGCGAAGGTGCGGTGGTACTTGCGCACGCCGTCCACGAACCAGCGCTGCGCGCGCCGGCCTTCGTCGGCGTAGCGGTCCAGCGCCCAGTGCAGGCGGCGCCCCTCCGCGTCCGTCGTCCAGCCGGTGGCGGGATCGATGGCCGTGTAGATGGGGTGCTCCGTCGAGTAGACGAGCACGCCACCCGGCGCCAGCCAGCGTGCGATGCGGCGGACGAGCCCCGCGTAGTCCTCCACGTAGTGGAAGGCGAGCGAGCTGACCACTAGATCGAAGCGCTTGGAGTCGAACACCACGTGCTCGAGCGCCTCGCGGCGATAGGTGATGCGCGGATGCGCGCGCTCAGCCTGGGCCACGGCGAGCATGCGCTCGGAGAGATCCACGGCGACGACCTTGGCCGCTCCGTGCTCGGCCAGGTGCAGGGCGAGCTGGCCGAGCCCGCAGCCGAGATCGAGCACGCGCTTGCCGTCGACGTCGGGGAGGAGAGCCATGAAGTCCGCATGCTCGACGGCGCGCGTCCAACCAGGGCCGAAGCGCTCGAGCGTCGCGTAGCCGGCGAGAAATTCCGGGTCGTCGTAGATGTTCTGCGGCGCGTCGCCCATGGCCGCCGCCGGCTAGAGCGCGCGCACGGCGCGCAGGACGTCGCCCGGGTCGGGGCGCACCTGGAAGGTGTGGCTCACGGAGAACCAGCGCACCACACCGTCGCGATCCAGCACCACGGTGGCGGGGCGCGGCACGTCCTGGCCGTCCGGTCCGCCGCGCGCGTGGATCAGCCCATAGCGCCGCGCCACGGCCAGATGGCCGTCGGAGAGGAACCGGTAGCCGAGGCGGAGACCCTCGGCCACCTTCTGGCTCTGCTCGTTCGGATCGGGCGAGATGGCCACGATCTCCACCCCGGCCTTCTCGGCTTCCGATAGCTGCGCTCCAAGCCCTTGGAGCTCGGCCATGCAGAAGGGTCACCAGTAGCCGCGGTAGAAGACGAGGACGACGGGCTTCTTGCCGCGGTAGTCGGCGAGGGCGACGGGACGGCCGCTGGCGTCGGCTAGCGTGAAGTCGGGGGCGCGCTCGCCCACCCGCAGCGCGGTGGGCGTGTCGGGCACACGCGCGGCCACGAAATTGAACCAGGCGCCGCCGATCAGGAGGAGACCCGAGAAAGCGAGGGCGATCCAGGCGGGCCAGCGCCGGTGCCTGGCGCGCACGAGGGCGAGCACGGCCAGCGCGGCGGCCACCGCGAAGGCCACCACGTAGGCCTCGGGGTGGTTGCGAACGAGGGCGACGCGGAAGAGGAGGACGTAGGCCGCGACGGCCCCGAGGGCGACGAGCGGGCTGAGCACGGCGAGACGGGTGGAGCTGCTCACCCGCTGATTGTGCCACGGGCGGCGACGGCCGGCCATCGATGGCGCGCCGCCTCGCCACATAAAAAGTGGGCGAGGGCGCTGAGATTTGGTATCACGTAGGGAGATGGCCACCGCTCTCGCCAAGGTTCCCGCGTCCGCCGCCGCGCCGAAAGCCTCCGTCTCCGCCGCCGAGATGGGCGCGCGCCAGCGCGAGATCTCCGTCTCCGAGTTCTTCACCAAGAACCGCCATCTCCTCGGCTTCGACAACCCGCGCAAGGCGCTCCTCACCTGCGTGAAGGAAGCGGTGGACAACGCCCTCGATGCCGCCGAGGAGGCGGGCATCTTGCCGGACGTGGTGGTCACCCTCGAGGTCGCCCCCAACAACGGCGCGGCGCCGCCCCCGGCCAGCCAGGCCACGCGCTTCCGCGTGACGGTGAGCGACAACGGCCCCGGCATCGTCCGCCAGCAGATCCCGCCCATCTTCGCCAAGCTCCTCTACGGCTCGAAGTTCCACCGGCTGCGCATGAGCCGCGGCCAGCAGGGTATCGGCATCTCCGCGGCGGGCATGTACGCCCAGCTC